>JANXXE010000049.1 GCA_025350815.1 Myxococcales bacterium | reverse complement strand
CCCACCAGGAGCGCAGCCGGGCTGGCTATTGCTGGAAGTGACGCCATTTCCCTGGGACGGCAGCGTTGCTCGCCACCTGATTGCAACCACCAGGTACGAGAACAAAGCAGCCCCCGCCAGGGAACTACGCAGCAACGGAAGGGTGACTTGCAACCTCGCTGTCCCAGCGCTGACGGGTGATCCCACGCCGGAGGAAGTCCGACACCTGATAGCCATCCCCACAGGTGCTCGATTTATCATGATCGGTTCGGTGGAACTGTGATGAACGAGGCCCCTGGGCGGCGGCCCACTTCACACCAAATTCGCCCTCTCCTGACATCTTCGTGGAAGCGCAGATGTCAGGAGAGCCAGAAAAGTGAGGATCTGGGACCCTTAGAGGCACCCTTAGAGGTTGCCCATGGAGATTTTCTCAGGAACCCAATACGTGCGACCACCCACAACCATGAGGTTGCAGGTGGTGCACGAGACGGTCACTGCCATCTGATAGGACTCGTTGAAGATGGACTGCGAAAGTGAGAGGGTTGCAAGGGTGGCAGTACCAGCGTCGGTCGCCGGCACGATCCAGTAGAAGTTGGAAGAGGGATAGCCAGGCGCCGAGACGTGCCTGAATGCGAAGTAGGCGGTTCCGTTCACGGTCAACGTCGTCGCTCCCTTCACGAAACCGTAGTAACTGCCCGCCTCCGCTTCCCGGGCGCTTGAAGTTACGGCGCCGAATGCCATCACGGCGGCGAGGGAGGAGAGGAGAGCGGTTTTTCGGAGAATGGTTCGCATGGAAGTTGTCCTTTCGAGGGGGGGGGTAGATCCGGGTTTCGTACTGAAGACCGCACCCGGCGGAGATGTCGCGCCGAAAAACGCAAGGTCCCGCGTCTTTTTGACCTGGGCGGGGACCCGGAAGCATCGTGTTCTTCCGGCAGGCGTGGGGCACCCGAGGGGGCACGGCCAGCGGGTTTCACCGCCGCCTGGCGGCCAGCGCGGATCGCGGGGTGACCGGCCCGACGGATGGTCAGGTCGATGGTAGGGCAGCGAGGGTGTTGGCGGCGGACGCGGGCGCGTGTCGGCGTAGGCGAGGCCGGGCGGCGGGCGGCGCGGGAGGGCCGGGATCTCGGCCGCTGGCGGCCGCGTGCGGCGCCGAGCGCTGGAGCGTCTCGCGGTAGTTCCAGGGCAGCCAGTTGGCGGGATTTTCGGCTACGGCCTTGGCGCTCCGTTGGAGCGCCGTGAGGTAGTCGAAGGGATTCTCGCGGTGCAGCTCGGCGGTGTGGATGAGGCTCATGTAGATGTCGCCCACGTTCGCGCCGTGCTGGCTCTTGTAGAAGAGCGAGTTGTTGCGGTGCCTGATCGGACACCGACGTATTTCTGGCCTTCGTCGAGCAACAACTCGCGCCGAACCTGCGGCCGGGCGACTTCGTGGTTATGGACAATTTGAACGCCCACAAGGGCCATTCCCGCTGCCTGTTCGACCACCCGACGACGGGACACCGGGTCTGGGGCGCTCGTCTTCGGGACCTTCACACCTGACCCAGGGCCAGCCCGGTATACACTCCACCATCTGATGGAGTGGAGCGGCTTCGAGGTGCACCGATCGTCCTCACGGTCGCTGCTGGGGCGGCTGCTGGCGGCGGTCCTGATCCTGCTGGCGGCCGCGGGCTTGCTGGCCCATTCGCTGCTGGGCGTGGCGGCGCCGATCGGCGTGGGCGCAGGCGGCGCGCGTCTGGCCGAATACGCGTCCGAGGGAAGGGCACTCGCCCGCGCTCCGGCGGCGTCCTCCGTGACGATGGTTCTTGCCAGGCCGGTCGTCGCGCTTGAAGAGCTGTCCTACCGGTACCTGGGTGACCACAGCTACACGGCGCGCGTTCCCGCAGTCGCTGTCGCTTTGTGCGCCCTGTTTGCCGTGGCCCTTGTCGGCTGGCGCGGCTGGGGACCGTGGGGCGCTGTCGTCGCGGCGGTCGTGTTCGGGCTGTCGCCGCGATTGGCGGCCGCCGCCGCGGTACCCGATCCAGAAATGCTCGCCGTGGCGGGAATGTTGATGGCGGCCCGGTCCTACCTGGGCTACCTCGACCGTTCCGAGGCGGCCGCCGCCGGTTCGACGATTTTCTGGCTGCTGGTCGCGACGCTGGCGGACCCCAGCGCGTACGGGATGGCGGTCGCCCTTGTGCTGGGGCTGGTGTTATCCGCGATAGCCAAGACCCGCTGGCGCGCAGCCGGCGGGCAGGCGTCGCTTTCAAGCCCTTTGCAGGCCGTGATGCTGCGTCGGACCGGCCGTGGCTACCAGGGGTTCGCCGCCGTGTTGCTTGGAACCCTGCTTGTGGAAGCCGCGTTGCTGCGGCTGTGCCCAGCGGGCTTTTCGCCGGCCGCGGATGGCGCTCGGGGCCTGCACCTCATTCCGACGGGGGCGCGGGTCCTGCTGGCGCTGTGGGCGATCTTCCTTGTTGCGCGCGTGCTGACCCGCCGACCGCACCCGCGCGACACCGTGCTGGTGGGTCTGGGGCTTTCCGGGTTGTTCCTGCTGCTGCGGCCGGCAGCCGGAACCTGGCTGACGCCGGTGGCCGCGCTGGTGCCACTCGCCGTCGTCGATCTGCTTGCTGGAATCCGGTGGCTCGGGCGCGGCCGGCGCGGCCTGTCCTGTTTGGCTGTGGCTGCGGCCTTGGTCGTGTGGTTCGTCGGCGCCGTGCCCGTTTTCATCCGTACGTTGGTTAGCAGCCGGGCGGATTACCCAGCCCCCGCCGAATCAGCGGAGATCCTCATCCGCATGGCGAACGAGGCGACGACCCCCCGCGATCTGGGGCTGGCGCTTCCGGGCTTCCCCGATGGCCCCGCGCTGCGCCACCGGTTGGACCGGCGGGTGGATCGGGTGGCAACTGTCGCCGGGGCCCTTGCCCGCCGCCAGAAGGAATCCAACTTGTTTCTGCTTTTCGGCGAGCCGCTGGCCGCTGCGGATTCCGCCGTTGTGAAATCGATGCTGCAGGACCACCCGGCGGTGCAAGTCGGCTCCCTGTGGATGGTGGACCTGCGTCGCAGCGACGCGGGCATCCGCTGCTATGCGTTCACGACGCGGCCGACGATGTGCGACGGCTTGCAGCGCTTCTTGTCGTTCCCCGGCGATCACACGACGCTGCTGACCCGGCAGCCGTGGCAAGAACTGGAACGCGATCTGGAATTGGGCGTGGTGGCGGCCCCAGACCATAGCCCGGCCGTCACGCTGCCGGATGCGGGGGATCGGCCGAGGCTGTTGCTGTTCCACAACTTTGGCAACCTGGTGGGTGATACGACGGCGAAGGCGGCGGCGAGGGCTCGTCTGCTCGACGGATATACGCCCCCCACGGTATGGATGGACCCGACTCCGTTCGGGCGGGTCGTCGGCTCGCGGTGGCTCGTTGGCGAGCGAGCCCTGTCGATTCTCTGGGAGTGTCCCGGGCTGCCCCCTTCCGCCCCGGACTTTGCCTTGCGCTTCCTGCTCACGCCGATTGGCCGCCAGTGGAAACCGCAGACCAGCGACCACGCGCCGCCCCAGGGCTGCCGGGGAGCCCGCGGCGGTGAGCTGCGGGAGGAGCGAATTGCCGTGAAGTTCCCTTACCATGGGCGTTTTGCACTGGGGATGGAGGCGACGCGGCCCCGCGGACGGACCCGGCGCAGCACGGGCCACACCGTGGATCTGGCCGAAGTCGACTACAGCGCCAGAAAATAGCGCCATGGGGCCCTGAACCCCCGAATTGTGGGGTTTTGTGGTTTTCAGGAACAGGGGGTGTGGCGCTGGCAACACAATGGCCCCTGTCACATGTGCGGCAAGGCGCGTTCCTGCGGGGTTTTGCTATTGGCACCCGGGTTGCTGATTCTCTGGTCGCGGCGTTTCGGCACGACCTGCCGTGGCCGCTCGAAGCTCCGGGCTTCGGCAACTCGGATTCAGGAGGAGTTCATGACTGCCATCGCATCCGTTCGGACCGAAGCCCCTCAGCAGGTGCGTGATCCGGCAACGCAGCCCGCGTTCACCGCCTTGCGCTCGTGTCCCTGGTTCGCGACGTGGTCGCCGTCGGCATTGGGAACCCTGTCGTTCGTATCGTCGCTGCGGTCATTTGGGCCGGGCCAGGTCGTCACACCCGACAGAGAAGGGCCGGGCGCCGTCATTGTCGTGGTCAAGGGCCGCCTGCGGGCGATCCACCGCGGGGAAGGCGGCCGCGAGGTGACCCTCGAAACCTTCCGCGCAGGCGACGTCTGCATCGACGCCCTGACCGCGCCCGAGTCGGCCGCGACCTTTGTGGGCGAATCCATTGCCGCGGAAACCAGCCTGCTGCTGTTTATCCCGCGCAGTGATTTCTTGGCCCAGGTACGGAACTCGCCAGAAGCCGCCCTGGTTCTGGTGAAGGATCTCGAACGCCGCCTGGCCCGTTCGCGGTCCATGGTCGCCGGGTTGGCCCTGGCCGACGTACAGTCCCGCCTGAATCACACGCTGACCTCGCTGGCCCGCGATGACGGCGAGCCGACCCCGGAGGGAGTGGTTATTCGCCGCTGCCCGACCCAGCAGGAGCTGGGCAACATGATTGGCGCCTGTCGCGAGACTGTCTCGCGCATTATCGCCGAGCTGGCGCGCCAGGGCCTGGTGGGCTTGCGCGGCCGTCGTCTGACCCTTTCGCCGCGCTTTTTGGCCATGTCGTCGCCGATCAGCGGCGAGGCGTAGACTGACCTGCCGCGAAAGGCTTTGACCGTCCGCCGAACGTGGTGGGAAGATCCGCCGCGTCTTGAGCCGAAAGAAAGCGGGGGCGGCCCCTGGACTGACAACGCGGCAGGTCGACATCCGGACCTCCATCCGTCCGACCGTGGCCGAGGTGGATCTGGGGGCCCTGCGTCGCAACGTCGAGCGGCTGCGCAGGATCGCGGGGCCGAAGGTGGCTCTATACGGCGTGGTGAAGGCCGACGCCTACGGTCATGGCGCGGCCGCCGTGGGCAAAGTGCTTGGGCCCCTGTGTGACGCTCTGGCAGTTTCTTTGGTCGAGGAGGGGTTGGAACTGCGCGCCGCCGGCATCAAGGGGCCCATCGTGGTGCTGGGTGCCTACTACGATCGCTACCAGTCTGAGGTCCTAGAGCACGACCTGACGCCCGTCGTCTATGACCGGGGCGATCTCGAACGCTTCGGCGAGGCACCCGTTCGGCGTCGCCCCGCGGCGGTGGGGGCACCGGTGGCCATCCATCTCAAGGTGGATACGGGCATGAACCGCCTGGGCGTCCCCGTGGACGAGCTGCCCGCCTTTTTCGAGCGCGCTCGGGCCTTCCCCCGCGTACGAATCGAGGGGCTGTGCACGCACTTGGCGTCGGCCGATCTGGCCGATGCTGCGGTTACCAAGGCGCAGCTTCGCCTTTTTGCCCGCGCGCTGGGCGTGGCCCGCCCGCGTGCGCCCCACCTGGCCACCATCCACGCCGCCAACAGCGCCGCGGCGGTGCGTTTTCCGGAGGCGCGCTTCGATGCGATCCGCCCCGGATTGGCCCTTTACGGCGCCATGCCGTCGGTGCTGGTCGCGCGGCCTGATCTTGAGCCCGTGTTGAACCTGAGGACGAAGATCATGGCCGTCCACGACGTCAAGGTTGGCCAGGGGGTGAGCTATGGCGGGGCCTGGCGAGCGCAACGGCGCTCCCGGGTGGCCACGTTGCCTGTCGGTTATGCCGACGGCTACCCGCGGCACGTGCGCGGCGCCCAGACGCTGGTGCGTGGAAGTCGCGCCCCGGTGGCGGGCGCGGTATGCATGGATATGATGATGATCGATGTGACTGATGTCCCGGGCGCGACCCTGGGGGACCAGGTCACGCTGATAGGCGGCGATCAGGGGACCGGTGCGGCTGCGCCCATCAGCATCGACGAATTGGCCTTGTGGGCCGGAACGGTAAACTACGAGATCCTCTGCGGCCTTTCCAAGCGCGTCCCGCGCATCTACACGGCCACGGCCGCGCGATGACCGACGGCCCCGCGACCTCACCAGCCCCCGCCGTTGAGCCCGGCGTGCCACCTGCCGAGTCGCCGTCGGTTCTGGTGACGGTGGCCAGCGTCGCGTTGGGTCCGCCGTTGAAATTCCTGGCGGCCTTCGGCGAGCACATGATGCTGCTCGGGCGGGCGCTGGCGTGGATCGTGCGACCACCTTTTCGACCCAAGCTGTTTGTCGAACAGATGGAATTCGTGGGCGTGGGCTCGTTGCCCATAGTCACTCTCGTCGGTTTCTTCACGGGCGCGGTCTCGGCCTTGCAGACGGTCAGCGCCCTCAAGCTTTTCCAGCAGGAACGCTGGGTCGGCTTCACGGTGGGCGTGTCCCTGGCGCAGGAATTGGCGCCCGTCTTTACCGCCCTGATGATCACCGCGCGCGCCGGCTCGGGCATGGCGACTGAACTCGGCTCGATGCGCATCACCGAGCAGATCGATTCTCTGACCACCTTCGCGGTCAACCCGATCCAGTACCTGGTCACGCCGCGCATCGTCGCAACCATCTTGGTCATGCCGCTTATGACCATGGTCTTCAACGTCATCGGTCTGTGCGGCGGCTATGTGGTCGCCATCGTGATGAGCCATGTCGACTTTGGCCAGGCGTCCGAGCTTTATCGCTACTGGACCGACCCCAAGGACTACTACATGGGGCTTATTAAATCGGCGGTGTTCGGTCTCGCGCTGGCACTGACCGCCTGTTACCAGGGCTTCAATGTGCGGGGTGGCGCCAAGGAAGTGGGTCGCGCCACGACCCGCGCCGTCGTCTACGGGTCGGTGTCGGTGCTGGTGCTGGATTATTTCCTCATCGAAATCTTGTCCTTGATCTGGCCGTTCGGTGGCGGATGACCGACGCGGCGCCACCGAAAAGCGAGCGCTGGCAGATTCAGGTGCGCGCCCTGCACAAAAGCTTTGGCGCGCAGCACGTCCTGCGCGGCATCGAACTCGACATCGAACGCGGCAAGACCAACATCATCATCGGCGGCTCGGGCCAGGGCAAATCGGTCCTGATGAAGCATTTGATGGGTCTGTTGCAGCCGGACACGGGGCATATCTACGTCGACGGCGAGGACATCGTGGGCCTGGACGACGTGGCCATCGGCACGGTTCGACGGAAATTCGGGATGGTGTTTCAATACGCGGCGCTGTTCGATTCCATGAACGTCGTCGAGAACGTCGCCTTCCCCCTGACCGAGCGCTATCGCCTGCCGCGCGCCGAGATCATGTCGCGGGTGCGCGACTTGTTACAGCGGCTGGGCCTGCCGGGGGTCGAGGCGAAGTTTCCCGCCGAGCTGTCGGGCGGCATGCGAAAACGCGTGGCGCTGGCCCGCGCATTGATCGACCGGCCCAAGATTCTGCTCTACGATGAACCCACAACCGGCCTTGACCCCATCGCCACCAAGAACGTCGACGAAATGATCCGCCGCACCGCAGACGACTTTGGCGTGACCTCGGTCGTGATCTCACACGACATGGCCTCGACATTCCGCATCGGTGACCGCATCGCGATGTTGTACGAAGGTGCCATCGTCGCCAGTGGCACGCCGCAGGAACTGCTGGCGGCGCCGCATCCAGCCTTGCGCGAATTCGTCGAGACCTCGGGCGCCGTCCGATTCGATGCGAAAGGGCGAATCTTGTGAGACGCAGTTGGGCGGCCGTGACGGTCGGCATTTTGGTGATTGTCGTGCTGGTGGCGTCGTTCGCCCTCTTCAAGTACACCCGTGAAGGCGTGGCCCAGGGTGAGGGCTACACGGTGTTCGCGCGCTTTCGCGACGCCCAGGGCCTGGCGACGAAGTCCCGCGTCCAAACAGCGGGCCTGCCCGTCGGACAGATTGAAGCGCGCGCGCTCGACGAAAACGCCAAGGCCAAGGTCACCGTTCGCGTGGAACCCTGGTTCAAACTGTACGAAAACGCTCTGGTCTCGAAGAAATCGGCGTCGTTGCTGGGCGAATTCTACCTGGAAATCGATCCGGGCACCCCGTTCGCGGTGCGGGACGGGCAGCGGGTGGCGATGAAGCAACTGAAGGAGGGTGACGAGATCACCCACGTCAGCGAGCCCACCGCCATCGGTGACATCATGGACGAGGTGGGGGCGACGCTGCCGATCCTGAAGGACATCCTGCGCGACGTCCGCAGCATGACCTCGGGCAGCATCAAGGACATCGCTGACAACACCAACAAGCTCATCGAGAAAAACTCGGTGGTGCTTGAACGCCTGCTGCTGCGGGTCGACGACATCGCCGCCAACATTCAGGGGATCACGCGCGCCGAGACCGAGGACATCAAGATCTCGCTGCGCAATGTTCGCGAGATCACCGAGGGTTTGAAGGGCCTGGTCGGGACCAGCGAGGGCCAGGTCAGCGCCACGGGCAACGAGATTCGGACCTCCGCCCAGAAGCTTCAGCGCAGCGTGGACAGCCTGGACCGGTCGCTCAAGAACATGGAACGAATCACCGGCAAGATCGCCGACGGGGAGGGCACGGTCGGCCGCCTGGTCTCGAACGACACCGTCGCCCGCAACCTCGAGGACATCACCGACGACGCCAGCACCCTGGTGCGTGGCATCTCGAAGTTGCAGACGATTGTTGGTCTGCGCACCGAGTACAACTACCTGGCCAACACTTTCAAGAGCTACTTCCTGGTGACGCTGATGCCTCGCCCGGACAAGTTCTACCTTTTCGAGATCGTCGACGATCCGCGTGGCTACCGCGAGGCCACGACGACGGTCACGCACAGCTCGGACAAGGGCTTTGTGTCGGAGACGCAGATCAAGACGTCGGAGAAGCTGCGCATCTCGTTCCAGTTCGGCAAGTGCATCGGCCCCTTGTGTGGCCGGTTCGGCATCAAGGAATCGACCGGCGGCATGGGCGTGGACCTGCACACGATGGGCGATCGCCTGACGTTGTCCGCGGACGTCTTCGACACCCGGTCGAACCAATACCCGCGCCTCCAAGGCCGCGCGGCCGTGTCGGTTTACAAGCAAAACGTCCAGCTGATAGCCGGCGTGGACGACGTTCTCAACTTCACGCGGGCCAAGGGCCTGGGCGGCCAGTTCTTCGACTGGTTCTTTGGCGCCCAGCTTGTGTTCAACGACGAGGATCTGAAGTCGTTCCTGCTGTTCGGCGGCAGCGGCGCGGCTGGCGCAGCCGGCAAGTAGTCGGCAAGCGGTCGGCTTGACGACAGGCCGGGGTTTCCTATAGTTACGTGCTTCCCGCGCGCGCCCGCGTCGGGCAGTTCTGTAAAATGCGCTATAAGATCAGGGACATAGACGAGCAGGGCCTGGACATCCAGGAGCCCGTCAGCTCCAAGTGGCTGGCCGCCGAGTGTCCCGACCTCGATGCCAAGCCCGCGCCGGGTGGTATCAGCCTGCGGGGACGACTGGAAAAAAGCGGCGACAGTTACCTTCTGCGGGGCCAACTGAACGGAGCGCTTGTTGGCACGTGCGCGCGCTGTCTGGAACCGGCGACGATTCCGCTGGGGTTGCCAATGATGATTTCTTTCGTCGAGGAAGAGCCGGCCGAGGACGAAGAATCGGAGGATGTCGACGATCCGGCGGTGCTGGGTTTTTCCGGCGGCGTCATCGATTTGGGCCCGGCCATTGGGGACGAGTTGCTGCTGGCGATGCCGATCGGCCCCTTGTGCAAGGAAGACTGCGCCGGTATTTGTCCGTCGTGCGGCGGCAACCGGAATCTGGTCCCCTGCGACTGTCAGGAGCGGCAGCGGCAGGCCCAATCGAAGTTCAGTGCGATATCGAAGCTGAGTGTGAAGAACTAACCGAGAATCGAGGAAACCATGGCCGTTCCCAAGAGAAAGCAATCGAAGTCCCGTTCCGCCATTCGCCGCGCCCAGGTGATGAAGCAGCCCGTGCCGCACTTCACCCCTTGCCCGCGCTGCGGTGAGCCCCATCTGTCGCACCGGGTGTGCGCCGGCTGCGGCTACTACAAAGACCGCCTGGTCATCCAGCCGAAGGAAGAGGAGACCGCCTGAAGCGCCTGAGGATCGCCCTCGACGCGATGGGTGCGGACGCTGCCCCGCGCGTCGAGATTTTGGGCGCTCTTTGTGCCGTGGACGAAGCCGACATGGAAGTCGTGCTCGTGGGTGATGAGGCGCGCGTGCGGGCCATCCTGGCCGAGGCCGGGCCCGCGCGGCGGGACGGCCGGCTTTCGGTGCAGCACGCGCCCGAAATCATCACCACGACCGATTCACCGGCGGCCGCGGTCAAGCACAAGAAGAAGTCATCGATGCGCGTGTGTTTCGAGTTGGCCAAGACCGGCGAGGTGGACGCGGTCGTATCGGCGGGTAATTCGGGCGCCATGTTGGCGTGTGGGCTGTTCGTGCTGGGGCGCTTGCCCGGCGTCGAGCGTCCCGCCATCGTGACCACGTTCCCGACCAAGACCGGGCAATGTGCCTTGCTGGACATGGGCGCCAACGTCGACCCGCGGCCCACGGTACTGGCACAGTTCGGCGTCCTGGGCTCGGTCTACGCGCGCCTGCGGCACAAGAAGGCGCGGCCCCGGGTCGGCCTGCTGTCGAACGGTTCGGAAGAACACAAGGGCACGGTGCTGACGCGCGAGACGCACCAGTTGCTGTGTCGTGCGCGGCAGGCGGCCCCCGCGGGGGGACCAGGCGCCGAATTCGATTATGTCGGCTACGTCGAGGGTCGCGACATCTTCAAGGGCGAGGTGGACGTCATTGTCACCGACGGCTTCACCGGCAACGTCATGCTCAAGAGCCTTGAGGGATTGGTCGAGGCGGTGTTCGACATGATGCGCGCCGAGGTCATGCGGGGCGAGCCGTGGGTGAAGCTGGGCGCCTGGCTGATGCAACCGGCGCTGCGCCGATTCAAGCGTCGCACCGACCATGCCGAGACGGGCGGGGCGCCCCTGGTCGGCGTCGAGGGCGTGGCCATGATCTGCCACGGTGGCTCGGATTCCCGTGCCATCAAGAACGCGTTGTTGGTCGCGCGCGACTTTGCCGAGATGAAATTCTTCGACGAACTGACCCAGGCCATCGCGAGTCACGCCTTTGTGTGGCACGACGAATCCGCCTCGCCGTCGCCCAAAACGTCGACCGGAATCTTGCCGTCATGAGAAGCCGCATCATCGGAACCGGCCGCGGCATCCCGCCCCACAAGCTGACCAACGCCGACCTCGAGAAGATGGTGGACACGTCGGACGCGTGGATTGTGGAACGCACCGGCATCAAAGAACGGCGCGTTCTCGACAAGTCGCTGGCGACCAGCGATCTGGCGACCGAGGCCGGTCTTGCCGCCTGTCGCAATGCCGGTGTGGATCCGGCCACGGTCGACTGCATCGTCCTTGCGACGGTGACGCCGGACGTGCCATTCCCGGCCACGGCGGTGTATGTCCAGAAGAAGCTGGGCGCCAAGGCGGGCGGCGCCGCCTTCGACATCTCTGCTGCGTGCGCGGGATTTATCTATGGCCTGGCCATTGCCGACGGCTTCATCGCCCGCGGGCAATTCCAGCGGATTCTTGTCATTGGGGTCGAGATCTTGTCCCGCATCGTCGACTGGAAAGACCGCAACACCTGCGTGCTGTTTGGCGACGGCGCGGGGGCGGTGCTGCTGGCGCCGGAAAAAGACGAGACGCGCGGCATTCTGTCCACGCACATCTATTCTGACGGGACCTATGCGGATCTGCTGAACATCCCCGTCGGAGGAACGCGGGCACCGATTTCCGCCGAGGCCATCGAGGCGCGGCAGCATCTGGTCAAGATGAACGGCCGCGAGGTCTACAAGCACGCCGTGCGGAACATGGCGGCGGCGTCCAAGGCGGCGCTGGAAGCCAACGGCGTCAGCCCCGATCAGGTGGCCTGGGTCATCGCCCACCAGGCCAACATCCGGATAATCGAAGGCGTCTCGGAACGGGTGGGCATTCCGCTTGACCGGTTCTATCTGAACATCGAAAAGTACGGGAACACGTCGTCAGCGTCGGTGCCGATCGCGCTCGACGAGGCGGTTGAGAACGGTAAGATCAAGGCCGGCGACTTGCTGGTCTTCTCGGCGCTGGGCGGGGGCTTCGCCTGGGGATCGGCGCTGATCCGGTGGTGAGCGCGCTGTGATCGCCTTTCTTTTTCCCGGACAAGGCTCGCAGAAGGTCGGCATGGGCCGGACTCTTTACGACGAGTATCCCGAGGCGCGCGCCGTTTTCGACGAGGCGGATGCGACGCTGGGCTATGCGCTGTCGCGGGTGTGTTTCGAGGGACCCCAGGCCGAGTTGACGCTGACCGCGAATGCGCAACCCGCGATCTTGGTGACCAGCGTGGCGGCGCTGCGCGTGTTGTCGAAAGAGACCAACCTGCGCCCGGACGTCGTCGCGGGTCATTCGCTTGGCGAATATTCGGCGCTGGTGGCGGCGGGAAGCCTTCGCCTGGCCGATGCCGCGCGTGTGGTGCACCTGCGCGGCAAGTTCATGCAGGAGGCCGTTCCAGCCGGCGTGGGCGGCATGGCGGCGATCCTGGGTCTGGGCCAGGCCGACGTCGAGGCCGCATGCGCCCAGACGCGCGAGGAATCAGGGGCCGTCGTTTCACCGGCGAATCTGAACGGTGGCGGGCAGGTGGTCATCGCCGGTCACAAAGCCGCCGTCGATCGTGCGTCGGAGTTGTGCAAGCAGCGCGGCGCCAAGCGGGCGATGCCCCTGACTGTGAGCGCCCCGTTTCATTGCGCGTTGATGCAGCCGGCCGCCGATCGCCTCGCGGTCGAGCTTGGTCGTCTGGAAATTGCGTCGCCCACGGTGCCGGTCGTGACGAACGTCGAGGCGAAGCCGAACCGAGACGCCGGACGCGTGCGGGATCTACTGACCGCGCAGGTGACGGCGCCCGTGCGCTGGGAGGAATCCGTCCAGGCGCTGGCCGCCATGGGAGTCACCAGCGCTGTCGAGGTGGGCGTGGGCAACGTGCTCGGCGGTCTGGTCAAGCGCATCGTCCAGACGATTTCGGTACGCCCGGCGGGTGATCCCGACTCGATAAGGAGCCTCAAAGATGCCGCGTAATCTGGAAGGGCGAATCGCTTTGGTCACAGGGGCCTCGCGTGGCATCGGCCGTGCGGTCGCGCTGGCACTCGGTGCACAAGGCGCCAAGGTGGTCGTCAACTATGTGTCGAACGAGGCCGCCGCCGCCGAGGTCGTGGCAGCCGTCGTGGCGGCCGGGGGCAAGGCCGTAGCCAAACGCTTCGACATTGCCGATGGCGCGGCGGTGGACGCCGCCGTCAAAGAAGTGGCCGCGGCCGAAGGCGGCTTGCACATTCTCGTCAACAACGCAGGCATCGCGGTCAATGCGCTGACCCTGGGCGCGAAGGACGCGGACTGGCGACGCGCGATCGACGTGAACCTGACTGGCACATTCAACTGCACGCGCGCGGCCCTGCGTTCGCTGATGAAGGCGAAGGAAGCCGGGCGGATCATCAACCTGACGTCCATCACGGCCGAGGCTGGTTCGGCGGGGCAGGGACCCTACGTGGCCGCGAAGGCGGGGGTCATTGGCCTGACGAAGACCTGGGCCCGCGAGTATGCTTCGCGCGGGATCACCGTCAACGCCGTGTCCCCGGGTTATATCGACACCGACATGACGGCGGCCGAGTTGCCGGAGGAACGACGAGGCGATTTGATCAAGTCGATTCCCCTTGGGCGCGTGGGCCGTCCCGAGGATGTGGCGGCGGCGGTGGCGTATCTGGCGGGCCCCGCTGCCGCATACGTGACGGGGCAGGTCTTACGGGTAAACGGCGGCCTTTTAATGTAGCTTAGTCGCCCCGCGCGGACCGGGGCGGCTCGGACAACGCAGTGCTAACAAAGGATCCAAGCAAATGGCAGACAACATAGAAGAACGCGTCACCAAGTTGATAGTCGAGCAGCTGGAGATCCCGGCGGACAAGGCGGTGCCCGCCGCTTCGTTTACCGAGGACCTGAAGGCCGACTCGCTGGCCATCGTCGAATTGGTGCTGGCGCTCGAAGAGGCGTTCAAGATCGAGATCCCCGACGAGGACACCGAGAAAATCAAGACGGTGGGCGACGCCATCAACTACATCAAGGCGCGCTCGAAGTAACAGGGACAGAACGCGCGCCGTCGCCGCCAGTGGCGTCGGCGTGTTCGGAAGTTTTCGAAGATGCCACAAGGAGGCACGGACGCATGTCACGACGGGTGGTCCTGACGGGCCTAGGGCTGGTTACGCCTCTGGCCATCGGGACCGAGGACACGTGGAAAGGTTTGCTCGAAGGTCGCTCAGGAATTGCGACCATCACGCGCTTTGACCACACGAATTTTGCGACTCACTTTGCCGGCGAAGTGAAGAACTTCGACCCCACGCGCTGGATGACCTCGCGCGAGGCCAAGACGGTCGACATCTTCATCCAGTTCGCACTGGCGGCGGCCGCCTTTGCCGTCGGGGACTCCGGCCTGAAGATCGAGGGCGCTTTCGCCGAGCGCGTGGGTTGCTACATCGGTGCGGGCCTGGGCGGCCTCACGACGCTGGAGGCAACGTGCGCGACCCTGGCCGCGAAGGGGCCGCGTCACGGCATCTCGCCGTTCTTTGTGCCGCAAATCATCGTCAACCTGGCGCCCGGCCACGTGTCGATCAAGTACGGCGCCAAGGGCCCCAACATCAGCCAGGTCTCGGCCTGTTCCACCAGCGCGCACGCCATCGGCGACGCCTTCCGGGTCATCGAACGTGGTGACGCCGACGCGATGATCTGCGGCGGCGCCGAGGCGACCGTCACCCCCTTGGGCGTCGGGGGATTCAATTCGATGCGCGCCCTGTCGACCCACAACGTGGCGCCGACGCAAGCCTCGCGGCCGTTTGACAAAGATCGAGACGGGTTCGTCATCGCCGAGGGCTCGGGCGTCGTCGTGTTGGAAGAACTGGAGCACGCGAAGGCCCGCGGGGCGAAGATCTACGCGGAGATGCGGGGCTACGCGGCGAACGCGGATGCCCACCACATCACGGCACCCGCGCCCGAGGGCGAAGGCGCCCAGCGCTGCATGAAACTGGCGCTCAAGGATGCGGGCCTGGCACCGTCGGATATCGACTACATCAACGCCCACGGCACGTCGACCAAGATGAACGACTTGAACGAAAGCATCGCCATCAAGAAGGTCTTTGGCGACCACGCGCGCAAGGTCATGGTCAGTTCGACCAAGTCGATGACAGGACACATGCTGGGTGCGGCAGGCGGCGTTGAAACGGCGATCTGCGCGCTGGCCATCGCGCGCGGCGTGGTGCCGCCGACCATCAACTACACGACTCCGGATCCGGACTGCGATCTCGACTACGTCCCCAACACGGCGCGCGAGGTGCCGGTGCGGACCGCCTTGACCAACAGTTTCGGTTTTGGCGGCACGAACGCGTGCCTGGTCTTGAGCCGCCTGCGCGAATAGCCGGCCCAGCGTACTAATCTACAGATCGCTACAGATCGGCGGTCAGACCCGGCAGGCGGCCATCTGCGTCGCCGAGGGCATCCGTCGGCGCACCCATTCGATCCAGCAGGGACAGCCACAAATTGTTGAGCGGCGCCTTCTTGTCGTGGCGCACGTGTCGCCCCGGGCTGATGGTGCCGCTGCCCTTGCCGGCGACAAGGATGGGAAGATCGTCGTGATTGTGGCGATCGCCGTCGCTGATGCCGCTGCCATAGGCCACCATCGAGTGGTCGAGTAAAGTGCCGTCCCCTTCGTGGATGGCCTTCATCTTCTGCAGCAGGTACGCCAGTTGTGTGACGTGGAAGCGGTTGATCTTGGCCAGCTTGGCCTGTTTCTCTGGACTGCGGCCGTGGTGGGACAGTTCGTGGTGGCCTTCAGGCACGTCCAGGAAGGGGTAGCTCCGGGTGCTGCCGGCGTTGGCGACCAGCAAGGTGGCGATGCGGGTGACGTCGCTCTCGAAAGCCACCACGATGAGATCGCACATCAGGCGGATGTGTTCTTGCGGATCTTGCGGGGGCCCGTCCGGCCGCGCGAAGGGAGGCGCCTGCAGCGGTGGCAGCGTGCCGAAGCGGGCGATGCGTCCTTCCAACTCGCGTACGCCGGTCAGGTACTGGTCCATCTTGCGTTGGTCCGACGCCCCCAGCTTGGTTTGCAGCGTCTGTAGATCTTCACGCACAAAATCCAGGATGCTCAGCTTCTGTCGGTCGCGCCGCGGATCGACGCCGTCGCCAAACATACGATCGAAGACCAGCGCCGGGTTGGTCTCCTTGGCCATCGGCAGGGACTCGGTTTTCCAGGACAGGTTGGACGAATACGCGCAGCTATAGCCTGAATCGCAGCTGCCGCTTTGGGCCCCGCGATCGCAGCCGAGTTCCAGCGAGGGCAGGCGCGTGAGGTGTCCGAGCTTCGCGGCGGCGACCTGGTCGACGGACGGCCCGACCTTGATGTTCGCACCGTCGGTCTTGAACGGGTGTACGCCGGTCAGGAAACAGGCCAGCGCCCGCGCGTGGTCGCCCGGACCGTCCAGCAAGGGGCGCGCGTTGTCCTGCGCCAAACCCGTCATGACCAGCACGTCGTTCCTGACCGGTTTGAGTGGGTCGAGAATCGCGGGCAGCGTGAACTGCGTTCCGACCGTGGCTGGGCGCCAGTCGGGCATGTGCACGCCGTTCGGCACATAAACGAACGCCATACGGGTGGGTGGCTTGCCGCCCCGGCTGCTCCTTGCATGTGCCCCTGTCGGCACCATGGCGTCCAAAAAGGGTAGGGCGACCCCCGCCCCGGCCCCGCGCAATAGCCTGCGCCGCGACAGGATCTTGCTCATCATTGGTCACCTCGCGGGTCACCTCGCGCCGATGCGGCCCGCCCTCGCCGTTTCTGAAACGGCTCGCTTCGGGCGATGGCCACAATGAGACTGGAGAACGAATCACCGTCCTTGATCATGGCGTTGCAGACGTCATCGATGGCAGGGCGATCGAAGACTTCGGTCCCGCGTCCCAGGGCATAGGTCATCATTTTCTGCGCGAGCGCCCGGCGAAACAATAGTCCCTTGCTCTTGAGCACCGCTTTCAGTGCGGCCGGTCCCCTGAACAGCTGGCCGTTGGGCAGGATTCCCGACGCATCGACCAGTGTGTCGCCGTCCTTGTCCCGCCACGCGCCGACGGCATCGAAGTTCTCGAGGCCGAAGCCCAGCGGATCCAATTTCTGGTGGCAGGTCGCGCAGTTCGGATCGGCGCGGTGCTTTTCCATGAGCTGCCGCAGGGTCGCAGCCGCCAGCGGCGTCCCGGGATCCGTGGGCTCTTTGAGCTGGGGCACGCCAGGTGGCGGTGGCGGCGGTGGTGTGCCAAGAAGCTGCTCCAGCACCCAGCGGCCGCGTTTGACCGGTGAGGTTCGCGTGGGATTCGACGTCACCGTCAGCACGCTGGCCTGTGTGAGAACGCCCCCGCGCGATCCTCCGGCGAGGGAGACGCGCTGGAATTCGCGCCCCTCCACGCCCGGAATTCCGTAGTGGCGTGCCAGTGGCTCGTTGACAAAGGTGAAGTCGGCGTCGAGGAAGGTGAAGATGCTGCGATCCTCGCGCATGACGGCCGCGAAGAACAATTCGGTTTCCTTCATCATGGCCGCGCGCAATTCGTCGTTGAACGCGGGAAACAGTTTGCGGCTGGGGCGGATGCCGGCAAGGTTGCGGGTCTGCAACCACTGGGGAGCGAAGTTGTCCACCAGGGCCGCGGACCGTGGGTCCTGAAGCATCCGCCGGACCTGACCCGCCAGTACGTCGTCCGAATGCAGTTTCCCCTCCCGCGCCAGGCGAAATAGTTCGTTGTCCGGCAGGCTGCTCCACAGGAAATACGACAGGCGCGAGGCCAGCGCGTAGTCGCCGACGGGAACGGCGTTGTCAGCAGAGGCGGGATCCGCGTCAACGAGCTCACCCCGGAAAAGGAAATGCGGAGACACCAGCGCCGCGCGCACCGCGACCTGCATGCCGCGTTCGAAGGTTTCCCCGTCGGCCACTGCGCCTTCAACGAACTGCACCAGTCGCTGGACTTCGGCGGGCGTCACCGGCCGGCGATAGGCCCGGGTGGCAAAGGCCGTCAGGAATTCCCGCGCGTCGTCCCGCCAGGCGACCTGGTCGGCGGGCCGGGGTATGAGACGGCGATGGCTCTCGGGCGGCGTTATCGGCTGGGGACTTAGCGGCCCTTCTATTTTTAGGGACTCAAGCCCCAGCTGGCGCGACTCGCCGCGGGCGTTGACAAATGCCAGTTCCAGGCGCTTGCTGCCGGCCTCGACCCTGGCCTGCACGGTGTACACGGCGGGGTGGCCCCTGGTCGCGCGGACCGAGACCGTCTCGACGTCGGAGCCGTCGATCCGCAGCGTCATGCGCACCGGATCTTTGTCTGGCTGTTTGCCGCGCAGGCCGGCGAACGCCCGGACCCGCAGGCGGTAGGCACCGTCGACGGGAAAGGTGTGCGGCGTACGTACCGCGCTGTTGGTGGACAGGACCAAGGCGCCATCGCGAATCACGCTGCCCACAGGCGTCGGCACCAGCCTCGGGATGGCGAATGTCTGAACGCGAAAGCGCGGTGCGAGGTCCGCCACGATGACCCGGTCGGCGATGCGCTCGGCCGCCGCCAGATACCGCTCGACCAGGGCCGGGGGCATCGACAGGACGTCCCCGATGTTGTCAAAGCCGTAGCCGACGTCGTCCGAGGGGAAATCACGCGCCGGGCGCAGTTCCACTCCGAAAAGGTCGCGGACGGTGTTGTTGTATTCGGCGCGGTTCAGGCGCCGGATGGTCACGCGCCCGGGATCGCGGCTGCCCAGGGGCACGCGCAGCCGGGACGCCTGGTCCACCCATGACGTGACGATGTCGATTTCGGCTGCAGTCGGCTGGGGCTGGTCGCGCGGGGGCATCTCGCGGGCGGCGACGCGCTCGGCCACCCCCTGCCAGACGGCGAGATCGGCGAGGGCCGCGGTCTCACCACCCTTCCGATAGACGTCGAGCAGGAGATCGCCCTTCTTCTTCGGGCTGTTGTGGCAGCCGATGCAGTATTTCTCGACCACCGGGACCACCCGGGTCCCGAAGTCGACGGGCCGAAGGTCGGCGCCGGCAGCGATTCCGGGGCGGTTCAGGCCCAGGACGAGGACCGTGGCCGAGGTGAGCCGCAGCCCGGACATGCGAAGTCCCGGTGGGTGGCTGGAAGACTCTTGCGATCCAGCCCGCACCGGGACTTTTGATTGTATTGTCGCCTTCAGGGGTTCGCAACCCCCGAAGACGCCCTCGGCCGTCAGGCCCGTCTAGGGACAGCCGAACATCGTCGCGGCGCACGCCCAGACGGCGTTGCGACAGCGGCAAAGGCTGTGGCTACCCGCGACGCAGGCGGCTTCTTCGCAGCTTGGGGTGTTGGCCGCGCAGGCACCGCCGTTCATCGTGCCGGCGGTACACATCGGCAGCGTCACGACCATGCCGCCGTCGGGGCGCATGCCGCCGCCATCGCGCATGGGGCGTCCGCCATCCGTCCGGATCATGCCGCCGCCATCGGGGCGCATGAAACCACCATCACCGCGCATCATGCCGCCACCATCGCGCATCATGCCGCCAGCGTCCGCGACAGGGGTGGGCGAACCGGCGTCGCGCACGCCTGTGCTGCCACCAGCGCCCGCAGTCCCACCGCTACCTGCGGAACCCGTGCTGCCTGCGGAGCCTGTGCTGCCCGCGGAGCCCGTGCTGCCTGCGGAACCCGTGCTGCCTGCGGAGCCTGTGCTGCCCGCGGAGCCCGTGCTGCCACCTCCGCCGCTTTGATCGCCGCCGTCGTCGCCCGCTAGCTTGCGCGCTGGATCGGAGCCGCAGCCGATTGCGCCGGCGAGCGACAGGAAAACGGCCGTGGCCACCAATGACGAACAGACTTTCGCGATCATAGGGATACCTCCGATGTGGACTGGGGATTGCAAACGAGCAATAGCAACGGGCTTACCGTTTAATCAACGCCGACCTAACATGATGCATAGCAAAAATATTCGGACCCGCAGGTCGCGGCCTTCTGGGACAAAGCGCCTCGCCAGAAGGTTAAGAGCCGACAGGAAGAGTTTTTCGTCATTCTTCCTGACATCGGGAGACACGCCATTTTTGCCGGACGTAACAGCACGACGCATCATCGACAGCCCCCATACCCAATGACGGAAAAGGGTCTGTGTAAAGGGTCTGTGTATAGATCGACAAGTGACGGCGCCGGCCCCGCAGGCTAGCCGACGAATTTATAGCCCTGGCCGTGAACTGTGGTGATGAGTACGGGGCGTGATGGGTTTGCCTCAAGCTTGCGCCGCAGCCAGGCGACGTGGACGTCGACGGTTCGGGTTGAAGGTAGGCCTTCGTAGCCCCAGACCCGGTGCAGCAGCTCGTCCCGAGACAGAATGGCGCCCTTGTGTTCGACAAAGTACTGCAACAGGTGCAGCTCCTTCGCTGATAGGGCGACCGGCTGTCCCTCGCGCAACACCTCGCCCTTGGGGAAATCCGCCTCGATGTTCGAGAAGGTGAATCTGCCCTGGGGGCCTTGCGTGGTCGGTGTGGGCGCCGCGGCTGCCCGACGCATGCGCGCCTCGACCCGGGCCAGCAGTTCGGTCATCTCGAAGGGCTTGGTCAGGTAATCGTCGGCGCCGATTTTGAGCCCAGCGACCCTGTCCCGCACCTGGGCGCGCGCGGTCAGCATCAAGATGGGGGTCAGGATGTCGCGCCCACGCAGCTCTTGGCAGATTGCAAAGCCGTCCTTGCCGGGAAGCATCACGTCCAGAATGATCAGGTCGAAGCCGCCCTCAAGCGCGCGCGCCAGGCCTTCGTTGCCGTCGTGGGCGGCCTCGAATCCGTAGCCTTCGCGCGCGAAGCGATCGCGCAGGGCCATCACCAGGCCTGGCTCGTCCTCAATGAGGAGGATTCGTCCGCGCACGGGGTTCCTCGGCCACCGGGCCGTTGTCGACAGCCGGGATCCGAATGGTGAAACGGCTACCAAAGCCGGGCGCGCTGTCGAACGACAGTTTCCCGCGGTGGCCCTCGATGATGCGTTTGACCAGGCTGAGACCCAGGCCGCTGCCGCGGATCTGGCGCTCGACGGCTTGTCGCCCGCGGAAGAACGGCTCGCCGATGCGCCGGCCCTCGGCGGGGGGAATGCCGAGGCCCCTGTCCTGCACGGTCACGCTGATTTCAGGGCCACCGGGGCCGGGGGCGGTGTCCATGTGGACGCCCAACCACGGGTCGTCGCCGCCGTACTTGATGGCATTGCTGATAAGGTTGCCCACCGAGCGGCGCAGGGCTTCGGGATCGCCGAGGACGTGGGGCAGGCCCGCTCCGATGGTCTTGTTGACCGAGACACGGCCCTCTTCTATATCCGCGCTGTAGTCCGCGAGGGCCGCCTCGACGACGGAGGCCATGTCGACGTCCGAACGTTTGATGGGGGCCCGGAGCTGTCGCGAGCCCGCGAATTCCAGCACCTGTTCGATGAGGGTCATCAGCCGGGTGGCCTCGCGGTGGATCAGCGCCCCGTACTGCCTGACCGAGGTTGCCGACGGCACAACGCCATCGGCGAGGTTTTCGGCCGCCGACCCGATGACAGCCAGGGGCGTGCGGAGCTCGTGGGAAACGCCGGCGATGAACTCGCCCTGCTGCCGGGCCGCGCGCTGGGCCCTGGCCATGGCGACTGACAGCAAGGCGATGCTGGCGCCCAGGACGCCGATGATCCCGAAAGCGACCAACAGGTTGCGGCGCCGCAAGCGGGCCACGACCTGTTCGAGGGGCCCGGAGGGATGCGCCAGTAGCAGCCGCCACTGCGCCGGCTGCGCCCAGCGGCCGAGGCGCGGCCCGAAGGGTCGGCCGAACGCGTCCCCGGTGGACGTACCCGCAAGAACGTTGTTCATATCCTCCGGTCGCACCCGGAACAACGGGAGCGCCTCTTCGTTGATCTGGCCGGCGGTCATGGCCGCACCCCCCGGTGTCCTGAAGATCGCGCCGGTGCCGTCCGCGGATTCAATATTCACGAGATAGGCGGGGCCCGGGCCGCCATCGAAGTGGCGCCTGGCGAGTTGGGGCAGCCATTGCTGTTCGATGAATGCGCGATCCAGTCGTACGATTGTCATGCCGTGGTCGGTCGGCCGACCAAAGCGACCAGGCGCGCGGCCGAATGGCGGTGCATCGGGCAGAACAAGGGCGGAGGTCTCGCCGTACAGTAGACGACGACCCTCGGGCGGACCGGGATCAAACGGGCCGCGTTCAAGGGGACCTGGGCGCCATGCCGAGTTTCGCAGGGCCGACAGAGATTCGGGCCACGGGGCGAGTACCAGTTTCTTCTTGCCGCTGTCGAATCGCAGCAAGATGCCATCGGGATCAGCCTCGGTTCGCTGCCAGCGGTAGATATCGCCCACAATGCCGGGGTAAGGGGCGTGGGCCTGCCAGCGCTGCGACTGCTCGGCGATGCGCGCGGCCGATACGTCGCCCGAAGCGGAAAACGGCGGCGAGAACGTCACCACGATGCGGGCGAGCTCTCGGTCCACGTCGCCAGCAAAGGCGCCTCCGCGGTGGCGCAAGCCCGCACGCAATCTATCAATCTCGGCGGCGCTGACCTGACCGAGCCAGTGGTACTGCAAGACGCCGAGTGCCCCGAGGAGAAGCACCAGAAGCGTCGCTGCGGCCGGTGTCAACCAACGGCCGGTGGTTTTCGTCACAGCCACCCGGGCATGCTATCGCACTTGGCCGTGGTTGGTGTAGGCGGCACCTCGGCGTTTTTTTTACATCTTTAACAGCCCAATTTTCGCCACAAGGGCTAGATATGCGGGTCGAAAGGCTGCCATGAAAAAAATACTCGTCCTTTTTGCCCTCGCCTCAGTCTCCGTTTTCGCCGGTTGCGGCGGGAGCAGCTCTCCTGCCAAGATCACCGACGCAGGGCCAGACGGCACGGTGGCCCAGTCCGAGGGCGGTGGTTCTAAAGACGGATCGCCAACGGGAACGGACGCAGCCCCGGCGACGACAGATGTCGCTCCTGGGGACGATTCTGCGGTTGACGGTACGCCTGCGACGGCTGACGGCGCCCCCGCTGACACGACCCCGGATGCGGTTCGGATGGTGAAGCGGCTCGAAATTTCGCCGCCCGTCCTGACTCTCGCGGCCGGTACGCGCGCGGATCTCACCGCCAGCGCCGAATTTGACGACGGCACGGTCGTCGATGTGACCGCGCAGGTTACCTTTGCGTCGTCGTCGCCGACGATCGCGACCATTGCGGGTCGTTCGGTCACGGCAGTGACCGCCGGCAGCGCCACCATAAGCACGGCGTTCATGGGACTGATGGCGACGTCGCAGCTTACGGTCACAACGGCGACGCTCGCGTCTTTGGTGATCGAGCCGGCGAATCCGACCGTCCCGGCCAGCCTCACCGTGCCCCTGACGGCCACGGGTATCTTCAGCGATGGCTCCAAGCAGAATCTGACCACCCAGGTGACCTGGACTTCCGCCAACGTTGCGGTGGCGACCGTTTCCAATGCCGACGGGACGCGCGGTCAGATAACCGGCATCGCGGCCGGCACGGTCGTTGTCTCGGCCGCGTTCAAGGCCGTCACCGCCCAGGTCACGCTGGTGGTCACGCAGGCCACCATCGCCTCCATCGAGGTTACACCCGCGCAGCCTTTCCTGGCGGTTGGCTTGAGCCAACAGTTCCGCGCGACGGCGGTGTTCAGCGATGGCAAGACGGGCGACGTCACGGCAGCGGCCAAGTGGACTTCGGAAACCACCGCGACACTAACCGTGTCGGACGACGCGGGCAGCAAGGGCCTGGGTCGTGCAGTCGCCGTTGGAACAACCAACGTCACGGCGCAGATCGGACAGGTCAGTGGCCGGACCACGGTGACCGTGCTTCAGTCGGCGGTCGCTTCCGTCAAGGTTAGCCCGGCGGATGTCAGCCTGCTGGTGGGCGCCACCCAGACTTTCACCGCCGTGGTGACGTACGCCGACGGATCCACCGCCGACGTTACGACCTCGGCACTGTGGTCCAGCTCGGCTGACGCCGTTTCGATCTCGAACGCCGTGGGCACCCGTGGCGTGGCTACCGCACTCGCGGCGGGCTCGGCCACCGTGCGCGCGACCTTTGGCGGGATGTCCGGCCAGGCGACGGTGACCGCGAAGGTCGCGGCGCTCAAGACGATCGCCGTTACCCCGAAGACCGGCAACCTTGCCCTCGGCCGCAAGGTCCAGCTCCTGGCGACGGGAACCTACGACGATGGTTCCACGCGCGACGTTACCCAGTCCGCCATCTGGACTTCGAGCGACGCGACGGTGGCCACTGTCGCCACTGCGACCGGCTCGGCCGGGCAGGTGTCGACGTTGAAGGTTGGCAGCGCGACGATCACCGCCGCGGTGGCAGCGATCTCCGATACAGCCAGCGTGACTGTCACCAACGCCGAACTCGACACCATCACGGTGGCCCCGGGGGCTGGCACTGTAGCCGCCGGCAAGAAGCAGGTCTTTACCGCCACGGCCAACTACACCGATGGCTCGACCGCCAACGTCACCACGCAGGTCGTCTGGTCGGTCGACGCGCGCAACATCGCAGCGATCTCGAACGCCCCCGGGACCCAGGGCGAGGCCACGGGTTTGGTGCAGGGAATGACCACGGTTCATGCCAAGCTGCTGACCAGGGACGGCACTGCGGCTCTGACCGTCACGGCCCCGACCATCGTCTTCATTCAGCTCACGCCGTTTGTGCCGTCGATCCGGGTCGGTCAAACGCAGAATTTCGTGGCCGCCGCCGTTCTGTCGAACGGCACCACGCAGCCCATCACGAACGGTGTCTGGACGACATCGGACGCCACAATCGCGTCGATCGCCATGACGATGCCGGGCGTGACGGCGACCGGCGTGGCCGCTGGCAAGGTTCAGATCGGTGTGACCGCGATGGGTCTCAGCACGGCCGTCACGCTGACCGTCACTGCGCCCGTTGCGATGTCGTTGTCAGTTTCACCGCCGCTGGCCAGCATTCTGGTTGGGGCCACGCAGAACTTCCAGGCGGCCGTCATCTTCAGCGACGGAACCACCGCGAATGTCACGACTACGGCGATGTGGTCGTCATCCGATACGATGATCGCTGACATCACCAACGTGGCGGTCATGGGCGGCAGGGGCATGCCCCCGATTCCGCCCGGCCAGGCCAGCGGCAAGAACCCGGGCAAGGTGACCATCACAGCCACGGCCATGGGACTGACCGGGACCGTCACGCTGACGGTCCGCAGCCCGACCCTGATCCTCGTTGAACTGTCGCCGGTCGATGCCACGGTTATCGTTGGCCAGACTCAGGGCTTCACCGCCGTGGCCATCTGGGATGACGGCACCAAGCAGACGGTCACGGGGCAGGCCACGTGGACCTCGTCCGACCCCACGGTCGCGGTCGTTTCGAACGGCGGCGGCGGTGGATTCCCGGGCGGTGGCGGCGGCCGTGGGATAGCGACCACCCTCAAGGTTGGCAGCAGCACAATCTCTGCCACCTACATGGGCGTCAGCGGAACCGGCAAGCTCACGGCGCGCGTGCTGACCCTGGTTCGCATCGACGTCACGCCGGCGGTTACCTCGCTGCGCGTCGGGCAGACCCGGGCCTTCATCGCCAACGCGGTTTGGGACGACGGTTCCCTCCAGAACGTCACGGCGCAGGCCACGTGGGAGTCGTCCGGTCCGGCGGTGGCGGCGATTTCGACCACGGCTGCTGGTGGCGGTGGCCCGGGTGGTGGTGGCGGTGGTGTTCCCCGCGGAACGGCCACAGGCCTGACCGTCGGGACCTCCACCATCAAGGCAACCTGGATGGCCAAGAGCGGCACCGCCGCCTTGACCGTCACGGATACGACGCTTCTGTCCGTGCAGGTCACTCCGGTCGGACCGTCCCTCGCCAAGGGCTCGACCGCACAGTTGACGGCGACGGCTGTCTACTCTGACTTCAGCACGGCCAACGTGACTGCCCAGGCCACGTGGCTGTCCAGCAATGGCGCCGCCGTGTCGGTGGGCAATGCCGGCGCGACCGCTGGTCGGGCTCTCGCCCTCGCCGAGGGAACCAGCACCGTCTCGGCCACTTTCTCGGGCAAGTCGGGCAGCATCTCCGTCACGGTGACACCGGCGACGCTGATGTCCGTCACCGTGACGCCGGCGACGCCCAGCGCGCCTCTCGGCGGTACCGTCGCCTTCGTGGCAACGGCCGTTTACACGGATGCCACCACGGTCGTGGTAACGACCAGCGCTAGCTGGGACTCCAGCGATCTCAGCGTGGCCACTATCTCCAACGGCGGCGCGACCCGCGGTACGGCCACGGCCCTCCGCTCTGGTCCGACCACGATCAGCGCGTCGTACATGGGGGTGATGGGAACGACCACACTTACCGTCCGAACCCTGGTGTCCCTCGCGGTCACTCCCGCAGCGCCTTCTGTGGCCAAGGGTGGTCACTTGCAGCTGACGGCGACCGCCACCTACGACGACAACTCGACCCAGGACGTGACCAAGCTGGCGACCTGGCTGCCGACCGACACTGCGTTGGTGTCAGTCTCCAACGCTGACGATTCTCGTGGTCTTGCCACGGGTCTCGCCGTCGGAATGACCGCCGTTGACGCCCACTTCCAGGGTGTGATCGGCACGGTGACCGTCACGGTCACGGCCGCACCGTAAGGGATCGCGGAGGGCTGGCCCGGCGCCATGACATTCTGCCAAAAGCGCTTGTCATGGCGCGCACGAGCAGGTCATCTCGACAGATTGTGCGGTTCTGAAAGGGGGCCGCGAAGGCGCCCGGCGCAGGGGCGCGTGGCGAGGTGGACCTGCGCGATCCGGCCCACCTTTACATGGGGATACATGGGGATGTCCGGGGTTTCCCGATGGTCGTGCGTCCGCGCGATGCGGACACCCCTGGGTCTTCCCCATGAACGGACAATCGGCCTGGCAAGACGTGGCAGCGCCTGGACCAGGGCCTGCCGCGTGCCCACGGCGTTTCGACATCCCGACCGCCGACGGTCCTGGCGGTGCCCCGCGCGGTGCGGATTTTTTTCACCGGACAGCTGGCTGAGCCAATCGTTGAACTGGATCGCGCCGTCTGCGCCGTCTAGTTCTAAATTTAGGGCTTGCGGATGGGCGATTTCGGCACTTGCCATGCCTCGTCGAAGAGCCCCGCGTACGCGACGTCCGCAATGTCTGCGTCGCTTCTGACCTTGAGCACGGCGTAGTCGCCTAGGTGGGGCATGCCGTAGTCGTCGCGGTATTCCTTGTCGTCGATCGTCAGGCCCGTGTTCAGCACCACGTAGCGCCCGGGGCCAAGCGGGCTTGGGTAGACCAGCGCTGCAAGGTGTTCCGCCGACGGCAGCACTTGGGGCCCGATGCCTACGCTGGCGCGGGTCCAGCGTAGGGGCAGTTTTGGCAGCAGCCTGGCAATCCACCTGTTGCTGCCGGGATCGCCGAACAGGATGACATTGTGTTTGGCGAAGTCGGCGGCGGTGAGATCCTGGTCGTCGACGACGCGCAAATGGGCGCGCAGGAAACGGCTGTAGTGCCGGCTGAAGCGTGCCAGCGTGCGCAGAGCCTGGCGGTTCACCGCCTCGTTCCAGGGTATTCCGGTCGGCCGGACGCAAAGGAAGGAATCCAGGAACGCGTCCTCTATGGGCCCTTGCAGGGCGTGGACCTTGTGCAGTCCGGGTCGCGCACCCGCCGGGGCCAGGCGCCAGGTGCCGGCAGATCGCTCAAAGGTCAGGGACGGCGCCGGCTTGACTTGTAGCTCGCGTCCGTCGAGCACGACCTTGCGGGCATGGTCGGTTTGGCTCAGGGTCAGGCGTGTGATGTTGTGGGTCGTGACGTGATAATTGACGGCGTCTTCACCACGATCGGCGTCCACGTCGGCGCGTTCATAATGTTTTGCAAGGGCATCCACGGACACCCAGTGGTTCGTGTTGTAGCGGGTCGTATAGGTGACGAAACGAATGCGGTTGGGCGTCTGCAGCCCGCGATCGCCGTGTTCTTTGAGAAAAGCGTCCAGTTTTGTGCGCACCTCGGGGGTGGTGCCGTGACCGGTCTTCTTCGAGATCATGAAGATCGACGACGTCCCTTCGGTGTGCAGGTCGAAAGGATCTTCGCCCACCGACGGAAAGCCTTCCTTGGCCAGTTGTTCGCGCGCCTTGATGGACGATTCCAGCTGGCGGCCGTCGTTCTCGCCATCGTGCGCAGCCAGCGGCAGGTTGACCGCGTTCAGCGCCCATTCAGGAATATTTTCCCAGATGCGCAACACCCGGCGCTGAAAGTCGGGCAACGCTTGCGATTCAATTCCGCGGCGAGACCACGTGCCCGCGCCGATCTCGGCGGCGGCCCACAGATCGGGACGGTGGAAGGCAATATGCCAGGCGCCCTCGCCACCCATGGAAAAGCCCCGCAGCAAGATGCGCTTGGGATCGATGTTGTAGCGCTTGCGCACGGCCGTCAGCGCCTCGAACACATCTGCCTCGCCCGCGAAATGGTACCCAACGCTATTCCAGCGTCCGTACACAGCCAGCTGGATCTGTCCGATGTCGGCGGCCAGTGGCGTGTCCGCGCCGCGGCGGGCGAACCCGTACAGAAAGTCAGCCTCGGTCAGCCTGGTTGAACGCCCGTGCAGGAAGACGTACAGCCGCACAGGCTTCGTCCCGTCATAGGACGCAGGCACCGTCACGCCGTAGGGCTGGACTGATCCGTCGACGGCCGAACGGTAGGCGTGAACCCGATGCGTGAGCGCAAGCCAGGGTGATGTCCCGTCCCGTAGGGCGCGGGCGCGCTGGATGCCGGCGTCCATCACCTCAAGGGCGTGTGCGAGGCCGTTGACTGTGAAAAATTCATCGGGGAACTCCAGTAGCCAGCGCCCGGCCTTCTCGTAGACCTCGACGTCCGCCAGTAGGGCGTCGGCCGGGTGTTGCGCCCGCAGGCCATCAAGAAGGTTGCCAAGCTCGCCAAGCTTGGCCTTGAAGGGCGCCAGATTCTCTGGCGTGGGATCGAGTGGAATCGCGGCCTGCTGCCGCGGCGCGGGCGGTGCGGCGGGTTTCGGCGGCTGCGCCAAAAGCGGGGCGGTGGCCAGGGCCAGCAGCGATGACAGAACCAGGGCGACCGACGTGCGTTTCATCCGGGGGCTCCTCGGTGACGAGCCGCGGACTTTAGCACCGGAGCCCCGGCAGGCCGAAACGCGGGCGCTAGACGCGACCCACGAAGCGCGCGTCCCGCCAGTTCACGTCGGCGCCTGGATCGATGCGCGGTAAATCCAGCTTGACCGCCTCGGGGTATTTCTGGCTGGCCCCCGTGTTGAAGAGGACGACGCGCTCATCGGGTTGTACGTCGCCGCGCGCGCACAGCTGTTCGAGGGCGCCCAGGCACACCGCGGCCTCGGGACACAGGGACAGGCCCTCGTCGCCCGCAGCGTGGCGCATCCACGCCTCGATGTCCGCCTCGGGGGCTGACACGGCGGCCCCGCCACTTGCGACGATGGCGTCGATGATCATGAAGTCGCCCACGGCGGCGGGTACGCGCAGGCCACTGGCGATGGTGGCGGCGTTCGGAAACAGGTCGGCAAAGCGTTGCTTGGCTTTCCAAGCCTGGACGATGGGCGCGCAGCCCGCGCTTTGGCAGGCGTACAGGCGCGGCCGGTGACCCGCGGGAATCCAGCCCAGGGCTTCCAGTTCGGCGAATGCTTTCCACATACCGATGAGGCCTGTACCACCGCCTGTCGGGTACAGGATGACGTCGGGCAGGCGCCAGCCCAGCTGTTCCCCCAATTCCAGGCCCATCGTCTTCTTGCCCTCGATGCGGTAGGGCTCTTTCAGCGTCGACATGTCGAACCAGCCGACGGCGTCGCGTCCGTCCCGCACCAGCTTGCCGCAATCGTTGATGAGGCCGTTCACCAGGAAGGTCCGCGCGCCGGCCAGGCTGCATTCCATCTGGTTGATGATGGGTGTGTCGTCCGGCATGAACACGAACGCCTCCATCCCGGCGCGCGCCGCGTACGCCGCCATCGCGCCGCCGGCGTTGCCCGCGGTGGGTGCGGCCACGCGTGTGATGCCCAACTCGCGCGCGCGGCTGATGGCCATGGTCATCCCGCGTGCCTTGAAGCTGCCCGTGGGTAGGCGCGATTCGTCCTTCACCAGAAGATTCGCAAGTCCGAAGCGCGCCCCGAGCCGAGATGCCGTGACTATCGGGGTCATAGTCTCGCCCAGGGAAACCGCGTCGTCGGGCTCGGCCAGCGGCAACAATTCGCGGTAACGCCACAGCGTCGGCGGACGGCGTTCGACGTCGTGCCGGGTCACCGCGCGTCCGACGGCGCCCAAGTCATAACGCACCCACAGGGGCTTGTGACAACCCGTGCACAGGCCCGCCAGTTTCGTCGCGTCGAAGCGCTCGCCACAGTTGGCGCATTCAAGGTGGGTGACGAAGGGACTTTTTGTGGACGACATGGTGACTAGACATCCTCCGTGATCGATACGTGCTTGGTGTTTACGAAAGCGTCCAGGCCTTCGGTGCCCAACTCCCGGCCCCAGCCACTTTGTCCGACCCCGCCGAAAGGGCAACTGGACACCGCGGGCACGCCATCGTTGATGCCCAGGGTGCCGGCCGTCAACCGTTCAGCCAGCCGCAGGGTGCGTCCCAGATCGCGGGTGAACGCGTACGCGGCCAGCCCGTAGGCGGAATCGTTGGCGCGTGCAATGGCCTCGTCCTCGCTGTCGAAGGGCATGACGGGGGCCACCGGTGCGAAGGTCTCGTCACGCAGGCACACGGCGCCGGCCGGTACGTCTACCATCACCGTCGGTGCCAGGAAAAAGCCCGGGCGATCGATGCGCTGCCCGCCGCACAGGATCTTGGCCCCGTGCGCGCGAGCATCTGCGATGTGGTCCAGAGCCTTGGCCAGCGCCGCCTCATCGATCAGCGGCCCGATTTCAACGCCCGGATCGGTGCCCTGGCCCACGACCAGGGCCCTGGTGCGGCCGACGAAGGCCTCGATAAAGCGCGGCAGGATCGCTCGGTCGACGTAGATGCGGTTGGCTGCGATGCAGGATTGGCCCGTGTTGCGGAACTTGGCGGCCAGCACCCCCTCGACCGCCCGATCAATGTCAGCATCGGCGAATACCAGCAGCGGTGCGTGTCCGCCCAGTTCAAGAGACAAAGGTTTGATGGACGCCGCGGCACCGGCGATCAGCAGGCGCCCCACCTCGGTCGAGCCGGTGAAGGTGATCTTCCGGCACAGGGGATTCGACAGCATCTCCGCGCCCACGTCGGCGCCTGAGCCTGTGACCACCGAAAGTGTGCCCGCCGGAAGGCCAGCTTCCTCGGCCATGGCGGCAAAGGCCAGGCAAGACAGCGGCGTCGGCGTGGCGGGTTTGAGCACCACGGGACATCCGGCGGCCAGCGCGGGAGCGACCTTGCGCACCGCCAGGCCAAGCGGAAAGTTCCACGGCGCGATGGCACCGATGGGGCCGACGGGTGTCTTGACTATCAGGTGTCGCTTACCGACGACCTGATTGGGCACCCAGCGTCCGTACACGCGTTTGCCCTCCTCGGCGAACCAGCGCAGATGGTCGACGGACATGGCGACCTCGGCCTTGGCCTGGGACAGGGGCTTGCCGTTTTCGGCGGTGATGGTGCGGGCCATCGCGGCCGTTTGGGCCTCCAGGCGATCCGCCACGGCGTTCAGCAGCGCGCTGCGATTTTTCGCGGGCAGGGATCGCCATGCCTCGGCCGCAGCTTCGGCCGCCGCGAAGGCCGCGCGCACGTGTTCACGCCCGCCCCAGGGGAATTCCGCGAAGGCCGTGCCCGTTGCCGGATCGATGACCGGGCGGCGCGCCCCCGGATCCACCCAGTGTCCGCCGACAAAGAGACTTCCCGCCCGCCCCAGTGCCAGGCCGGCGTCGGGGTTCATCGCGACAGATCCGAGGTCTGCCCCGGCACCTTGGCCCAGTCGGCCGCGAACGTGGCCAGTGCAGCGTCGGTGAACGGGTGCTTGTACAGCATCTCGAATACGTCGTAGGGCATCGTCGCCGCGTCCGCCCCGGCCAGGGCCGCATCCACCACGTGCAAGGGGTGCCGAACGGCGGCCGCCAGGATCTCGGTTTTAAAGCCGAAGTTGCGGTAGATGGTCTTGATCTCGCGCAGGACGTCCAGCCCGCGATCGCCTGCGTTGTCCAGACGTCCGATAAAGGGCGACACATAGGTGGCGCCGCACTTGGCGGCCAGCAGCGCCTGCGCCGGCGAGAACACCACGGTGACGTTGGTCTTGATCCCTTCTCGGGCCAGTTGCCGCACGGCCTTCAATCCCTCGGGTGTCAGCGGCACCTTGACCACCACGTTCGCGCGCAATAGGGCCAGTTTCCGGCCCTCGGCGACGATGTCTGCCGCCTGCGTCGACACCGCCTCCAGGCTGACCGGACCGTCGGTCAGTTCAAGAATGTCGCTATACAGGGCCGCCAGGGTGCGCTGTGTGCCGACCAGGGCCTTGGCCACGTGGGATGGATTCGTCGTCACGCCGTCAAGTATTCCCCAGCTTGCTGCCTGCTTGATCTGCCCCACGTCCGCTGTGTCGATGAAGATCTTCACGTCGAGTCTCCTTTTGTTCCTGTTGTGTTACGGGCGACGCTTTGGGCGCGTGAAGCTGACGGCGTTGCGGCTGTCACCGCCGCCGAGAATGGCGCGCACGTCGGCTGCGATCGTGTTGACGACCCGAACCTGCGCGTCGTGCGAAAACGCGCCCACGTGCGGTGTCAGAATCACGTTCGGCTGCGCTGCCAGCGCCGCAGTGGCTGCCCCGGCGGCCGGCGGCTCGTCCGCGCGCACATCCAGGGCTGCCCCGCCCAGATGTCCGTCGGCAAGGACCTTGATCAGCGCGGTTTCATCGACAATTCCGCCGCGCGCTGTGTTGACCAGGAAGGCGCCGCGCTTCATCGTGCGCAGTCGTTGTTCATCCAAAAGCCCGGTCGTCGTGTCGTCCAAAGGCAGATGGCAGGACACGAAATCCGCGTTCACCAGAACTTCTTCAAGCGACGCCAGTTCAATCTCCAGGGCGCGTATCCCGGCATCGTCCGACGCGACGTAGGGGTCGAAGCCGCGGAGCCGCATTCCCAGCGCCCGCGCCTTTGTGGCGAGGCGCCTTCCGATGCGTCCGCAGCCCAGAAGGCCCAGGGTACGGCCTTCGATCTCTTGCCCGGTGAAACGCACACGATCCCAGCCGCCGACCCTGGTGTCGCGATCGGCCGACGGCAGTTTCCGCGCCAGCGCCAGAATGAAGCCCAGGGCCAGTTCGGCCACCGCATTGGTGCTGGCGTCCGGCGCGTACGTCACGACGATGCCCGCTGCCGACGCTGCCGGCACGTCGATGTTGTCGAGGCCAGCGCCCGCCCGGCCAATCACCATCAGGCGGGACGCCGCCGCGATGAGCCCCGCATCGACACGCGTCTGGTTGCGCACCAGCAGCGCGTCGAAGCCGGGAATGGCCGCCTGCAGGCGCTCGGGCGATCGCCACAGTTCCCAGTCGGCGACCACCGCGAACTGCTCGCGCAGCCCGTCGATGGCCGTCCCCGCAAGGGGTTCCGGTATCAGGATGGACTTCACAAGTTGCCGTTCGCTTTAGGTGGTGATCGGTGCGGACCCGCCCTGCATGAACGCCTTGTTCTTGTCGCCCACCCAGTACCGGGCGCCGGCGATGCACCAGATGAATTCGACCGGCTGTTCTTGTGAGAAGACCGGGTGGTAGTTCAGCACCGGTATGGTCACCATGTCCCCGGAGTTAACCTGGCGGACGAAGGTCAGTGCCTCGGCGGATTCGTACACCTCCATCGACCCCCGGCCCTTGATGAAGATGTAGACTTCCTCCTGATCGGTGTGGTTGTGCGGCGGCCACGAGCGCGCGTTCGGCTCGAAGAAGGTGTAGCCGGCAAGAAGGCGATCGGCGCCTTCGTCCTCGCCGTGCATCACGTAGACATCCTTGCCCTTGAGGTGGCGAATGCGATCCTCGCGCTTCGACATCTCGGAAAATCGACTGTGCTTGATCGGGTGCTTGTTGCTGGCCGGGGACGAAAGCTGAAACAGCCGCGCCGGCTCGATGCCCGTGTTGCTCAGGCGAAAGCCGGCGCCGAGCGGAACGTAAAAAGAATCGTAGGGCTCAAGCGCATGGCGCCCGCCTTCCAGCTCTACGGTGGCGCGGCCTTGCCACATGAACAGCAAGATCTCTTCGCCGGGCACGCCGAAGCGACCCGTGGCGGTGCCGGGCGGCAACTCGTGCTCGCCGGCCGACAGCAATTGCAGGTTGCCGCTTTCGGGCGTGAAGCGCTGTCGGTAGCTGGCCGATGGGGCCTCGGTTTGCGACAACACAGCAGCTAAAAGCTCGCCGGGCGCCGGAATAACCAGGGGCGCATCGGGGCTCGACGTGACCTGTCTGGGTTCAGCCTGCTGGGGAGGAAGCGATTGGTTCATGACTTAAATGTACGGGGTACCCGGCGCCCGCTTGTTCTGAATGCGGTGCCAGGTGTGGCAATTGAAAGCGCATTTCACGCTGGCCATGCCAAACGGCGGCGCTACGCTGGTTGACATGCGCAACGGTGCCCCCGTATTTGGCAGGCGCGCCGCCTTGCGAGCTGCGCTGGCTTCGGGCTTGCGGGGGCCGTGGGCCCTGGGCGCGAGCGGCGATGTAGTTCCAGCGTCCCTGTCGCGCTTTGTCCGCCAGCTTGCAGCGGCATCCCACCTCGCGTTCGACATCGAGCTTCTTTCCGACGACGGGGCCGTGGTCACGGGGCGGGCGCGCTTCGAATTGTCGCGCCCCAACCGCGCGCGCATTCGCGTGGTCGACCCAGGGCCAGGTGCAGGTCTGGTCTGCGACGGCAAGCGCCTGCGCCAGTGGGACGAGGCCGTGCTGCACGACGCTGCGGCCCCGACAACCCTGGCCGGGGTTGTGCCTCTGCTTGAAGCGCTCGGCCAAACCTTTTGGCCCGGCTTCGTTCACCTTTTGCCCGACATGCTGGCGCGCATGTTGCGGCCGGACGATCAGGGTGCTGACGAGGTCGACGGTCGCGGCGCGCGGCGCGTGTCGGGCTTTGCGTACGACGGCGCGGCGCCGGGTCGGGTCACAGTGTGGTTCGACGACAAGACCGGCTGGCCACTGCGCCTGCTTTACACGGGCCCCGGTACCGGCGGTGCGGCGACGACATGGCGATTTCGGGGTTACGACCTGCAAGCGCTGCCGCCCGACACCTTTGCCTTCGCGCCCCCACAGGCACTGCGTCCCGCGGCGGCCGATCCCGACGTTCCCCGGATCGCCGTCGGTGCGAAGGCGCCGCCGTTCACGCTGGCGGCGCTCGACGGAACAAAATTTTCGCTGCGGGGTAAGCCGGGTACGACGGGACAGACCGTCTTGCTGGAATTCTGGGCCCCCTGGTGTGCCGGATGCCGGGCGGGCGGCCCCCTCATCAAACGCATCCACGAGGAATTCCGCCCACGCGGCGTTGCGCTGGTGCAGGTGTCCACGACGGCTGCCAAGGCCGAGGTCGACCATTACCTGCGCAGCCATCCACCGTCGGGCACCGTGCTTTACGATCCGGCGCCACTGGAGACGGCGATCGGCCCCAGCCTTTATGGGGTCAGCATCTTGCCGTCGTTCGTGCTGATCGATCGACAGGGGCGCGTCGCGGCCAAGTGGGACGATTACCGCGAGGGCGCCTCGGACGTCAGGATTCGGGCCGAACTGGAACGGTCCCTCGGCGGATACGCGACCCGCTAATTTCCCTGCGCCACGGGGGCGCGTCGTCCCGGCCCCGGTTGTTGGCGTGGCGCCGTCCGCAGCAGGCGCCTTGATTCCTCCAGCAGGAAGTCCACCTGCGCGAACGGCTCGTAGTTGATGTCGTGCCAGCGAATCAGACCTTCTCCGTCGATGAGGAAAGTGCCGTGCAAGGGCAATTTCTCGAAGTCGTCGAACGCGCGGAAGGCCTTGAACGCGGCCAGACCCTGGTCGGACAACACCGGGAACGTGATTTGCGTGCGTGCCTCGACCGCCTCGAAGGTCTTCTTCAGCCCTGCGACGGAATCGACACTGATGGCCACCAGGGAGATCCCTGCTGCGGCGAATTTCTTGGCAGCGGGTGCAAACAGCGTGAGCTGTTCCAGACAATGCACACAGCCGGCACCGAGATAGAAGATCGCGACGACCGGCTTGCCGCGGTACTGCTTGAGGCTTAGCGCCTTGCCGTTCGAGTCGGGAAGGGTGAAATCCGGCGCAGGGGGCGGTGACCAGTAAAGCGACCCCAGCGTGTCGAGGGCGGGGCGCGGAACGTCGACGTCTGGCGCCGTCGTGTAGGGCGGCCGCCAGTCGGTGCCGCGCGGTGTTCCGGCCTTGGTCGCGAGCGGCGTCAGGCGCGCAAACAACGGCACGTCGAGGTCGACGCGGCTGCACAGGGGCCGCAGCTTCTTCCAGGTCGCCAGGGCTTCGGTCTGCTTGCCGGCGTGTGCCTGCAGGTCAGCCAGGTTGGCCAGTGGCCCCACCTGGTTCCGCGCGGCATCGGCCGCCTCCCGCGCCAGCGCCAATCCGCGGTCGCGCTGCCCGGCCGTGAAGTACAAACGCGACAGGCGGGTCTTCGGCAAGGACTTCAACGAATCCCATTCTGCCGCCGATACGCTGGCCCCGTTCGCGCCGCCCCCGACCTTGGCCACTATCACAAGCTCCATCATCAATGCCTCCGTCTTCTTGATGGCGGCTTCTGGTTCGGCGACGGCCTCGGCAACGGCCTTCATCGCCTTGTCGTCCGCAAGCTTTTCCAGGCGCGCCTTCCTGAATGCCTCGTCAAAGGCGCGCGCCCGTTCTTCCTTTTGCCGCGCGAGCACCAATTCAAGAGTGCTGCTTGCAGCGGCGCCATCGGCCCGCCGGCCAGTATTCAGATACGCCAGACCCAGGGCGTGCGCGCGACTCGCCTGCATTTCGGGATCCGTTGTGCCGTCGAGGTAAGGCGTGTCGCGCAGGCGGACAAGGTCATCCCACAGCTCGTACTCGACCAAAATCTGGAACAGGCGAACGCGCCCGAACGCGGCGCTGTTTTCACGCTTGTCGTTGGCGGTCGCATAGGCCGAACCCTTTTCATCAGGCGACGCCACCGCGTTCCAGCGCGGGTGGCGCGGAATGTCGACCAGATTGCGGGCCAGACCCAGGGCATCGCGCACCCGTCCGACGGTCGCCAGGGTTTCTACCAGCCAGGCGTTGTTGTGCCCGTAGTTGTGAATCTGATCCGGGAAAACGTTGTCGCGCATCATGTACGCGTGGTCGACGCGGGCCGAGGCCTCTTGCTGGTACGCTGCGTCCTCGTAGCGTTCGAGCTTGGTCAGCGTGTGACCCGCCATATGCCACATATGCGCGATCCCGGGCGACGACTGGCCCGAACGAAAGGCCGACGGCAGGGCGCGACGCGCGCGCGGACCGTCCCACAGGTGAATCAGGTAGTGGTGGATCGGGTGCATCGGGTTTTTCGCCAGCACCTGGCGGGCCAGCGCATCGACCGCGGCCGGACTGGGAATCAGCAAGCCCTTGCCCATGTCAGCATCGAAGTAGCGTGACCATTTGGCCGACGCATCCCAGATGTGGAACACCAGGAATGCCTTCGCCTCGATGTCGTCCGGGTACTCCTCGACAACGTTCTCCATCGACTCGATGAGGCCCTTGTAGCGATCGAGGCTGGAACGGCTGTACTTCGGCGCGCTTGCCGCGGATGGTTTCAACGCACTGGGGTCCAGCTTGGCGGCGGCCGCGGCTTCGTCCGCCTTGACCTCGTAGAATGCGGCCAGTGCTTCAATCCAGCGGCGTTCACGCTTGTCCGCCCGATCGCGAAGCCCCATCGCCTTGGCTATGAAGTTGTGTGCGCGCGGATCGTTGCTCATGTTCGCCATGGCCATGCCCCAGTACGCGATGGCGCAGTTCTTGTCGGCGGCAGTCACCTGGCGGAACGAACGCTCGGCCTCGAAGAACCAGAAGCCGTGCACCTGCCCGATGCCCTGATCGAAAAACTCCTGCGCCTGCGGACCGCGACACGAAATGGGGAAATGCACCTTCGGCATCCCGGGCATCAGGTAGGCGCGCTGGCGCGGGCCATCGTCGAACACGTGCCCGATCAGGGAATGGCCGGCGGCGATCGCGTTCGCGTCAGTGGCGGCGGCTTCGGCGCGGGCGGTGCCGGCCAGGTACAGCGTAAACGCAGCGACGGATACCATGTGGCGCATATCCACTAAGGTACGGGTCCCTGCGTGGGATGACGACAGTCAGCGCAGCGAAAGCGCATTCAGCGCGGTGCAGGCGGGCCAAGCCCCAACACTGTTCGGCAATAGTCGAGGCTGCGTGCCAGTTCGCTGCGTTGGTATCTCTGTTCGGCCAGCACAGGATCACCGTCGGAGGGTGGCGCCCATGTGGCCTCGGCCGGCCGGGCGTCAGATACGGGATCTCGCGGTTGCTGCCCGAGATGGTCTCGATGTGTACCGGAACGCCCGGGCACAACATCGATCCCAGGGCCAGCCGCCGCGACATCGTGGCCTAGGTGTAGATCTTCTTCAGCGTGCCCTTGACGTAGGCCATGCTGGCGGCCGAGGCCTCACGCGGGGGTAGGGTGCTTTTGTCCTGTTCGACGTTGATCCAGCCGCGGTAGCCGACCTCTTTCAGCAGTCGCATCACCGACGGAAAGTCGACCTCACCGCGGCCCAGTTCGCGCAGACTGGTCTCGAATGTCGGGCGCACGAAGGGCCGGGCCGCATCTTTGAAATGAAAGTAGGAAAGGCGCTTGGCATGCTTGCGCAAAAGAGCCAGGACGTTGGCCCCGCCAAGATACAGGTGGCCGGTATCAGGGGTGAAGCGCACCAACCGCGGATCCGTTTCCGCAAGCGCAAGTTCGGCTTCGCCCTCGGTTTCGACCAGGGTGTTGAGGTGCGGGTGCAGGCCAGCGACGACGCCCGACTCATGCGCCAGGCGCCCCATTTCGTTCCACAGCGGGGCCCAGCGCTTGATGGCGTCCCTTCTCCACGCGGGGTTGTTCTGTTCTGCCGTCAGGTTGCCGGGCGGGCCCAGTACCAGATTTGGACAGCCAAAGGCGTGGGCCGTGGCGATCTGTGCGCGCGCCTCGGCCAAGATCTCGTCCTTCCGGGTGGTGTCCGGGGTCGCCGTCCCGAAGTACTGCGCCGAGATCGACATGTTTCGCGTTGCCAGGAACGCGAGCAACGTCTCCCGTGTGAAACCGAACGCCTCAAGTTCGCCCTTCCTGGGTGTGAATTCGATTCCGTCGGCACCGACGGCTGCCAGGTTGTCGATGGCGTCGCGGATCGTTTGACCCTTGTTGCCTCGCCACAGCAAGAACCCCTGCGCCCAGCGAAGGCGCGGTTCTTGTTTTGCGCCTGCGGCGCGGCCAGGGTCGCCCATTGCGGCAACGACGCCGGCGCTCATGGCTCCCAGGACAAGTCGTCGGCTACAGTGATTCTGGTTGGTCATGTTCGTCTCTCCACATTGTCGGTCGTCATTACTGTCGGTCGTCATTGCAGGAACGCCGACGGGCTGACCCGTCGCGGGCCCCTGCCCAGTAGCAGGAATCCAGTCACGCCCAGCAGGGGCATCACGGCCACCATGAAGAAGATGGGTTGATAGGAAACCCTGTCGACCAGGAAGCCCGTCAGCGTCGGAAAGATCAGTCCCGTCACCGCGCCCGCGATCCCGGTCAGCGCCGTGACACGCGCAGCGGCGTTGCTGGGAAACATGTCGGACACCGATGCGAACATGTTCGCCGAAATGAACGTATGCCCGAACAGGACAACGCAAATCGCCGCGATGGCGCCGGTGGCGGTACCGGCGTAGCCGACGCCCAGGCTGGCGACGCACAGGACGGCGCCAATCAGCAGGGGCACGGCGCGCGCGCGAAATACGGGCATGCCAGTCGTGATCAGCCGCCCCGCCAGCCAGCCGCCCGTCAAACTGCCGATGTCCCCGCATACGAATGGGATCCACGCGAACAGGCCAATCTCTTTCAAAGACATTCCACGCTCGCGAAACAGGTATTCGGGCAGCCAGAAAAGATAAAAATGCACCACGGGACCGACGAGGCCACGACACAGCATCAACGCCCAGGTGTTCCGGTGGCTTAGCAACGACCGACTGGACGGCAGCACCAGCGACGCATCATCGTCGGCGGTCTCGGCGCCGTCCCTGATGTAATGGGCCTCGGCGGCGGTCAGGCGGGGGTGTTGCCCGGGCGCGCGGTACACGAGTTGCCACAGGATCAGCCACACCAGGCCGACGGCACTTGGCACGACGAACGCCATTCGCCAGCCCCAGGTCAGGGTGATGGCGGCGACCAGCGGCGCGGCAATCATCGCGCCCAGCATCGAGCCGCTGTTGAACACGCCCAGCGCAAACCCACGCTCGCGCGTCGGAAACCATTGCGACACCACCTTCACGCTGCCAGAGGTGCTGCCGCATTCGCCCGTCCCCAGCCAGAATCGAAACAGTCCGAAGGACAGCGCAGACCGCGCCAACGCGTGCAGGGCGTTTGCAATGGACCAGGACACCACCGCGAACGTCAGGCCCTTGCGCGGGCCGAAGCGGTCCATCACCCAGCCCATGGGAAATTCGCCCACCAGCATTCCCAGCATGAACAGCGAAACGATCTGGCCGTACTGCGTGGCACTGAGGCCCAGATCGTTGCGCAAGATCGGCGCGACCAGCGACAGCGCCTGTCGGTCCACGAAACTGAGGATCATCGCCAGCAACAGCAGCGACAGGATCCACCAGCGCACCTGGCGGTGTAGCGGCGGCATGCCCGCTGCGCCGGCGGCTGCTGGGTTGGCCTGCACCGTGGGCGGCGCCGCCAGCTTGCGACTTGCGTCGGATACAGCCGTCATGGGTGTTTGAATCGCCGTCGCGCCGACTACGAAGCCTCGACGACGTCGGTGCCCGCCGTGTTCCACACGACCCGCTTCTTCTTCCAGTAGGATCCCAGGGCCAGGTACACGGGCCGCAGGGCCTGCAGGCCAATCGCCAGCGGCGCGTTCGGCGCCTTGCCGTTCATGACCGCATCGACAAAGTTCGCGGCGTGCTGCTGATCCAGATCCGCGCTTGCCTTGACGACCTGGGCCTCACCCTGGGCCGGGGTGAAGGTGTAGCCGAATCTATCGATTTCCAGATTCCCTTCGGTGCCCTCGAACAGCACGTGGGGCCTGTTCTTGAGCGGCATGACCGACGATTCGAAGGTCAGATTCCAACCCTTGTACTGGACGATGGCGTTGACCACGTCGGGGTTCTTCCGTTCATCGTTGTGCTGGTAGATGCCGCCCAGACTGACCGCACACAGGGGCTGCGCGTCGTCGAGCATCCACTGCGCAACGTCCGCCCAGTGGGTTAAAATATCGGCCAGCAGACCCGAGCCGTACTCGGGGAACAGGCGCCAGGTCTCGTAGCGCGCCGGGGTGTAGTCGGCCTTGGCACCGCGACCGAGGAAGCGCGCCCAGTCGAGGCCGGACGGTCGCAGCCCGGGGGTTGTCGTTCGGTTCTGTCGTGGGAAATCGCTCCAGATTGCTCGCGCGATGACGACCTTGCCCAGGCGCCCGGTGGCGAAGATTTCCTGGCGCGCGCGCTGGTAGTGCGAGCAGCTGCGCTGCTGCGTTCCCGTCTGCAAGATCTTCCCACTTTTCTTCAGCACTTCCGTCAGCACGCGCCCTTCTTCGATGCGGTGGGTGGTGGGCTTCTCCAGATACACGTGCTTGCCCGCGCCGAGGGCCGCGACCGTCAGATCCGTGTGCAAGTGGTCGGGCGTCGCGATGACAACGGCGTCCATGTCCTTGCGTGCGAACAATTCGTCCGAGGACACGGTGGCGAACGGGGGCCGGCCACCCGGGGCGAGCAGGGCCCGCGCGTCTTGCCGGCGCTGGTCGTAGACGTCGCACAGGCCGACCAGATCGACCTTGCCGCTGGCCAACAACGCCTTCATGACGCCGGTGCCGCGGTTGCCGCAGCCAAGCAACCCCATGGCGACGCGATTGTTCGCGCCCGCAACGCGCGCGTAACTGGCGGCGCTCAGCCCCGCCGTGCCCACCGCCACCAGCGTCCCCGTCCCTGAAAGAAAGCGTCTGCGCTGCATAAAGCCAATACTAAACCTTCGCCATGTAGGTCGGGATGGGAATGCGGTTTCCGTCGGACGCCGGGCGGTTTGACACCGTGGGCCGCCGTCCACGAAGATGCCGACGGCTCATGGCGAAGCAGGCGGTCACGATTTACGACATCGCGTACGCAGCGAATGTCTCGCAGAGCACAGTCTCCCGCGTTTTATCCGGCAGCACGCGCGTGGCGGCGGACAAGCGGGCCGCGGTGCTGGCGGCGATCGAGAAGCTAAAGTACAAGCCGAACATCGTCGCGCAGGGGCTGGCCCGCGGTACATCCTCGACAGTGGGCGTCCTGACGCTTAGCCAGGCCAGTCCCTACTTCGGGCAAATTCTGCTGGGTGTCGAACGCGGCCTCGACAGCAGCGGTTACCACGCGCTGATCGCCAGCGTGGCCGGCGCCGCGGATGCGGGGCGCGCCCTCGACATGCTGTTGCAGTGCCGCGTGGACGCCTTGATCGTGATTGGCGAGGCGATTCGTGATGAGCGCCTGCCGGGTTTGGCAGACGCCCTGCCGCTCGTGGGTGTGGGGCCGTCGATGGCGGAACTTGAGTCGCGTTGCCTGCACGCCGACAACGTGACCGGCGCCTTCAAGGTGACCAGGCACTTGATCGATCTGGGCCACCGCCGCATCGCCCACATCATGGGTCCGGCGCACCACCGTCACGCCAAGGATCGGCGCGCCGGCTGGGAGCAGGCGCTGCGCGAAGCCGGCATCCCGATCGATCCGGCGCTGGTCGCTGCGGGCACCTTCGACGAGGCCTCGGGGGCCAATGCTGCGACGACGTTGCTGGAACGGGCGCCCGATCTGACCGCCATCTTCGCCGCGAACGATCAAATGGCGTATGGCGCGCGCCTGGTGCTGCACCGGCGTGGCTTGCGCGTGCCCGAGGACGTTTCGTTGGCGGGGGTCGATGACCAGCCGTACTCAGCCTTCACGACGCCGCCCTTGACGACCGTTCGGCAGCCGACCGTCGAGATGGGTGAAGCGGCGGTCAAGGCCGTCCTCGACGCCTTGAAGGCAGGTCGGACGGACGCGCCCGTCGTGCCCGTGGTGCCCGCAGCGTTGCCGACAGAACTGGTCATCCGCGAATCGACCGCCCGCCCCGGCCGCCGGTAACGTCAGGTTAGTTCCAGGGTCGCCGGTCGCCCCAGCGTCACGCCGTCCGCGGGCCGGGTCTTCAGTTCGGGCCACCCTTCGATGCCCGTCAGTATCTCCGGCAATCCGTCGACGATAAGAGCCGTGTCTTCGGATTTCGCGCCCGCGATGCTGGGATTCCAGGCGACGCCGTGCCCCGCGTACAGTGCCTCGGCCGATCCGGGACGGGCCAGGGCCTCACGGGGCTCGTAGCCGACGAGGCCGCCTTGGTGATGGTGTTGCCACTCGTCGGGGAAGCCGTGCGCGGCGTAGGCCGCCTGGGCCACCTCCAGCAATTCCCCCAGCCGTCGCCCCGGCCGGCTTGCGTACAGCAGGGCGGCGTCGACCTCGGCGGCGGCCTGTGCGCGCCGACGCAGATCCTCGGGCAGCCGCCCGAAATGGACCAGCCGGGTCAGCGAACAGGTCAGGCCCCGGTAGCGGCCCCCCAGCACCAACATGGCGTGCCGCTCCAGATGCTTGGTCGTCGGAAGTGGGTGGCGAAAGCGGGCGATGCGTTCGTCGGTGGCGACCAGATTGACGATGGCCTGCACGCCCAGTCCTTGTGCCAGGGCGGCCAGGCGGGCCGCGATGGCCAGTTCGGAATCGCCGGGGCGCAAGGCACGTGCTGCTGCGTCCATGGCCGCTGCACAACGACGAGTGGCCTCGCGCAGGCGTTCCTGCTCGACCGGCGAAAGGCGCGCGCGTAGCCGGGCGATGTCATCGGCCAGATCCACCGCGCCCGCCATCGGCACGTCGGCGCCCGTGCGAAAATTGGCCGTCAAGGCCGCGACGACCGTGTTCGGCTGATGCCAGCGGGGCGTGTGCATTTGCCAGTCGCCCGCCTCGATCCCCTCTTCATGTTGAAGGCGTGGACCTTCGATGTTGTTGGTCACCAGGTGACGGGCGCCGTCGGCGGTCAGAACCAGCGACACCGGACCGATGGTCGTTGCGGTGTTGACGTACGTGGCGGCGCCCCCCGTCGCCCAGGCCACGCTGCTGACCCGCTGCAAGACCAGCACATCCAGCTTGCGGGCGTGCAGAAGCTCGATGACGCGCGCGTGCTTGTCGGCTACCTCCCTGCTCATGTGGAAGCGCCCGTCGACCTCAGGGCGTTTGCGGGACTACGTGGCGGGACGCCGGTCGGCCCTGCCGGCGCGGCCCGCCGTCGAGCCGGGCCTGTGTACCCGTCGCGTGGCGCGCGCCGTTCAGCGCGGCCCGCAGCTGGACCTCGAATTCACCTTCACTGTAGCGCTTCCAGGCACGCGAAACCTTGCCGGCGGCGTCCACGACCACGAACGACGGAAAGCCGGTGATGCCATAACGCGCGTATCCCACCGCTTCGTCTTGCTCGGCCGGATCGTGTACGGCCTGCCCCTGCACCATGTGTTCTTGCAGGTACTCGACCAGTTGGGTCTTCGTCGCGGTCGTCGAGATCTGTACCGCGCGCACGCCGCGCGCCCGCTGCTCACCGATGACCTTGCTGACCGTGGGCGCCGCCAGCCGGCAACCCGGGCACCACGGCGCCCAGAATTCCAGCAACACCACTTTTCCGCGCAGGGCCGACAGCGAAACCTTCTGACCGGTGACGGTCGCAAGAACGAAGTCCGGTGCCGTGGCGCCGACCTTGATCGACGGCGCGTCCTTGTTCGCGGGCATGTTCGTTCGCGTGGCGGACGCGGCGGGACGTTCGTCGAAGATCGCGTTCGCGGGAATGCCCGCGCGTAAATCCTTGAACGTGATCGTCAGCGTTCGTTTCTTGTATGTCGTGGTGACCCGGCGTGGCAGTCCGCTGGCGTCGTCGACCCACAGGGCCAGGCCCCCGGGTTCATCGCCGTAGTGCAGGGCGCCCGACATCTTGTGCGTGGCTATGCCGTCGATCTGATCGCCGTTGTTCTCAGCGAAGCCGCGCAGGCCCGCCGCCACTTCGGGCAGCGTCAACACCGCCACGGGCCACAGGGCGCTTGATGCCTTCAGCACCGACGGCGCCAAGGCGTCCAGAGCGGGCGGGGCAGGATCTTCCGAGATGCGACTGCTGTCCCACTGGCGCAGCGTTCGGCCGTCGGAGACGACGTGCTCGACGGGCACGCCGTCCTTGATCAGTGTCAGGCTGTAGCGATTCGGGCGCGCGGCGGCCACGCGCGCCGTCATGAGCGCGGGCTCGCCGGTCGGTCCGCGGTCCTCGATTTCGAGATCCGCCGTGAAGCCGTCCAGCGCGCGAATCGCCGCCGTGTAGCGGTCCAGCGTGGTAGCCCGCGCGGGCGAGGTGGCTGCCAAGGACAGGGTCACCAGAGCCGAGAGCACATTCATCAGAATCCTCCTGCACCCACACTAGGCCCAGGGCGGCAGCCGCCGCCGAGAATGCGCATGCCGACGCGGCGGTGCACTACGGAAGCTTGCGCAGGTAAGCGATCAGGGACGCGACCTGGCCATCCTCGACGGGAAACCCCGGCATGCGCCCGCGTCCGGTGCGCACCAGCGCCGCCAGATCGTCCGCGCGGTACAGGATCGGTCTATCGGCGACGTTGACGCCCAGTGGCCCGCCCGCGCCGGCCGGCCCGTGGCAGGCCCCGCAACTGCTGGTGTACACCTGCCGCCCCGCACTGGCATCGCCGCCGGCAAAGCGGCCGTCGGGCAGGGGATCCAGCGCCTGTTTCAGGGCCGCGCTGGCGGCCACCGGCTCCAGGGCAAAGGTGCCCGCTGTCAGTCCGAATCGTTCGGCCGCCACACGCGCGGTCAGCGACAGCTGCGCCGTTTCGACGACGGCCCCCCAGGTCGTCATCTTCTTCAGCACGGCGTCCCACTGCTTTCGCGTGAGGCGCTGCTGTTCCAGCATGGCGTAACTGTGGCAGCCCACGCAGGCCGTGTTCAGAACCGCCTGCCCATTCGTGCGATCTTGGTCGGTCAACGCGGCCTCGATGACGGGCGCGGTGGCAGCGTCGACGCGGGTCTTGACGGCTGGGGGCGCCACAGGCGGCTCCTGCCCACGGCAGGATGCGGCGGCGACCAGAAAGACGGCGACCGGAATTCTCCAGATCATATGACGGTGACCTCGACGGTGTGCCAACCGTTCCACAGATAGCCGCTGGGATTCCACTGTGGCGACTCGGGCTGCTGCCGCCCGTTCCCGTCGCTGGCGCGGGCGCGGATGCGGTGGCTGGCGCCCGACCGCGCATCGAATTTGTGGCGGAAGACCTGCCAGCGACCGGCCCCGGGGGCACCCTGCAGCCGGGCTGTGTTCCAGCTGCCGCCGCCGTCCAGGCTGACCTCCACCGTCTTGATGATGGCCGCACCCGAAAAGGCCACACCGACGACTTCTTGCTTGCCGGCCGCCAGTTTCGTCCCGTCGGCGGGTCGGGCGATGACGGATTTGACGGCGAGCTCGGTCAGCGACGCCATGTCCTCGGGCTTGACCGCCGTGCCGGGCGCGATCGGCATGCGCGGGAATTTGTATCCGGTGCGCTGGTAGAAACCTTCGGCCTCCTCCGCCTGCACGCGCAGCGACACCAGCCATTTGATCCAGTGGTTTCCGCTCCAACCGGGAACGACCAGGCGCATCGGCGCGCCGTGGCTCAGCGTCAGCGGCGCGCCGTTCATATGTGTTGCGACCAGCACGCTGCCGTCCAGTGCGCGGGACAGCGGCAGGCTACGCAGGTAGGCGGGCACCGTCGGTGCGGGCGCGCGATCGGCGCCCTGCAGTCGCAGATGGCCGTTGCCCGGCTTGACGCCGGCCTTTTCCAGCACGTCGACCAGACGAACGCCGCGCCATTCGGCCTGTCCCATGGCCCCATGACCCCACTGCAGGCCGGGCACCCTCGGCTGCTGCAAACTGCGGCCGTTGCCAGCGCACTGAAGAACGGCCGTGACGGTCGTCTGTCGGAACGCTTTCAGGTCATCCACACCCAGATCGAGTGGACGGGCGCCACCCTCGACCTTCAGGCGTCGCCGGCGGTCAAGCGCGGGCGCCCCGAAGTGGCTGCGCACGAAAAACACCGGTACGGGCGTCAGCAATTGGTCGAACTGCGACAGCGGCGTGCCCAGCGCGTCCGGCGAGTCGAGCTGCCGCAGCAACGTGTCCCCAGCCCATCCGGGCGTCGCCCGGGCCGCCACAGTGCTGCCCAGGGCACTTGCCAGAAATTCCCGTCGTCGCATGGTCGACCACCCTAGCACCGCGCTTCCGGCGTCCCGCCAGAAACCGGATTCCAACTGCGCGGGCGCCACGGGCAATTGGGGCCTGTGCAATCGCCCTCGACGCGCGTCAGGCTGCGACGAATCGCCGTTGCCCAGCTTCGTGGTGGCCCTCGCGCGGGCTGTGCGTCTGCGTCCCCCAGCGATACTCGACGGACGGATCGTAGCCGCCGTACTCCATTTCCGTGGCGACGTAGCCGAAGTCGGTGCCGCTGACGTGCAGCACGCCGTCCTCGACCAGGAACACCAGGGCTCAAAAACCGTCGACCTAGCGGCGGCCGGTAAGGCGCGCAAGACATCGAATTCACGTGTGTAATACTGCCAACCAACGGGGCGAACTGGCCGCAGCGAGCCCTCCGCAGCGGGAGGGCTTCGCCATCGCTAGTAACACAGGCTTGACTAGCGTTGGGCTCTAGTAAAGAATTTGTTCCTAGCGCCACGCCCTAGTAACGTCGGCTTTCCCAACCGGCGCGGCTGGTCAAGTGGGCGTTCCGAGCGGAGCCGACATTCCCAAGCGAGCCACCGGACGATACGAGCGGACCACCGTGGGTGGGGAGGAGGTCGCGGCCTTCGTCCCGCTCGCGCTGCCGCCCGCGGATCCGCCCGTTGTCGTCGACGCGGCCCTCGCCGAGCGCCTCCGTGCGGCAGAGCAAGCGCTCGTTCGCCTCGAGCTGGCTGGGGAGATGGTCCCGTCGCTCGACTGGTTCATCTACGCCTTCGTCCGCAAGGAGGCCGTGCTCTCGTCGCAGATCGAGGGAACGCAGGCGACCCTCGTCGACCTGCTCACGTTCGAGGCCCAGGAGGGCGCCGAGCAGAGCGCCGCGCCCAATGCCGACGTCGAGGAGGTGTGCAACTACCTCGACGCGCTCGCCTACGCGCGCGCCCAACTCGCCGACCCCAAGGGCCTGCCGCTCTCGATGCGCCTCCTGAACGAGATGCATCAGCGACTCATGCGCGGCGTCCGCGGCGCCGAGAAGATGCCCGGCGAGGTGCGTCGCAGCCAGAACTGGATCGGCGGAAGCCGACCCGGCAACGCCGCATACGTGCCGCCACCTCCGCACGTGCTCGGCGAGGTGCTCGGCGCCTTCGAGAAGCACCTGCACGCCGACGCCGCGCTGCCGCCGCTCTTGCGTGCGGGGCTCCTGCACGTGCAGTTCGAGACCATCCACCCGTACCTCGACGGCAACGGCCGCATCGGGCGCCTGCTCGTGACGGTGCTGCTCGAGCACTGGAAGCTGCTGACCAAGCCGCTCCTCTACCTGAGTCTCTTCTTCAAGCGGCATCGCGAGGATTACTACCGTTGGCTCAACGCTGTCCGGGTCGATGGCGACTGGGAGGGCTGGCTCGACTTCTTCCTCGACGGGGTTGCGACGATCGCCGCCGAAGCGGTCGCCTCCGCTCGGCAGCTGTTCGCACTCGTGGCCGCTGACCGCGCGCGCGTGCTCGCGCACGAAGGGATGTCGGTCGTTACGCTGCGTCTCTTCGAGTTGCTCCCGCGCCACCCAGTCGTGACCGTCGCATCGGTGATGAAGCTGGTGGAGACGACCAAGCCCACTGCGGGGCGGGCGATCGAGCTGCTCGTGGCCGCGGGCGTTCTCGTCGAGACGACCGGCAAGAAGCGCGACCGCTCCTTCGTGTACCGGAGCTACCTCGATCGACTCCGCGTCGGCACCGAGCTCGGTGGCGCACAGGTCCCCGGTCGCTGAAGAAATCGGCGCGGGGCATGTCCCCTTTCACGATCGCCGGGGGGGCGCCGCTCCCTGGTGGCGTTCTGCGCGGTTGATATTCCGGAGGCGATTGCCGGTGACCGCGTTTCTCGACGGGCCTTGACCAACTTGACCAACATCAAGGCGAATCCTAAGCTGATGGGATGGGCAAGCCGGTCAACATCTACAGCGCCAAGACGCAGTTGTCCGCATTGGTGGACCGCGCGGCGGCAGGCGAGGAAATTGTCATCGCCAAAGCCGGAAAGCCGCGGGCGCGGCTTGGACCTCTTCCGACTGGTCCGAAGACCACGCGCCACCCGGGCGCCTGGAAGGGTCGCTTGTGGATGGCCTCGGATTTCGACGCGCCCCTGCCCGACGAGATTTTGAAGAGGTTTTCCGGGGGCGGCGAATGAAGTTGCTGTTGGATACCCACGCGCTGCTGTGGTGGCAGGGGGGCAGTCGGCGCTTGACCGCGGCTGCGCGAAAGGGCATCACGGATGCCAGCGTCGTGTTCGTCAGCGCGGTCTCAGCGTGGGAGATCGCCATCAAGACGGCGCTCGGCAAGTTGCGGCTGCCGGGCCCACTGGCCGAAGCGATGGACGCAAATGGGTTCACGGAATTGCCAATTCGATTCACGCACGCGACCGTGCTGGGCACGCTGCCCGCTCACCACAGCGATCCGTTCGACCGGATGCTGCTTGCGCAGGCAATGGTGGAAGATCTGATCCTGGTCACCCATGACCAGCAACTGCGTCCGTACAACGTACCGACCCTGTGGACGTGACCTTCGGGGCTTGATCGCGGGTGCCGCCGGCCGTCGTCAGGCGTGGACTTGCGTCAGCAGGCCCTTGGCGTTCTTGGGATCGCCGAAATCATCCACGGGGCTGCCGTCCGCCTTACGCACGCCGCTGGCGGCCAGAACCGAGTTGAAGAACTTGTTGTTGGTGACCGCGCCCAGATCGGGGCGCTGCCCGGTCTTGAAGAAGCCCCCGCCCGAGCCGCCCACGATGAAGGGCACGCCCGTGTAGCTGTGCGGCGGGCCGCTGGCGATGGAATTGCACCACACGGCTATGGACGAATCCAGCAGGGTCCCGCCCTCGGGCAGGGTGTAACTCGCCAGCTTGTCCAGCAGGTACTTGAAGTGGCGCGCGTGAATGCGATCAATCTTGTGGTGCAAGGTGAAGGCATCCGCGATGGGCGCACCGACGGCGTTGTCGCTGTAAATGCGGTGGGAAATCTGGTGAAAACTCGGCTGCTTGACGCCGTCGATCGTGTACTGGGTTCCGTCGTTGCCCGTTCCGACCTGCAAGGTCGACGTGCGTGTCATGTCGGACGCCAGGGCGAAGGCAATCAGGTCGATCTGCATGCGCGTGACCTGTTCCATCTTGTCGTTGTCCTGGTGCTTGCCGTCGACGGCCTTCAAGGTGGCCACGTCCATCGCCCCCAGTTGCTTGATCATGTTCAGCTCGATGTCGCGGATGCTGGAGAAATGCAGATCCAGGCGGCTGCGGTCCTGCGTGGTCAGATCCGTGCGCGCCTGAAGATCCTTGATCTGCGTTCGCAGCAGGTCATTGACCGACTTGCGCCGTGTGATCAAGGCCTGCGCCTGGGTCGCATCCGCGCTGGCCGCGCCGAGGCCAATCAGGCGCTGGTAGGCGGTCCACGGATTGTTGTCGGCGGCGCGTAGTTGCAAGGCACCGCGGTACGACATGGCATCGTCGATGAAGGCCGGCTTGTGGCCCGCGTAAACCGCGAAAGGTTCGCGCCCGGGCGTCAGTTCGCGCGCGATGCGGTTGTCGACCGATTCGCCCATCGACAATGACTTGTTGCCGGCCGGATCCTTCGACACCTGCGCGGCCGTCAACATCTGGTTGCAGCCGCCCGAGTGGCCGCAGCCGTTGCCGGGAAAACTGAAGTTCAACTTCAGCATCAGCAGCTTGTCGGCGTAGCCCTTCAGCTCGCTGGTGGCGCGGTCGACGTCGGTGCCGCCCATGACCGCATCCGACAGCGGCCCGAAGGCGCGCGGCCAGAACATCTCAGGCTCCTTGTCCCAGGCCTGCGCGACGCCGTTCGCCTGTGCCATGAAGACCGAATAGACCTTCTTGGTCACGTTGGCCGCGCGGCTTTCGTGCGCGCGAAACGCGTCCAGCATGGGCAACCCAACGGCCACACCGCCCAGGCCACGCAGGAATTTCCGACGGTGAAAGTCTTTCATGGGTTGCTCCTTGCGGGCGCCCGGGTCAGGAACGTGTCGGTGGCCACCATCTCCAGTATCAGTGATCGCAGCGAATCGCCGCGCACCGATCGCGCGCCCAGCTGGCCGCTGAGGCTCTTGTCCGAATCCCCGTCGACCAGTCGACCGTAAAGGTATTCCATCCAGTGGTGCGCGTAGCAGTCGTGCGCCTGGTGACTGCCCGCAATCCATTTCGAAAGTTCGACGCCACCGTTGAAGCTGCGTTCGACGCCGTCGAAAGTATAGACGCCCGTGGTGTCCACCATTTGCGTGCCGTCCATCGTCCGCACGTGGCCGATGGCGTCGTAGCCTTCAAGTGCGAATCCAGGCGGGTTGATGAGGCGCGTGTGGCAACCCGTGCAGGCCGTTGCGTTGGTCGCGCTTTCCACCCTCTGGCGGTTGGTCCTGCCCATCGCGGGGGGCAGCGTGAAGGCGTCCGGCGGGGGGGGCAAGGGTTGGCACAGAATCTCGCGGTTGATGAAGGCGCCGCGCAAGATCGTCTGCGGCTGCGACCCGTCGGCGTAGGCCGCAAGGAACCCAAGCTGCGTCAGTATGCCGGCCCGCTGCGTGGGATCCAGGTCGACCCGCACGAACGGGTCCGGCATTCCCATCGCGGGCGGCGCCGGCATGGTCAGTCCGTACACCGCCCCAAGCTTGCTGTTGACGAAGGTGTACGGCGCCAAGAACAGCTCGGACAGACCCTTGTCGCGGGTCAGCAGCACATCGCGAGCGAAGGCCAGCGTTTCGGTCTTCGCAAAGCCACCCATGGCGGCCGGGAAAAGCGGGAACCTGGCCACGTCCTTGGTGATCTGATCGTAGCGGCCCATGTTCAGAAGCTGGGCGTGGAAATCCTCGACGGTCTTTGTCCCGGCGGGCGTCATCAGCAGGCGCCGGGCATGTTCGAGAACCACGTCCCGGCTGCCCAGTTGCTTGGCCGCCGCGGCCGCAAACAGCATGTCGTCGGGCATCGAACTTGCCAGGGCGTAGCTAAGTTTCGCCGCCACTTCGTAATCCGACAGCGGAATTTTGCCGTTGACGGCGGTGCCCCCCGACAGCTCGGTTCGAAACAGGAAGTGCGGCGACTGCAAGAACGCCATCAGCATCAACTGGACGCCATCATTAAAGGCGTTGCCGCTGCCCACCAGTTTCGGGCCCTGGTTGAACAAGGCGACGTACTGGTCCACCTCGGCGGTCGTCAGCGGCCGTCGGTACGCGCGCAGGCCGAATCCGACGATGAAGCCACGGGCCTGACCGGCGGGATCGGCCGGCAGGTTGGCGGGCATGATCGCCGCCAGCTTCTTGGGATCTTTGACGACCGTGTCGGCGACGGTTTCGGCCGCGCGCTGGTAGTCGGTCCACAGCGTGGGCGAGACTTCCATCAGGCCGCCGTTGTTGTCGAAGGTGCCGCGCACTGGTTCGGTGACGAACGACGATGCCAGGACGGGCGAGACCGACACGCGAAACAGATCGCGGACGGTGTTTTCCCACTGTTTGTGCGACAGACGCGACAGCCGAACGGTGTCGGTGGGCGAGCTGGTAATGGGGCCAATGACTGTCGGGCCGCCGGGACCCTGGGGCGTCGAGCCGCCGGTTCCCATCCCCGTGCCCACCCCGGGTCCGTTGCCGGCCTGGCCGCCGCCGGGGCCCGCTGTCTTCGGTGTGGTCGCTCCGGCACCGGGATCGCTGCTGTCGCCAATCGTGCCCTGACACGCGGATCCGAGCACCAGCAGCGTCACCAGGGCAGGACCACACAAGGGGGCCCAGCGGCGCGGGTGCGCGGTGGCGACCGAGTGACTGCGCCGTTCGTTCATGAGTCCCCCTCGCAAAAGCGTGAGCCGTTCCTAAACATCAGGACCCCTCAATGCACCTCGTCCCCGAAGGCGCCAAGTCTACACCAGGTTCGCAAGCTGGGATCTGATTCACCGCGGCACCGAGAGTCTGAAACCGCTTGAAACGACAATCACCGCGGATTCGGATTCCCGCATTCACAGGGCCGGCAGTCTTGTCGTTACCCACAGCCGCCCGCACAATGTCGGCCGCCTTCTGCGGAATTCATGCAAAGAATACGGCGCGTGAAAGTCATGAAAGTGGCCGTGCCGCTGTTCCTGCTGGTGGTCGGTTGCGCGTCGTCGAAGACAGCCGGAACGAGGACGGCCGGAACAGTTGTGCCGCCGGCGGTTGTCGCGCTGCCCGTCGCCGTACCCGCACGGGATTCGCTCGCCGAGGGTGACGGGGATTTCACGGTGGGGCCGGCGTATACGAAGTCGGACGATCTGACGGCGAAAGGGGCGCCAGTTGGCCAGAACTTTTCGTTCATGATGGATTCGACGAAAAGTCAGATCTTTACAGGCATGGACGCGACCCTGAAGCCGGAAAATCAGCACGCGTTTGTTCGCCAGGTGAATGTCTACATTCCCGCCCGCTACGAGGACGGCACCGCCGCGCCCATCATGATCCTGCAGGACGGGGCGCGGCGACGAGACAGCGTCGAGCGGGCGATGGACAATCTGACCGCCAATACGAATCCCGCCCGGCGGTTGCCGGCATTCATTGCCATCTCGGTCGGCAACGGAGGCGGCGATGGCAAGGGCAGCGAGCGAGGTCTTGAATACGACACGATGTCGGATCGGTACGCCCGCTTCATCGAGACCGAAGTCTTGCCGGCCGTGCTGGCTGATCCGACGATTCGCGCTGCGTATCCGCACCTGGCCTTCACGAAGGATCCGGACGGGCGGGCGACGATGGGATGCAGTTCGGGCGGCGCCGCGGCGCTGACCATGGGGTGGTTTCGTCCCGACCTGTTTCGTCGGCTGATCACGTATTCGGGTACGTTCGTGGATCAGCAGGATGACGACGCGGCCGAGGAAACGTCGTACCCGTTGGGCGCCTGGGAATACCATTCGGGACTGTCGCTGGTGGCCGCCGCCGAACGCAAGCCGTTGCGCATCTTCATCAACGTGAACGACGCCGATCTCGGCGCGACACGCGCGGAGGAAACGCAACACAACTGGGTCATGGCGAACCAGCGAATGGCCGCCGCGCTCAGGGCCAAGGGCTATCACTATCGCTTTGTGTTCGGGAAGGAAGCCGGTCATTGCGTCGGCAAGGTGTCGGACGCCACCTTGGCCGAGACCCTGGTGTGGGCCTGGCGTGGTTATCGCGGCCCGTAGTATCGTTTTCACATGAAAGCCATTGAAGAAGTTCGCACCGCCAATGGTCCCGCGCCGAAAGCCCCCTATTCGCAGGCCGTGAAGGCCGCGGGACTGGTGTTCGTGTCGGGGCAGGGGCCCATCGATCCGGTGACCGGCGCGTTTCAGCTGGGCCCGATTCGCGATCAGGTCCGACTGACGTTGTCCAACATCAAGGCCATCGTCGAGGCAGCCGGGTCGTCGATGGACCGCGTGGTGAAGTGCACGGTCTACCTGGTCGACATCGCCGACTTTGCGGCCATGAACGAGGTGTATATGACGTTCTTCACCGGCGTTCGGCCCGCGCGCACCACGGTCGAGGCCATGCTGGGGTCGGGCATTTCTGTCGAAATCGACGCTATCGCGGCCGGCTAGTGCGAACCAGGGTTGCCTTCGTCACGGGGGGCGCGCGCGGTCTGGGATACGAGTGCGCCCGGCGTCTGGCAGCGGATGGTGTGTTGTGCGCGATGGTTGATCTGAACGCCGAGCAGGTCGCGCGCGCTGCGGGGGATCTGGGCCCGGGGCATCTGGGTCTGGTCGCCGACGTCACGCGTGAGGATCAGGTGCGCGCCGCCCACGCGCAGGCAACCTCGCGCCTTGGACCGGTTAACGTCCTCGTCAATTCAGCCGGCATCGTGGGCGCCGCCCGTCCGGCGTGGGAAGTTTCGACCGACGAGATTCGCAAGGTGATGGATGTCAACGTCATGGGAACGTTCATTCCCTGCGCCGTTGCCATACCGGCGATGATCCAGGCGGGCTGGGGCCGCATCGTCAACATCGCGTCGATGGCGGGGAAGGACGGTAATGCCAACCTCGCGGCCTACTCGGCCTCGAAGGGCGCGGTGATTGCGTTGACCAAGAGCCTGGGCAAGGAACTGGCCACCCGCGGCGTGCTGGTCAATGCCATTGCACCGGCGGTCATCGAGACGGAAATGAACAAGGCCACCCCGCCCGACGTGCTGGCCGCGCTGGTCTCCAAGATCCCGATGAACCGCCTGGGCCGCCCCCACGAGGTCGCCGAGTTGGTGGCCTTTCTCGCGTCGGACCGGGTCAGCTTTTCGACCGGCGCGGTCTACGACATCTCGGGCGGCCGGGCTACCTATTAACTAACTAACGGACGCGCCCGCGGGCGGTCACCTTCCACGAGCCTTCGACGCGGCCTTCGCGGCCGTAGAAGATCTCGTCGTGCATGTTGACGGTGGAACACACGTGGCTCGGCACCACCCAGACTTTCTCGCCGATTTTCGGCTTCGGGCCCTCGCCGCCGTCGCTGTTGTGGGCGATGCTGACGTAGCCGTGTTCCTCGTTCATCTTCGTCATTGTCCACGGCCGCCCGGGAAACAGGCCGAAGGTTCCGAAGTTCATCGTCGCGTCACTGGAGAAGGTTTTCGTGCCGCCGTCGATGATGCACTGGTCTTTCACCGACGTGCTGACCACCGTGGCCAAAACCCGCAGGGCGCAGTCTTCGAGCTTGGCGAAATGGTTCTGCACGCTGTTCGCGTCGTAAAAGACGTAGGTGCCCGGGCGGATCTCGGTGGTGTGGGGGATAAGCGGCGTCATGGACGCGCCCGGCGTCGATCCGCCCGACACAATCCCGGCCTCGAAGCCGGCGGTCTTCAAGGCTGACAATGTGTCGGCGACGATGCGTTCGGCCTTGCGAAAGCCTTGCTCGTCCAGCCAGCTTGGAAAGAAAAACAGGCCGCGAAATTTCTTGCAGGCCTTGGCCACCGTGACGGCCTGCTCGGGCGACTGGACGCCACAGCGACCGATGCCGACGTCCACCTCGACCAGGGTGCCAGCAACGTCGCCGACGGTCTGCGCGGCATCGACAGAATCGACGACCACGGTGATGCGGCGGCCCGTGCTGGCCAGCGCGCGCAGGCGCGGGATCTTCTGGGCCATCAACGGATAGGCGATAAGAACGTCGTCGCCCGGAATGACCTCGGCCTCGCCGACCTTCGCGACGGTGATCCCGATGGCCCCAGCTTCCACCTGCATGCGGGCGATTTCCGCGATCTTGTGCGTCTTGGTGTGCGGGCGCAGGCCCACTTTCCATGTGCGGCAACGCTCCTGCATCTCGCGGATGTTGCGGGCAAGGACGTCGAGATCGACATAGATGGAAGGGGTATCGAGGTCGAGAACGTTCATGGCAGTGGGATGCATTGCTACTACAGGCCTCGCGAAAAGTCATATCGCGGTGCCAGGCGCCGCCCCACGCTGAGGGCCAGCACCAGGGGCACGATCTCCAAGCATCCGGCCAGCACGTACGCAGGCGCCGCGCTGCCGGTGCGATCGTATATGACGCCTGTCCCCAGCATGCCCACGATGTTACCGATCCCCAGCGTGCACGCGGTGTACAGCGTCTGACCGGTCGCGCGCAGCTGGGGCGGCACACATTCGGCCAGCCAGGCAAGTGCGGCGCCCCAGTACAGACCGAAGGTCAGCGCGTGTGCCGCCTGAAGGCCGACAAGCCAGGCCGGGGACACCGCCAGACCCGTGAATACGAAGCGCAGGGCCGAGGCGCCGAACGAAACCGCAAGCAGCGTCGGCAACGAAAACCGTTCGCGCAAGGTGCGAAAGAAATACAGCGCCAGCATCTCGCCCACGACGCTGACCACGAAGGCGTGCCCGATGGTCGTCTCGCTCAGGCCCCGGTCACGCAGCAGGATGCCGAAGAAGGCGTGATAGGGCGAGCAGCACGCCCAGTGCACGGGTGCGACGACGATGAGGAACAGGAAGCGTCTGTCCGCCAGCAGAACACTGACGTCGCGCGCATGGGGCCGTTCACGGCTGGCGTTGCTACGCACGGTCAGCGACGACAGGAAGGTCAGACCCAGGAACGCGGTCATCAGGATCGGAACCAGGGGATCCCCGTGGCGCTGGCCGCGCGCTGCCAGCACGGGTGCAATCAGCAGGCAGGCCAGCATGAAGCTGACCGATCCCCAAACGCGGATGCGACCATAGTCCTCGCCGTGGCGCGCGCGATCGAGGGCCAGCGTGTCCGACAGGCCGCTGATGGCCACCGCGAAGGCCTGGTGCGCCGCCACCACGACCATCAGCGCAGGCATGCTGCGCACGAAGATGAGAGGACCGTAAAAGACGAACGAGCCGAGGCACGCCAGCTGCAGCAAACGATCGGTCCGGCGGGTGCGATCGGCGACCCAGCCCCACCACAGGGGGACGCCCAGATGCAGAAAGGGCGCAATCGACATCACCACCGACACCTGCTGACCGGTGAGCCCCAGATCGCGCAAGTACAACGGAAAGAATGGCAACGCGACTGCCATTGCCAGGAAGTAGCAAAAATAAAATGGGCGCAACATCGACGGAGGTCTAGCGGTTCGCCTCCCTAGAGTCGGCCAGCGCGAAGGGAGACAGCGCCTGGTACTCGGCCACCTGTTGCTTGACCGCCTCGGCCTCGGCGGCGATGAAGCCGCGGACGGCGCGCCCGAAGTCGGCGTGTCTTAGCCAGTGGGCACTGTACGTCAGCGACGGAAGCAGACCGCGCTTGAGCTTGTGTTCGCCCTGGGCGCCGGCCTCGAAGTGGGTGTACCCGCGACAAATCGCCCGATCGATGAGGCGGTAGTAGCACAGCTCGAAGTGCAGCATCTCACGTTCCTCCGTGCAGCCCCAGTAACGGCCGTACAGGTGCGTACCACGTTCGAAGTTCAGCGCGCCCGCCACCGGCGCGGGCGAATCCGCGCGGTACGCCAGCGTCGCGACCACGCGGTGGGCGAGGGTCTTCCGCGCCTGCGCGAAGAACTGTGGCGTCAGGTAGGTCGTGGCGTCGTGCTTGCCGGCGTTCGCGTGATAGAAGCCTTCAAGTGCGCGCCAATCGGCGTCTGAAAGTTCGGGCCCCGTCAACGTCGCAAATCGCAGGCCGTGGGCGGCCGCGACCGCGCGTTCCTTGCGAACCTGCTTGCGGTTCCGTGAACGAAAGGCGGACAGGTAGTCCTCGAAGTCGCGGTAGGGATCCGGGCGGCGGTTGTTCCAGTGAAACTGCAGGCTGAGCCGCCGGTCGAATCCCTGTTCGACCAGCAGCGTCGATTCGTCGTCAGTGCAAAACAGCAGATGGATGGACGACGCATCGGTGTCAGCCGCCACCTTGCGCATGCCGTCCACCAGTGCCGCGATGATGGCGGGGCGATCGGCCCCGGGCAGCACCAGCAGACGTGAGCCGGTCGCCGGCGTGAAAGGCACGGCCGCCACCAGCTTGGGGAAGTAGCGAAGGCCGTTGCGGTGAGCGGCGTTCGCCCAGGCCCAGTCGAAGATGAATTCGCCGTAGCTGTTGTCCTTCAGGTACAGCGGCACCGCGCCCAGCAGGCGTCCCGACTGGCGCGCCAGCACGAAATGCGGGCGCCAACCCGCTGCGTCGCCAACGGTGCCTGACCGTTCCAGGGCCGCCAGGAAGGCGTGTTCAACGAAGGGATCGTTGGCATCGACCAGGGCGTCCCAGTCGGCGGCGGGCACGGCTTCGACGGATTCGACAACGCGACACTCGATGTTGGGAGGCGAGGGGTGCAATATACGCGCGTGCTCGAGTTCTACAGGAAGGTGGTCGGAATGTTCGGAGGCATCGGCCTGGCCGGCCAGGTGCTGGTGATCGTCGCGGGGACGGTGTTGACCTCGGCCCTGGGTATTGTCGTGGTGGTGTTGTTGCCGGTCGACCATTTCAGCCACACCGCCGCCGCCAAGCCCCCGGTCGCTCGCAATCCCGTGGCGCACGGGATCGTGATGGTGTTCAAGAATGTGCTGGGTCTTGCGATCTTGCCGCTCGGGATCTTGATGGCGCTGCCGCTTGTCCCTGGTCCCGGGATGGTGTTCATTCTGATTGGGCTCAGCCTACTCGACTTTCCGGGCAAGCGTGTTCTCGAGCGCAAGCTGCTGACCCGCCCGATGGTGCTGCGTTTTCTGAACGGAGCGCGGACGTATTTTCACAAACCACCACTGGTGATAGACGCGGACTGATGGGCATCCTTGGCGTCATCGCCCTTCTGGGCATCGCCTTCGCGGCCTCGACCAACCGCCGACTGGCGTGCAACGCCCGCATTTTTGCCTGGGGCCTGGGCATCCAGGTGGCCATCGCCATCATCGTGTTGCGCACGCCCATCGGGGCGCGTTTCTTCATCCTGATGAATGACATTGCGGACACATTCATCGGGTTCACGAACGCGGGCGTCCATTTCGTTTTTGGCGACTGGCCCGCGGTGACGATGGTGTCCACCCCGGGGCCGGGTGGGCAGGGCGTGACCCCCGTGGTGGTTGGCTTCGTGTTCGCGATCAAGGTCTTGCCGATCATCATCTTCGTGGCCAGCGTGATGGCCATCCTGTACCACCTCGGCATCATGCAGCGGGTGGTGTCGCTGCTGGCCCGCGCCCTGTCGCGTGCCATGAACATCTCGGGCGCCGAGGCGCTGTCGACGGTGGGTGATGTCTTCCTGGGCATGACAGAGGCGCCGCTGCTGATTCGCCCCTACGTGGCCGCGATGACGGAAAGCGAGCTGTTCGCCGTCATGAGCGCCGGGATGGCGACCATCGCGGGGACCGTATTCTTTGCATACGTGGCGATGGGCATCGACGCCGGCTACCTGGTGACCGCCTCGTTCATGAGCGCGCCGGCCGCCGTTCTGATCGCGAAAATCATGGTGCCCGAGACGCAGGTCCCGAAGACCATGGGCCACGTGCGGGTCGACGTTCCCAAGCTGGACGTCAACGTGATCGACGCGGCCGCCCGGGGTGCGGCCGAGGGCTTGCAACTGGCTTTGAACGTGGGCGCCATGTTGCTGGCGTTCGTGGCGCTGGTTTTCATGGTGGATCGGGGGATTGGGGTGGTCGCGGGCTTGTTCGGACACCCGACGCTGCGCCTGGCGGACA
>JANXXE010000204.1 GCA_025350815.1 Myxococcales bacterium | reverse complement strand
TGCAGCACCTTGTTGTGCTTGAAATGGTGCAACAGAACGCCCGGGGTGCCGCGCGGCGTGGATGTCAGAAAGATCGCCGTTCCGTCCACCCGGTGCGGCCTGATGGCTTTGAGGTCGGTGACAAAATCCTCCAGGGGTAGGGCGTTGAAGTGAATCTTCTCGCCCAGCAGCGCCCGCCCTTTCTTCCACGTCACCATCATCGTGAAGACCCCGGTCGCTATGGCCAGCGGAAACCATCCGCCGTGCGCGATCTTGGTGACGTTGGCCAAAAGGAACGACAGGTCGAACAGAAGGAAAAGGAACAGGGCAGTCCCGGCCTTGGCCGCCGACCATTTCCACAGTTCCCGCGCGGCGAAGTAGAACAGGACTGACGTGATGGCCATGGTTCCGGTGACCGCGATGCCGTAGGCGGCCGCCAGGTTGGTGGATTCCTGGAAACCGACGACCAGGGCGACGCAGGCCACCATCAGCAAGGTGTTGACCTCGGGAATGTAGATCTGCCCCTCGGTCTTGCCGGAGGTATGAACGATGGCCATGCGCGGCGAATAGCCCAGCTGTATGGCCTGACGGGTCAGCGAATAGGCACCCGAGATCAGCGCTTGCGAGGCAACCACCGTTGCGACGGTGGCGATGGCGACCATCGGGTACAACCAGGCGCCGTCCACCATGGCGAAGAACGGGTTGCTGGCGGCGTCGGGCCGTTCCAGCAGCAGCGCCCCCTGGCCAAAGTAGTTCAGCAACAGGGCCGGAAACACCACTGTGTACCAGGCCAGGCGAATCGCGCGGCGGCCGAAGTGTCCCATGTCGGCGTACAGGGCCTCGCCACCCGTGATGCACAGTACGACCGAGCCCAGCACCAGGAAGCCGTGTGTTTTGTTGGCGATGAAGAAGCGCAAGGCGTGCCAGGGCCAGATGGCGGCGAGGATCTCGGGGCGCCGCACGATCCACGGCAGGCCGGCAAGACCGATGCACAGGAACCAGCACAACATGGTGGGGCCAAAGATGGCGCCCATGCTGGCGGTGCCGCGTCGTTGCACGGCAAAGAGCGCAATCAAGATCCCGCAGGTGATGGGGATGATGAAGGGATGAAAACTGGACGTGGCCACGTCCAGACCCTCGACCGCCGACAGGACCGAGATGGCGGGCGTGATCATGCCGTCGCCGTAAAGCAGGGCGGCGCCGAATAGACCCACCAACACAAGGGCCGCGCGGGTCCGGAAGCGCCGGCGCTTGTCTACGGTCGGCGCGACGAGCGCCATCAGGGCCAGCACGCCGCCTTCGCCGTTGTTGTCGGCGCGCAGCACGAAGACCAGATACTTGATGGTGATGACGAAGGTCAGGGACCAGAAGACCAGGGACAACAACCCCAGCACATTGTCCGGGTTAGGAATCACACCGTGCGGCTGCGTGACGCATTCCTTGATGGCATAAAGCGGCGAGGTACCGATGTCGCCGTAGACCACCCCCAGCGCTCCGAGGGCCAGCTTGCCCAATTCGGCGCCCCGGGCGGGCACCACCGGATGGCCGGCCGTGACCGAATGCGTGGGCTTCGAAACGCCGACGCCGGTCATGGGGAGATGGGCCTCGATGCGCGGGGATAACTCATGCAAACCTTGCGAGCGGCCCCCCTTCCTTCGAGGCCGATGTTGTCTACGAGGTTAGCTGACGGGCTCGGAAGGAGGAGGTCTCCCGGCGCTTGACGCGCTTTGCCCCAAGAAAGTGGGTCCCCCGTTCCGGCAGGGCCGGACTCGACGGCGCTGTGGATACGCCTTCGGCGGCGGCCTGTCAAATGGTCGTCTGCCCGTCGGTTGACGGCTTCGTGCCCCGCACGTTATCAAAGGCGGGTGGCAAGACTGAGCGGCTGGGTGTGGGTGGCTGTTGTCCTGCTGCTGTCGCAGGTCGCGCTGCCGGGCGGCGCCGCCGCGCAGGACAGACGGCCCGGCCTGTCCAAGGCGGCCGAGGATGCAAAACGCGAGCTTGAGAAGAAAGCGCATGTCGCGTTCGTGGCCGGGCATTACGACGATGCGATCAACATTTTGGCCGGCCTTTATAGCGATTTTCGGGATCCCACCTACCTGCGCAACATAGGGCGGTGCTACCAGCGGCTGAAGAATCCGGATCGGGCGATTTCCAGTTTCGAGGAATACCTGTTGCGGGCGAAGGCCATCACGCCCGCTGAGCGGACCGAGGTTCAGGGCTTCATTCGCGACATGGAGGATCTGAAGCGTAAAGCGGCGCCCGCACCGGTGCCCGCGCCGGTGCCGGTGCCCGCGCCTGTTGCCGCGCCCGCGCCCGCGCCGGTTGCCGTGCCACCACCACCGCCGCCCACGCCCGTCGTGGCGCCCAGCCCGCCGCCGCTTGTGTCGGCCCCGCTGCCCGCACCCCGCGCGCCCGAGCTGCTGGCCGCGGCGCCGGCACCGCGTGCGTCGAGCCATTTGAACGTCGGGCGGGTCGCAGCCGTTGCGTTTGTGGGTCTGGCGGTGGCGGCAGCCGCTGGGGGATTGTGGGCTCGATCAAGCGCGTGGACGACCTACGACAGCGCGACCAAGGCGAATTGTCCCAGCTCCATGCCGTCGTGCGCGAATCTGGCTGACAAGGTGTCATCGCGAAACCGCCTGGCAGCCGGTTTGTTGGTCGGCGCCTCGCTTTCGGTGGCCGTGGGCGCAACGCTTTTCGTGCTCAGTCCTTCGGTCAGCGACGGGGTCACAGCCTCGGCCAGCGGCCTGAACCTGGCGGCGCACGGGCGATTCTGATGGGCAATCCAAAAAAGCTGCTCGCCCGACTGTTCTTCGTCACGCTGGCCATTGCCGCCGGTTGTTTCCCCGACCCAGAAAAGATTCGGCCTCCCTCGGGCGTGACCGCCGCGACTGATGCGGCGGCCGGCGCGGGTGGCGGCGCGGCGGTCGACGGCGGCGCGGGCGTTTCCGGGGCGGCTGGTGGCCAGGGCAGCGCGGGATCGTCGGGTGGGGGCGCGGGCAGCAGCGGCCAGGCGGGAAGCGGCGGGCCAGGTGGCGGCGGCGGCGGCAGCAGGGGCGGCAACGGCGGCACGAACGTCGACGCGGGGGTCGTCGCCGATGCGCGCGAGTCAGATGCCCCTCGCGATGCGGGCGGTGGCGCGGGCGGCACCAGCGGCGAAACACGCGCGCAGGCGTGCGCTGCAAACGCGGTCGCCGTTGCAGCGAAGGCGGCCCGTTGCACACCCTTCTTCGTCAATCGCGTCCACGGCAGTGAATCCGCGTATCGGGCGCGCCTGGAACAGTTCTGCGGGGTACTGGATCTGCCGGGCGCGACCTGGCCTCCGCGGCCGTTCAAACCTTGCGGCGACGCCATAGCCGCGCTGACTTGCGACGACTGGCTGGTGGGCGTTTCCGTGCCCGCGTGCGCTGCCCCCGGCCAGCTTGCCCTGGGCGCCCCCTGCGCGACGGGTGCCCAGTGCCAAAGCCTGTTCTGTGACGCGCCCGCAGGCGGCTGTGGACACTGCGTGAAGCTGCCGGGCGCGAGGCAGACCTGTTACCTGGGCCAATACTGCGACGAGGGCACGGCCTGCGGCGGGGCCGGCACCTGCGTCGTGCCCGCGTCGGCCGGCGCCGCGTGTACCATCGACGCCGACTGCAAAAGCGCGCTTATCTGCCGAAACTTCAGCTGTGTCAGGCGTGGCATCAAGGACGATCCCTGTGTGGGGGATGCCGACTGCGACTTCAATCGCGGCTTTCTGTGCAATCCGAATTCCCACGTTTGCGTCGCGTCGTCCACCGGGGCGTCGTGCCGCGAGAACCCGGACGCGTCGTTGCAGGTCTGTTCGGCGTCGGCAATTTGTCGGATGGACGGTTCCTGCCTGCCGGCGGCGGCGGACGGCGCGGCCTGTTCCGACACCACCGGCCCCCTGTGCGTGCAGCCGGCCACCTGCGTGAACAACCGCTGCGTCTTTCCGAACCCCGACAAGACCTGCAAGTGAGTCACCCTGCGTGATCGGCCAACGGGTCAATAACTACGAAATTCTCGCCCAGATTGGCGAAGGGGGGATGGGCACGGTCTACCTGGCCCGACACCCGGTGATTGATCGCAAGGCCGCGGTCAAAGTTCTACGCGGCACCATGGCCAACGATCCGGGGCTGGTGAATCGTTTCTTCAACGAGGCCCGCGCGGCGAACGCAATCCACCACCCGAACATCATCGACGTCCTCGACGTGGGGATGATGGGCAACCCGCCGACGCCCTACCTGATGATGGAATACCTCGAGGGCGAAAGCCTGGCCCAGCGGTTGAAGCGCATGGGCCGCATCCACACCGGCGACGCGGTCGAGTTCACGTACCAGACCGCCGCGGCGCTGGCGGCGGCGCACGGCAAGGGCATCGTTCACCGGGATCTGAAACCCGAGAATCTTTTCCTTGTGCCTGATCCAAATGTTCCGGGGCGCGAGCAGATCAAGGTCCTGGATTTCGGCATTGCGAAGCTGCGTGGTGATCTGTCGCCCGATGCGGTCAAGACGCAGACAGGCGCCCTGATGGGAACGCCCCCGTACATGTCGCCCGAGCAATGCCGCGGCATCAGCGACGACGTTGATCACCGCACGGACATCTACGCGCTGGGGATCATTTTGTACGAGATGCTGTGCGGGGCCCCGCCGTTCACCGACCCGGGCTTTGGCAACGTCCTGGTCATGCATCTGACCCTGGCGCCGACCCCGCCGCGCACGATCAATCCCGGAATTCCGCCGCACATCGAAAAGGTGATCCTGCGCGCGCTGGCGAAGGCGCCGGCCGAACGCTTCACGTCGATGGTTGAATTGCAGGCGGCGCTGGGCACCGGTCCGGCGCACACCATCGCCGGGGCCGCCCGGGCTGTGGATCCCGTGGGCGCGACACCCGCCGCGGGGCAAGATGTCCCGTCGCTGTCCGTTGTCGCCCCACGCCCACCAACCACCTTCAGTGCAACGGCTGGCGAGGTGGAACGGTTAAGGAAAGGCCAGCGCCGGCCCCTGCGTCTGGCCCTGGCAGCGGGCGTCGCATTGCTGGCGGGCGTCGCCATTTTCGTCGCCAAGGGCGGTCCCGCCCCGAAAGAATCCACGGTGGCCCCGGCGCCAGCGGCTGCCGTTGCCGCCCCGCCCACGGCCAACGCGGCACCCCCACCGCCGGTCGCAGTGGCCGCGATCCCGTCGCCCGGCCCCGCCGACGCCGGGGTCCCACCGGACGCGGGCGATGCAGGCAGAAAGTCGAAGGGGCGGGGACAGAAGAAGACGAAATCCGACGGCGTTGAAAAGTGGTGACGCCGCCGTGTTCGTGAACGCTGACTGTTAGTTGCAGGCCGAACTGTTGGGCAGCGTGCAGCGTCCGCTAAAACACTGCGCAGGCACGGTGCACGTCAGGTTGTTCGTGGCGCCACAGGTCGCCCCGTCGGCCGCGACCATTGCGCATACACCCTGCACCGCGCCCGCCACCGTTATGCAGTTCGCGCCGGGTGAGCAAACGAGGAATTCGCTGTTGACCAGGCCGCAGGCCTCGCCCGGGCCGGGGTACTTGATCTTCTGACACACGCGCAGGGTGGTGTTGCAGAAGAGGCCCTGAAAGAAATCGCAGCCGAACAGATCCTGACAGGCCGCCCCGGCGCTGCCCGCGGTGGCCGCGCACGAGCCGTTGCGGCAGTAGAATCCAATCGCGCAGGGCTGCGTGGCGCTGCAGCCGGTTCCGCCGGGCCCCGGCAGAACGCAATGCAGGTCGTCGCTGCAGTCGAATCCGGGTTCGCAGTCGTCGTCCTGGGCGCACTTTGCGCCGGCGCCGGCGTGGGCCGCGCACGTCCCGCAGTTGCTGTCACTCTTGCCGCAATAGCCGCTTACGCACTGCTCGTTCGTGCCACAGCGAACGCCATTGGCGCGGGTGCCTTTGAATTGGCAGGCCGCGACCTTGCGGTAAATCAGGTCGCTGCAACTCGCCGCCGTAGCCGCGTTCAGACAGGTCGTCACCGCGGGACCCGTCAGGCCAGTGTTGGGGGCGGCAATCGCATCCAGGCAGTCGAGCCTGGTGCGGGCAACGCAGGTGGCCAGATCGCCGTACGCGACCTTGATTGCCAGCGGGGCGCAGGTGTTCAGCCGGTCGCAGATCTTGGTCAGATCGTCACAGGCCTGCGCGGGCGTGGTGGTCACTGCTGCGGGGACGTCGGTCGCGGAGGCTGAGGCATCGCCAGTGGAAGCGGCCCCCTTCACGCAGCGCTTGGACAGGCAGGTCAGGCCAGGGTCGCAGGCGCCACCGGTGGTACAGGCGCAGCTTTCCGCCCCGACACACGGGCTGTCGCCGCCACAGCCCGGCACCGAAAGCGCCAGTCCGCCGAAAAAGCCGGCGACAACAACGAAGGTCACGCCCAGAACGCGCTGCATTTTCATGAGGGGCTTTCTATCACAGGGGGGCCCCGTGCAACGACCGCCAAGGCCCACCGAGGCCTTGCGGGGGGGCGGGCAGCGCACGAAGAAGGCCACCGTCACCGAGGTACTGAAAGGATACGTCCATGAGGCTCAACGCCTTTTCGTGGGATGCCGACCAGCCTTCGGCGCCGCCGGCAACTGTGCCTCGTGCCAGACGGCGACGATCCACACCGTGGCCCGTTCGACTTTGTAGAAAAATCGATAAGGGGCAGCGACGACTTCCCGATGCGGAATGTCCGGGAACTCAGGAATTCTGCGGCCGGATCGCGGATACGAATTCAGCCGACGTAGACTTTTCTTCGCCCGCACAAGGACAGCGGCAGCTGCGAGCGGATTGTCAGTCTTGATGTACTCAAGCCCCGCGAGGAACTGTGCTCGCGCAGATGGCGTGAATCGAATCTTCACCTCGCTAGGATCCGGTCGGCGTCGTCGAATACGTCTTCCAGTTCGTGGGCCTTGCCGGCGACGATCTCTTTGTCGCCTTCCACCAGGAGGCGAAGAATTTCTCGTTCGTGTTCCGATCGTTCGTATTCCTCAACGCTGACCATGATGGCAGCGGCTCTCCCGCGCTGGGTGATCACGACAGGTCCGTGGCTCTTCCTTACACGATCGAGAATATTGGCTGCGTCTTCCCGTAGATCGCTAATCGGGACGATGGCTGGAACCTTACTCATAAACGTACTCCAAAATGTACGTCTAACCGTACCATCTGCCGACGATGGGTGCCAGGAAAGAGCACAGCACGTCCACTTGCTGGCGTCGGCGTTGCTACCCCTGTCCCGATTCGATCGGATACCCCGCCTGTGTCCAGGCGTCGATGCCGCCGTCGAGGGCGACCACGCGGGTGTAACCCATGGCCTTCAGTGTGGCTGCGGCCAGCGTCGAGATCTTGCCGAGTTTGCAGTAGGTCAGGATGCGCACCGTGGGATCGGGCAGGTCGGCGTTGGCGCGCAATTCCAGTTCGCCGCGCGGCAGGGAGCGGGCGCCGGGCAAGTGGCCGTTCAGGTAGGACTCCTTGTCGCGGACGTCCAGTAGCAACAGGGAGGTATCGCGTGACCGCACCCGCTGCAGGGCCTCGGGCAACGCCATGAACGACACCTGGCGGCCAGCCTCGGCGATCATCTGTTTTACAGTCATGCCGCCCGTGCGGTTGGTGCGTAGGGCCTCGGTCAGATGCTGGGGCATGGCCAGATCCAGGCCCCTCATCAGTGCCACGAAGCCCTCGCGATCCTTTTGTTGCAGGCGCGGGTTGGTTTGTTTCTCGGCCCCGAGCGTGGTCTGGCCGCGGCCCTTGTAGTCGTGCGCGGGGAAAACCAGCAGGCTGTCATCCAGACGCAGCAACTTACCGAACAGGCTGTCGTACAGCGCCTCGGGATTTCCCGTCGGAAGATCCGTGCGGCCCGTGCCGCCGATCAGCAACGCGTCGCCGGTCAGTACGCGATCGCCGACCAGCAGACTCAGTGAATCTTCGGTGTGGCCGGGCGTTTCCATGACGCCCAGGCGCAAATTGCCGACTATCAGCGTTTCGCCGTCCTCGACGCGCAGGTCGGCAAAGGGCGCCGGGCTTTTGCGGCTCATCACGACAGGGACGCCCAACTGTGCTGCGAGCGCGCGCGTTGCCGTGAAATGGTCGGCGTGCGTGTGTGTGTCCATCGCATAGCGCAGGCGCAGGCCGCGTTCGGACAGCAGGGCCAGGTAGCGGTCGGTCTGGTCCAGTTCCGGATCGACGACAATCGCGACGCGTGTCTCGTCGCAGCCGATCAAATAGGACAGACAGCCGCCGCTGCGAACTTGTTCGAAGATCGTGCCCATCCCAGATGGCGGGCACGATACCGCGACGCTACGTGATCGGGAACTTCCAGATGCGGGCGGCATTGCGGCCCAGGATCTTGGGCACGTCCTCGGGCTTGAAGCCGATCTTGGTGCGAATGAGATCCAGTTCCTGCGGACCCGTCGCCCACATGACCTCGGCGCGCGCCGCCGCGCCCGGGAAACCCGTGCCCCACAGCAGGCGATCAGGACCAAAGGCGTCCATCATGCGCAGGATCCACGGGTAGGTCTCGGCGAAGGGATACAGATGCGAGGGCGAAAGATTCGCCAGTTCGGACACCTTGACCGAGACGTTCGGGTAGGCGGCCAGCGCCAGCAGTTTCTTGAAGTCCGGCATCGGGTCAGGCAGGGCGATGTTCACGCGGGCCTCGTGGTCGATGACGATCTGCACGCCCGGGAACAGCTTGATCATGTTTTCAAGGCGGGCAAGCTGGGGCGGCGTGATGAAGTAATTGAACACGGCGCCCAGTTGTTCGGCCTTCTTCCACAGCAGCTTGTGTTCCGCGCTGTCGATCCACTGTTCTTTGCCGACGTAATAGACCGGGTTGATGCGCATGCCGGACAGCCCGTATTGGGTCATCCACATCTCCAGTGTTGCCGCCAGACCGGTGAGGGTGGGATCCATCAGCCCGTGGGCGCGAAAGCGTTTTGGGTATTTCTTCAGGCAGGACGCGATGTAGCGATTGTCCCAGCCGTGTTGGATGGCCTGAATCAGCACGCAGTTGTCGACGCCCAGCTGGTCCATTTCCTGGACCAGGGTCTCCACGTTGCCGGGCGCGATACCTGGCACATAGGCCTTATCGAACGGATGGGCGTAGGGGAAGGCGACCAGGTCGTCGCTCCACACGTGCATGTGGGAATCGATCACCAGATCTTTGCCAGCGACGGTGGCGCCATCGCGGCCTGCGTCTTTCGCGGCGCCGTCAACGCCGGCGCCCGCGTCGGCACCGGAACTGCCCGCGGCCGCATCGACTGTCCTCGAACCTCCGGCACCCGCAGCGCCACCCCCAGAGCCCGCGACACCCGAGCCGGCCGGGCCACTGCCACCCGCACCGCCAGCGCCCGAGCCACTGCCGCCGGCGCCCGTGGTTGTGTCCTCGTCGCCGCCAGCGCCGCCGGCGCCCCCGCGCGAAGAAGAGCCGCCGCAACCCAGTACCGCGCTGCCTCCAATGCCAAGGCCGAGTCGGACGAACTGCTTTCGGGTGATGTCAAACCTGGACATGGCTTCCTTCCGTCGGGTGTTCTGCCTGCGGGGCCTTCCGCCGATGTGCGCGGGCGCGCACCTATAGCGCCAATGCCCGTTGGGTGCAGATCGTTACAAGAATCGGTTCTTGGTGGCCGGCCTGTAGGCGCTGCCGGCCGTGGCAGACTGTCCAGGATGACGACCTACGCCGCATTACTGAGGGCCGTGAACCTGGGTGCCCACAACAAGGTCGCCATGGCTGATCTGGTCGACCTGTGCGGGACGCTGGGGCTGAGGAATGCACGGTCGCTGCTGCAAAGCGGGAACCTCGTCTTCGACTGCCCCGGGGAACCGCCGGCGGCTCTCGAGGACCGTTTGCAAGCCGCAGCCCGCAAGCGCTTGAACCTCGACACGGATTTCTTCCTACGCACCGCCAACGACTGGCAGGGGTTGATTGCGAACAACCCGTTCTCCGCGCAGGCGAAAAGCGATCCGGGTCACCTGGTGGTGATGTGCCTGAAGCGGTCGCCGCGGGTGGC
>JANXXE010000202.1 GCA_025350815.1 Myxococcales bacterium | reverse complement strand
GCAAGGCCACTGTGGCGTATCTGCGCCAGTCGCAGGAGCTGGGCGGCAGCGGAACCGTTCTCGACGCGTTGCTAGAACCGTTCGCCCACCTGCAGGCGATGCACGACGACCTGGTCAAGATCGAGGAGCACCTGGGTCAGGCGGGAGCCGCCGAGCTGCAACGATACGGCGAGCTGCAAGAGCGCTACACCCGGGAGGGCGGCTACGAGGTCGAGGGCCGTGTCCGCCGGCTGACGGCCGACGTGGGCTTTGCGGCGGGGGATCTGGCGCGGTCCGTGGACACGCTGTCGGGCGGTGAACGGGGACGACTGGAGCTGGCGAAGGTGCTGGTGCGCCAGCCGGATCTGCTGCTGATGGACGAGCCCACCAACCACCTGGACCTGGCGGCCATCGAACGTCTGGAGGCCTATCTGGCCGACTACCCGGGCGCGTTCGTCCTGGTATCGCACGACCGCGTCTTCATCAAACAAACCTGCCGCGAAATTGTCGAACTGGAGGGCGGCAAATTCGTCCGCTACCCCTACCGCTACGACAAATACGTCGTCGAGCGTGACGGCCGCCTTGAACGCGCGCGCGCCGAGTACCAGCGCCAGAAGGAACACGTCGACAAGACCGAGGACTTCATCCGCAAGAATCTGGCCGGCCAGAAGACCAAGCAGGCGCAAAGCCGCCGCAAGATGCTCGAGAAGCTGGATCGCCTGGAGCGTCCCGAAGATCACTGGGAGCTGGCCGGGAAGATTGCGCTGTCGTTCTCGACCGGGGGCGATCTGGGCAGTAAGGAAGCCATTCGCGCGCCCGCAATCACCGTCGGATACGCCGACAAGCCCATTTTGAAGGACATCACCGTCAACGTGTACCGCGGCGACCGCATCGGCATCGTCGGCCCCAACGGCTGCGGCAAGTCGACACTGCTGCGCACGCTGGTCGGCGATCTGGCGCCGCTGGCGGGCAGCGTGGCCCGGGGTACCGGCGTGCGCCTGGGATACTTTGATCAGAAGCTTGGCTCGCTGGCCGACGAGCGGACACTGATTGAAGAGATCCAGTCCGTGCGCGCGGATCTGTCGCCCGACTTCGTCCGGCAATACCTGGCCAAGTTTCGCTTCTTCGGCGACGATCCGTTCCGGGTGGTGCGCGGCCTGTCAGGGGGCGAGCGCAGCCGCCTGGCCATGGCCAAGATGATGCTGTTTCCGCGCAACTTGCTGGCGCTGGACGAACCCACCAACCACCTGGACATTCCCGCACGCGAAGTTCTGGAAGAGGCTCTGGGGGGGTTCGAGGGAACGCTGCTGGTGGTGAGCCACGATCGCTATTTTTTGGATCGCGTATGCACGCGGATGCTGGTCGTCGAAGGCAGCGGCGTGGAATCGCACCTTGGCAACTATTCGGATTGGCGCGCGCGCAAGAAGCAAGACGTCGCGGCCCCAGTCACGGCCCCGACTGCCAGGCCTACCCCCCAGACGCCGCCGCCCCCGCTGCCCGCCGCCGACCGAACACGCGCCAGCAACAAGGACCGCGACCGCGAGCGGCGCCGTCTGGAACGCCGCGTGGAATCGTTGGAGGCCGACGTGGGCAAGGTGGAACAAGAATTGAGCGCGCTGCGGGCGCAGCTGGCGGAGAATCCCCAGGGCGACTGGCAGAAATTGCACGCACTGGCCGACCAGGAGAGTGATCTCGCCACTCGCCTCGAACGGCGCATGGCCGAATGGGAATCGGCCGCCGCCGAACTGGCGACCATCGCTGCATCGGAAGGACCGTAGCTACATCGGCGCGCCGGCCTGCCAAGGCGGCCGGCCGCGCTCGTAAGCGCCGATATCGGGCGCACCCACGGCGTCGTCGGTGATTCCCTGGATGACAGCGCCCTTGTCGATCGCGGGCGAGCCGTCCAGTAAGGTGAAATCACCGGCCTTCGCGTCGGTGAACTTGGGGTCGGCTCCAACGCCCAGACTGTTCTCGAAGGTCGCGGCGGGGCCGTCGTTCTTGCCCAGCATGATGTTGTTTCGCAACAGCGATCCCTTGCCGATCCACACCGGCATGAGCAGCGTGTTGTTCGTGATGCGATCCGTCCCCCGCGTCGAGCCGCCCTTGATGCCCTTACCCCGGTCGCCGCCGAAAGCCCACATCACGTTGTGGTGCAGCTGCCCGTTGTGCGCCTCGATGTCGAGGTAGATGCCGGCCACGTCCCAAAAGGGGCTGAAGATGATCGGATCGTGCAAGCGGTTGTGGTGGATCTGCACGGTCGCGAGATCCGTGTAGCAGCAGATGTAGACGGCACCGAGGTCCGCGCTCAACGCGCCCCAGTCGTGAAAATCGTTGTAGGCGATTTCGACATTGTCCATGGTTTCACCGTTCAGGTGCCAGGACACATTGATGGCGCTGCGCCCGGTCGCTCCGAAGGTGTTGTGGTCGATGTGATGCCCGCTGCCGGCCAGTTGCAGGCCCGCGGCGTAGGTCGACGCGTAGTCCGTGTTCTCGATGATATTCCCCGACACCGTATGGCCCTGCCCCATCACCAGCACACCGTTGCCGGCGCTCCACGTGACGCGGCTGCCAGTCAACGCGTTGCCCTTGCCGCGCAGGATGATGCCCGTGTCGTGGATGTGCGCGTCGATGATCAGATCATCGTCCGTGTTGGGCTTTTTGAGTGCGGCCGGAAACAGCGGCAAGGTAACGTGGTGTGAGACGTAGCGGGCGTCGACCTTGTCGACCACCACGCCCGTGCTTCCGTCGCCGGTCGCGATCGTGGCGGCGAAGATCTTCAGGCCGCGCACTTCGATGTACGAACGATCCGTCAAATCGAAGGCCAGCACGCGCTGTTTGTATTCGACCTCGGCGGGGCGCGCGCCGCCGGGCGGCCAGATGTACAGCTTGCCGCCATCGAAGAAGAATTCACCTTCGGCGTCTAGCGCACCCAGGCGCCCGGTCAGATAGAACCAGTAGCCGGCCGCAAAATCGCCGCTGTCGAACGCAGTGGCGGTGACGGTGCCGGGGCCCTCGGCCGTGATGGTTCCCGTGCGCGAGACGAACCATTCGTTGGTCCACAACGTGCCGCCGACCCAGCCGCCCGCGATGACGGGGATGTCCTTGTGGGTGACGACCACCGTCGTGCCGCTTTTCTTGGGACCGCCGCCGGTGAATTTCGGGCGCATCAGGTCGAGACCAGTATTCGGCCAGCGCGCCTCGATCATCATGCGACCACCGACGAAGACCTGGTTGGCGGTCAAGCCATCGGCCGCGTATCCGGTGCGTGGTGCCGCGACAGTCGCCTGCCAGATGCTGTCCTTCCAGACGGAAAAAGCATCGCCCGCGACGACCTGGGCCCCCGACACGGTGACGCTTTCCGCCGCCCACGCTGCGAAACGAATCGGCTTGCCCGCAAGGCCCGACTGCGCCGGGTGGACGGTCTCGCGGTAGACGCCCGCACGCAGCCAGCAGGTATCGCCGGGCTGGGCCACCGACGCACAATGCGAAATGGTCTTCCAAGGCAGGTCCAGGGTGCCGGGATTGTCGTCCCTGCCCATCGGTGCCACGAACATGCCTGCAACCGCCGCGTCGGGGTCGACGGCCGCGTCGATGCGCTTGGTATCGACGACGCCTGCGTCCGGCGCGGGCAACGCCGTCCCCCCTGTGCCCGCCGCTCCCACGCGAGCCCCATCCGCCACGCCGGAATCCGGCGCAGCCGACTCGACCTTGCTGCCACTCGAACACGCCGCGCCAAGGGTCACCAAAACGCAAGTCAGTCCCGGTCGCCGGCTGATTCGCATTCGTCTGTCGTACACCCGCAGGCAACCGCGACGCCAGTCCGGCGGTGCTGCGCCTCGATGCGCACACGAACACACCCGTCCCCGGCCTGCGAGCCGCGCGTCAACGAATCGGGCTCCACCCCACCCGCGAATCTGCCGATTGCCCCTGTAGATCGTGCATCCCCTGCGTTGCTCTCGGCTCGTCCAGTCGCTGGCTACCATCGCGTTCGTGGCAGCCGGCCCGGGCTGTTCGACCTTGCGTTCGCGCCGCCCCGAGCCGCCCAGGGCGGGACCCGCTGCTGTGGCGGGTATCTGGGAAGGATTCTTTCGGTCGACGCTCGACGACGGAACCGGTGCGGGCGACACACGCATCGAACGCCAGGCCTGGCGGCTAACCCAGACGGGCGGCGCCATCGCGGGCTTCTATGTGGTCGAGCTGACGATGATCTCGGGCGACGGGCGGGCGTACATGTGCAGCCGGGAGCCGCGCTTCTCCACGCTGCTGCGATTCGAGGTGCGCGGCCGCGTCGACAAAGACCAGATCGAGCTGCAGGAGATTGGCGAGGCTAAGAGCAAGGGACCCTGCCGCCCCACGGGCCGTACACCCGCGCGCTTCCGTGCCGACGTGCGCGGCGATGTCCTCACGCTGAGCGACACCGAGCGCCGTGTGACCCTGTACCGGCGTCCCCCGGACGAGGCCGGCGCGACGGACAAGAGCCTACTTGCCTTCGCCACACCGGATCCGAGCTGGGACAACCAGGTCCCCGCCGCCGCGCAGGAATCGGTGCAAGCCAGCCATTCCACCGGGACGCCGGCGAACGTGCATGGGCTGTGGGTCTGGGAACACCGGGGCACCATGGCCACGGGCGACCAGAAGGTCGAGCGCGAGGAGTGGCATCTGACGCAGGATGGAACGAAGGTCAGCGGTTACTACGACCGGATTGTTCGCCAGATCTCCACCGACGGTCAGGCCTATCGCTGCAACAGCGCCCTCGATTTCCGCGTCTTGACCCGGTACCAGGTCACCGGCGAAATCCAGGGCGACCGCATCATGCTGTCCGAGCGTGGCTTCGAGATCCTGGAAGGCGGCCCCTGCGACACCGGCCGGCGCCGCCTCGACGCCTACCAGGGCCACGCGGCGGCCGGGGAAATTCGGCTGCTGTGGGGCGTGGGCACGCAGGTCTTGCGGCGCGCCCGCCCCAACGTTCCGACGCAGCGATTCTGAGAGCTACTTGCCCTTGGCGGCAAGCGCCCCGTCGATCGCCGTCTTGAACTTCTCGAAGGGCTGGGCACCGACCAACAGCTCGCCGTTGACAACGAAGCTGGGCGTTCCAGTGATGCCGACGGACGTGCCCTGCGCGGTGTCCTTGGCGACCTGATCCTTGAATTTGCCGGAATCGAGCGCGGCCTTGAACTTGCCCATGTTGAGGCCCAAGTCGGCCGCGTACTTCTCAAGTGAAGGGCGGTCGAGCTGCTGCTGATTCTCGAACAGCTTGTCGTGCATCTGCCAGAACTTGCCCTGCTCGTTGGCGGCCAGCGAGGCCTCGGCAGCCAGCTGCGCCTTGTCGTGGAAGCCAAGCGGGAAGTTCCTGAAAGCGATGCGGACCTTGCCCTTGTAGGTGTCCTCGATCTGCTTGAGCGTGGGGACCACGCGGCTACAGAACGGACACTGGAAATCGCTGAACGCGATGATTGTTACCGGCGCGTTGGCGGGACCCTTGATGGGGGCGTTGCCCGGCACGATGTCGACCTTCGCGGCAGGGGCAGCGGCGCCCGCAGCGGCAGGCGGGGGCGCGGCGGCGGCCAGTTCCATCAGCTTGGTGTAGACGTCCTCCAGCTTGGTGCCCTTCTTGAGGAGGTCATCCGCCTTCTTGATTTCCTCGTCGATGATCGTCTTGAAAGACGCGAAAGGCTGCGCGCCCGACAGCAGCCGGCCGTTGACGAAGAACGTGGGCGTGCCATCCGCGCCGACTGAACTGCCCAGCTTCTGATCAGCCGCAATCTCTTCCTTGATCTTGGGATCGGCAAAGTCCTTCTTGAACTTGGCGACGTTCAGGCCCAGCTCCTGCGCATACTTTTCGAGATCCGGGGGATTCAGCGCCTGCTGGTTGGCGAACATCTTGTCGTGCATCTCCCACGCCTTGCCCTGCTTGCTTGCGGCCAGGAAGCCTTGAGCGGCGCCCATGGCCATGGGGTGAAACGACAGCGGCTGGTTCATGAAGACGATCGCGACATCCTTGGGGTACTTCTCCACGATCTCCTTGATCGTGGGGACGACGCGGCTGCAAAACGGACACTGGAAATCGCTGAACTCGACGATAGTGACCTTCGCGGCCCTCGGTCCCTTGCGCGGGCTGTGCGCCGACAGGGGCACCTTCTGCGGGCCGGTCGGGGCGGCAGGGGCCGCCGCGGGGGCCGCGCCCTTCTTGTTCTCGACGTCGAGGAATGCGTAGAGATCAGCCAGGCCCTTGCCCTGCTTGGCCAGGTCGACCACTTGCTTCGCCAACTTCGGGCTGCGCGGGCAGCTCGAATCCTTCTTGGCGCAGTTCGCGATCGTGCCGAAGCTGCAACCACACTCGCAGTTGCGCTCGTTAAGCGCCTGCAGGGCCGCCGCCTTCTGGGCGTCCGTCATGCCGTCGAAGTTCACGCCCGAAACCGTCGCGAGATCCGTCGACTTCAGCCAGGACGGGGGAAACTGCGACTCGCTCTTGTAGACCGTGCCGCCAGGAGCGTTCGCCGGCGCCGTTGCCGCCGCGTGCGGCCGTTCGTCCGATTCTGCAGAGCCAGAGCCGCCCCTGCCGCCCATCTCGCGCCCCACCAGGAAACCAACCGCCAGGCCCGTCACCAGAGCCCACGGCCAGATATTTGAACCTTTATTGGAAGAGTCGTTCGCCATGGCGCGAACTTATACCTGGGCCGGAGGACTCTCGCCAGCCGCTTCCCGCGCGCGCGGTTGAAGATCGGCTGCGACGCGGGCGCTATTCTTCGTCTTCGGCGTCGTCGCGGGCACCGCGGGTGCGGCCCGAATCGGGGTCGAAGTCGAGGTCCTGCCCGTACAGGGCGTCGATCATATCGTCGACGGAGGCCCCCATGGTCTCCATCGCACGCAGCTCCTCGCGCTCGAACTCTTCGAAGGACTTGTAAATTCTCTGGTCGCTGTGGGACATGGTCGATCTCCTCTTCAAGTAGGGCTCCGCACTACATGTAGGTGTTTTACCCTCCCCAGCGAAAGCGTCAATTTTTTCACCTTTCGGAACGCGTGCGGTGCTAAGGACGATGCGCCCCAACATGGGAAGGGTCATCGCAGTCGCGAACCAAAAAGGGGGCGTCGGAAAGACGACGACCGCCGTGAACCTGGCGGCATCGCTGGCGGCGGCGGAGAAGCGCACTCTGCTGGTCGACATGGACCCCCAGGGCAACGCCACCTCGGGCCTCGGCCATGCGCGCGCCGGGGCCAGCAGCACCGAGGGCAGCGTTTACAACGTGCTTATCGGCGACAAATCGATAAGCGACGTCGTCCGCAAGACCGAGCTGCCGTTCCTGCATCTGGTGGCGGCGGGACAAAATCTGGCGGGCGCCGAGATTGAACTGGTCCCCCTGCCCGACCGCGAGCACCGTCTGCGCGGGCCGCTGCGCCTGGCGACGCCCGATTACGACTTCGTCATCATCGACACGCCCCCGTCGCTGGGACTGCTGACCATCAACGCCCTGTGCGCCGCGGACGGGGTCCTCGTCCCCTTGCAGTGCGAATACTACGCGCTGGAAGGTTTGTCGGATCTGCAAGCCACCGTCAGCCTGGTCGGCCGGTCGCTGAACCCCGGGCTGACAATCGAGGGTATCCTTCTGTGCATGGTCGACAACCGCCAGAACCTGACCGAACAGGTCGCGGGCGAGGTGCGAAAGCATTTCGCCGGCAAGGTGTACGACGTGTCGATCCCGCGCAATGTCCGCCTGTCCGAGGCGCCCTCGTTCGGCAAGCCGATCTTGCTGTACGACGTCGCGTCGAAGGGCGCTAAAAGTTACCTTGAGGCCGCGCGGGAATTCTTGATCCGCCACGCGCGCACCCCGGACGGACCGACGACGTGAGCAGCAAGCGCCAGGCCCTCGGTCGCGGATTGGCGGCCTTGATTCCCGAGGCGCCGGCCCCTCGACAGGCCCAGGTGGTCGCGCCTGCACGTGCCACGGCGGATGGCGGACTGCGCCTGATCCCCATCGAGGACATTCATCCGTCGCCGCATCAGCCGCGCAAGACCTTCGACGACGCCCGCATCGAGGAACTGGCAGCCACGATTCGCGTGCAGGGCATCATCCAACCGCTGGTCGTGCGCGCGCAGGAACACGGTTACGAGTTGATTGCGGGCGAGCGGCGCTGGCGGGCGGCCCAGCGCGCCGGCCTGCACGAGGTGCCGGTGGTCGTGCGCGAGGTGACCGAGACCGCGGCGTTCGAGATGGCCCTGGTCGAAAACCTGCAGCGCGAGGACCTGAACCCAATCGAAGAGGCGGATGGGTACCAGCGCCTGATCGACGAATACGGATACACGCAGGAATCACTGGCCGGACGCGTGGGCAAGGATCGCAGCACCGTGGCGAACGCCCTGCGTCTGTTGCGATTGCCCGCCTCGGTTCGGCAGATGGTCGTGGGCCAACGCCTGTCGATGGGGCATGCCCGGGCGCTTCTGGGCCTCGATTCCGCGTCGGAGATCGAACGGCTGGCGCGCCTCACGGTGACACGCGAAATGTCCGTGCGGCAGGTCGAGGGCCTGGTCAGGCGCGAGCGCGAGGGCGCCACGAAGGGCGACGCGAAGGGCGACGCGGCCCAGCGACCGTCGTCTGCGGTGCGCGATTTGACCGAGCGGTTGCAGCGCGCCTTGGGGGCGCGGGTGAAGGTCGTCGAGACAGGCCCGGGTCGCGGACATCTGGAAATCCACTACCAGACGCTGGACGAGCTCGATTCTGTGCTGGCGAAGCTGCTGCCCGAGTAGGCACTAGCGGCGCAGCAGAACCAGATGCTCGCGCCGCGGCTTGCCGCCGAAGATCTCCTGCAGGCGGCGGTCCCGGGTCGGACGGGCCTGTGACGCCCATGCCACCGCGCGCAGACCCGCCGACGGCGCGGCATCCGCCATCGCCTCGACGGCATCCTCGGGCGCGCCCCCGACGACACCGTCGCCGACCACCAGCAGGGCGTGACCGGATGGCTTCAGGACCCGGGCCAGTTCGGACAGCCAGCGCTTGCGATCCTCAATCCAATCTCGCGCCGCCGAGCCCATGCCTTCGCTGCGCTCGCCTATCTGGTTCTGGCGGAACACCCGGCCCGGCAACCCCAGCCAGGTAAAGCGCACTGCGTGCTGGTCGGCGTAGTCGTAGGTCCCGGCGTAGGGCGGCGACGACAGCACCAGATCAAACTGTTCGGACGCAATCTTCGGGTACGAACGCGCGTCGCCCAGAATCACCTCGGGCGGCGGCGTGCCGGGTTGCGCGCGGCGCTCCAGTGCCTGCAGGCCGCCCGTCAGCTCGCGCGCACGATCGGCCAAGAAACGCGAGGGGACACCCCGACCGATGCGCTTCGTCTCACCGTCGCGCGGCGCCTCGGGCCCGGTCCGCATGAACTTCACCAAGAGCGACGAAAGGCACAGTCGCAGGGCGCGACCGATGTCGTCCTGGGGCGTCGCCATCACCAACTCGCGCAGGCCCAACAGTTCGAGAGCGACGTGCGGATGGAAACGCTTGAACTCGTCCTTGGCCCAGATCGCGCTTTCTGGCCGCTTGCGCTTGCGCGCCCGTTCCGCCGATTCGGTCGCGATCTCGGTGGCCACCTGCACCAGGCGCGACCGGCCCTCGGCGCCCAAGGTCGTCGAACGCACCTGGGCTAGTTGGACGGCAAGCGGGCTGGCGTCGACGCCCACCGATGCGCGCCCAGCGGCGAAGGCCTCGACCAGTACCGTGCCGCTGCCGCAAAAAGGATCGAGCACCCTGCCGCCGGGGCGGCTCCACTGGGCGACCGCACCACGCGCGATGCCCGGGTGCATGCGGCCCGCATAGCTGTGAAAACCGTGTGTCAGCGCCCGCGCCAGCGCCGCGTCGACGTGAAACAAACGGGCCAGGGCGCGACCGGATTCGCCGTCGCCGCCGGTTGTGACGGGACCACCGAGCGTGGAGAACGCCCGGCGCTGCCGAACCTCTGGTGGCGGTTTCAGGCGGTCCATCGGGATGACTCGAACACGCCTTCAAGCAATTTGTCGACCTCGCTGACCATCTGCTGGGCCGTGGGCGTACCCAGGGCCAGCAACGTCGTCCGTATATCTTGTAGATTTCTCAGCTGCGAAAAAAGCTGAATGTCCGACAGCGACGAGCCACCTAGCAGCAACCCGCGAATGGTGCCCAGTTCGACCAGCACAGTGTCGAGGTCGACGTTCCCGGCGTCGGGACGTGGCGACTCGGGATGTTCGCTCTGGTGCCGTTCGAGGACAGGCGCGACGATGTCCTTGAGCAAGCCTATCTGCTCGACGCTGTTCCAGACGTGCTTCAGAATAAACAGATCGCGGTCGTCCACCGCCGATCGGCCGTCGAGGGCGGCACTGGCCGCGAAGAGCTTCAGCAGCTTCACCACACGGCGATCGCTCAGCGACACACCTTCGGAACGGATCTGGAAGACGAGGCCCTTGTAGCGCGCGAGAAATTCGTCGCCGACACGCAGAAGACCGGCCGTGGCCCTTTGCAAGCCAGCAATCTCGGTCAGGGACACCAGCGCCGCGGCTGCGTCATCACTGCCGCCCAGGTGCGCAACCTCGGCCTCGATGCCGCGCCCGACCAGCCCGTGGAAATGAAAGCTTTCAAGGTTGTCCGAACTGGCGCGGATGAGGAACCGGTCGAAGACCGCCGCCAGGCCCTCGTCGTTGGGAACCTCATTGGTGGCGGCAAACAACGAGCGCAGCGGCACGGTCAGCGTGCGACTTCCCGTGAAGAAGCGTCGCTCGTTCATGATCGCCAGCAGCGAATTCAAGATGGCGGAGTTGGATTTGAAAACCTCGTCCAGGAAGACGATCTCGGCCGCGGGCAACATCGCCTCCGTGCGCCGCAGGTAGGACCCCTCGCGAAAGGCCTTGATGTCGATCGGCCCGAAGATTTCGTTCGGTTCAGAGAAACGCGTCAGCAGGTATTCGAAGTAGCGTGCGTCCACCAGGCGGGCGAGCTGCCGCACCAGTGCCGACTTCGCGGTACCGGGGGGGCCCACAATCAACATGTGCTCGCCCGCGACGAGGGCAATGAGGGCCAGCCGGATGGTCTCATCCTTGCCCAGGAAGCACTGCCCAAGTGCGCGCGCCACCCCGTTCAGCTTCTGTGCGACGGCAGCGACCTGCGCGTTGTCGACTGCGACCGGCGCTGCCGGCGGGGGTTCAGACAAGTTCATTGCGGTGGCGCACTATAGCGGACGGCAGACGCGATGGCTTGCCGGGCGCCGACGTGACGGGGCCGAGGACCCGCTACGGAATGATCACCCCGGGGCAACCGAAGATGATTTTCACGTCGCCGGCGTTCATCTTGAGCCCCTCGCACCACGGTCCGTAAAGCTGGATCGACTTCATGTCGGCGCCGTAGTTCCAGCCGTCCATCTGCGCCTTGTCACGGGGAACACGCTTGCCATCGACGTTCACGGCCACGTCGTCGGGCGACGGCGGCACCTTGGCCAGCGGGAACACACAGGTGGACACCGCAGACGTGATCTGCGCCAGGGCCATCACCAGATCTTGCCGGTTGGCGATGGCGTAGTACTTGGGGTCGCCCTGGCGGGGCTCGCCGCCCGCGGTGGCCATATCGTTAAGAACCGTGTTGGCGCCCGTACCCGCGGTGGCGATGCCGACGACGAAGGTGTGGAAGCCAGCCGTGAAGGCCGCCTTGACCGCGCCGACGGCGCCCGCGTTGTCAGCCGTCCTCGCCCCACCCGCCCCGCAATTCGGCTCACCGTCGGTGGCAAGCAACAGGTACTTCGGATTCTTCGACGCCGTCCGCGTTTGCATATAGGCCAGCGCGCTGTTCATCGCCAAAGTGGTGGGCGTCCCACCGCCGCCCATCGCGGGCGCCGACATCTTGATCTTGCCGCCCACGGCGGCGTAGTTGTTCACCGCGATGTCCACTTCGGCCGGGGCGCTGACCATGCAGCCGTCGACGCTGGGGAACATCTTCAGACCCCAGAGCACGCCAGCCTCGGTCTTCATCACTGTCTCGTCCAGCGCGGCTGTTACTTCCGTCCAGCGCGTGGCGCCGGCCGTGGGCGGCACCTTGGTGGTCATCGAGCCCGAGCGGTCGAGAACGATCAAGAGCTCGGGCGGCAGTCGATCGAGCTTGAAGTCTTCCATGCCACACATACCGCCCCCGCGCACGCCCCCGTCCGGGGTGTTCGAGGTTGTGCCGGTGCCGGTGCCAGCGTCGGGAATCCTGACCGTGAAGCCACCGCCAGTACCGCCGGTGGCGCCCCCGGTGGCGCCGCCAGTGCCCGTCGTGTTCGAGGTGTCGGCCCCGCCTGCCCCGCCGCCGGTGGCCTTGTCCGATGTCGTCGGTTTGATCGCGGGATCAGTCGAACAAGCCGCGAGCGTGAGAATGGCTCCGAGAAGTGGACGCGCGTACCGCATGGTAGTCCTTTCCGGACGTGAACCGTACCTGCTGTAATGAAACGCACAGCCACCTTACCTGAATCCCAGTCACAGGGATACCTATCCCGACATGTCGGGGACTGCCCTGCGACACAGGGCCCGGGCCGCGACGTACCGTGCAGGGGCGGTCAGTAGCAGTTCGCGACGCATCTGCGCCAGTCTGTCTGCGAAGAACCGGCCCGCGCCCGTGGTGGCGTCGACATCGGGTGGCCAGACCAGGCCTGGACGGATCTCGCTGGCCGCCAGGACAACGGCCTCCAGCTCGGGCGCCGCCAGCGGCGTCGAGGCGCGCCCGAACAGGCCATCCAGCCAAAGGACATGCGCGAGGAACCCGATCGCAAAGGCAAGGTGTCCGGGCGGCGCGGCGGCCCCCGTGTTTGGTTCGCGAAGCGAAGCCAGACGAAACAGGGCGGACACCATGGCCCCGCCGGTAGGCGCAACGCCGATCTCCAGAACGCGGCCCGCGACCAGGCGGAAGATGGGTGCGAAACGCAGAATCGGTAACACACGCTCCCAGGCCCAGGGAGGATCAAGTCGCAGCGGATCCAGCGCCTCCGCCAGGGGACTGGCCCGATGCAGCGCCAGCCACGCCGCGCGCGCGTACGGCGCCACGCCGACCTCCTTGACCCATCCACGCCGCACGAACGTGTGCTTGACACGTCGAAGGCTCGGCAGGGCCAGCACACGCGCGGGCGGCGTCCGGCCGACGAATCGCTGCTGACCCCACCATTGCTGCACCAGGTGTGAGGTGTGCCCGATGTCGGGTAGTCGGGCGAGCAGCGTGTGGCGGCCGACGGTTTCGGCAACACTGCGGGGCGGCCCCAGGTCGGCGAGACCCTCGGTCACAGCGGCAATTCGGTGGCGCCGCCCCTCGTTGGCCTTACCCGCCAGCGACGGATGCCCGAGGGCGAGGAGGTTGTGAACCGTGACACCCAGCCGCAACGTCGCCTCGTCCAGTAAAGGGGCCTGAACACCAGAAACCAGGGCGCGCGCCTCAGCGTGTCGATGCGCCTCAAGCTTCTGCGCGGCCTCGCGTTCGGACCCGGCTTCTGCGGCGGACAGAATTCGCGCTAGATGCCGCTGTCCGATCGGCCTGCCGACGTGCAACGGTCCCCCTTGGACCAAAGGCAGAAGAAAGCGACCGACGAATGCCCGCGCCATGATCACCCGCCGGCGTTATCGGCGCAGGCCCCACACCGGCAATGGGCCGAGGGCATCGTTCTCAACCTCCGGGGCAGCCGCGCCCGGGGGCGGCGTGGCAGACGGCAGCGCCCCCACCATCGGTGGCGTCGACACAGCGATTCGCGACAGAACCCGTCGCTCGAAGGGCGCGAAGGATTCATCAGCGATCCGAAACGGCGGCGCATCCGCGGCGGAGAAGACAAACGTCCCATCCCCGCCGGCGGCGAGAGAATCGCGAATGAGGCTGGGCGATACCGCGGGCCGAACGCAAGTCCCCACTGGGATGAGGACGCCAGGTGCCGCTTCCTCCAGCGGCCGACCGAAGGGAAAGCCTTCCAGCCGTTCTGGCGCCAGCACCAGGATGCCCGCCTCAAGCAATGCCAGCCGGTAGCCCGCCAACGCGGACGTCGGAAGCGCGTAGCACAGCCGGCGCAGCCAATCGGCCTGCGACCACGGAATCCAGCTTGCGACCGGGCGGGGCCGCGATGCCGGCGATCGTTCGAGGCGCAGCGGGACCCCGAGCCCCGTCGCCGACCGCCGAGCGGGTGTCATGGTCGCGATTTCGTTCCCGCCCTGCCCCGGAATCGCCACCCGATCGCCCAGTGGGACGAAATCGGGCGGCGACGTCATCACCACCGGTCTGCCGGGCCGCGGCCGCAGCAACAGGAAACGATCCGGTGCAACCGCCGCGCGGCAGCCTTCGAGGTGAAGAACGTGCGCAAATCCGACGGCCACGGCCACGTTGTCGAGCACGGCGCGGTAAAGCTGAAGGCCGGGCGTGCCGACGACAAGACCCAGCAGGCGTGCAGGCACGTGCCGCAGGCGAAACAGCCAGAAGGGAGTCTCATCGCCAAACGGGCTCGCGCTGTCCGGCTCGCACTCCGCCGTATCGGCCTGGACGCCCGAACGATAGAAATGCGCCGCCAGCACGGGGCCCAGGCCCCGGCGACAGGACAGGTAAAGAACGCCCGCTTCGTCTTCGCGCGCCATGGCCTGGGCGCCCCGCGGTTCGCGCCGCAGGTCGAGGCGCAGGAGCAGACTGTCGAATGGGATGTCCCCTTGCAGCTGGCACGCAACGGACTGATTGGCGGTGTACAAGATCAGATCCCCATCGCCGGTGTGAACCAGCGTCGCAGCGTCGTAACCAAGTGGCGCATCCTTGTCCCGATACGGAACGAAGTGGCGCCCCGTCCCGGTGAAGCACGCGCCGCCGGCCAGGCGGGCCGCGCGCGCCACCCCATCGGCAACGTGCGACGAGGTGTGCGGCACCACGATCAGCAACTCGCGCATGCCGTCCGTCGGACGAAGGTGGTGAAGCCGCAGCCCGTGCCAGATCTCGTCCGGGCAAGCGGCGCCACTGAGCACCCGCAGAAACGACACCGCCCGATCCCAGGTCGGAAACCGCAGGGCCAGTTGCTTGCCTGCGGCGATGCCACGCGCGTCGGTGGTCAACCCCGGCACGACGAAACGCGCCTGGCCAGACGCCACCCGGGTCAGCATGGATCCTCAGTGTACCTTGGGGGTTGCCCCGCTGCGCGCTACCCTTCACAGACAATGGCCGACGCCAAGTCGCCGCTGTCAGCGCAGGATCTTCAGACCGCCGTGAAAGAGGGACGGCTGGGGGTCCTCACGCGCCGGCTGGTGCGCGACCGGGACTGGACGGCTATCGAACGATTGTTGAACGAGGCGGGCGGCGAGCCGACGACACTGGAAGATCTTCACGAGTCGACCTCGGCCATTGCAGAAGCCACCGGAGGCGAGCCGGTGTCGAGCCTCAAGCGGCTGGCGGCGGCCGCCCTCGTTGGCAGAGCCCGTTGCGCCGAACCGACGGCGGCCGTCATGCACGCCCTCCGCGCGGCGGGTGAGCTTCTATTTGAGGTGGGGGACTTCCAGCGGGCGGCCGAGATCTTCGAGCGGACCGGTGATCATGTGCGCGCCGCTGATGCGTATGCCGCCCTGGGCGCGATCGAGCCTCTAGAGGCCGCCTTGGCCCGCGACGACAACGCGCGCGCGCATCGACGAACCGCGGCCGACGCCTTTCGCCGTTTCGAGATCCTTCTTGCGTCCGGCGAGCGCGCGGCGGCGGTCGGGGCGGCATCCGAGATCCCTGACGGCCACCCCGACGGCAGCGCCCTGCGTGCTTCAGCCCGCGATCTGGAACGCCGCTTGTGCCGGGGCCGCGCCCTGACGCTGATCGGATCCGACGGGCGGCGGGTTCGCGTCGCGGAAACTCCCTGCCTTCTTGGCCGCGACGGACTGGCGCAGGTTGTCCTGCGTGACCCCAGCGTGTCACGGCGCCACGCCACCATCGTCGCGGGAACTGAGGGTTTGGTCGTACAGGACGCGGGCTCTCGCGTCGGCACCCGCATCGCCGGGATCCCCATCGGCCAGCCCTTCGCGCTCACGGGTGAAGGCCGCCTCGGTCTCGGGGACCACTGCGAACTCACCTACCGATCCCTGGGACCCGGCCTCGTGGAACTGGTCTGCCACACGGGCCTGGATCGCGGTCTGGTCGCCGTCGTCGGGACGGGCCCGATACCTCTGGTCAACGCATTCTCCGGTGCGGCGGGGCTTTCGGTGTCCTTCTGTCCCGACACCATCCGACTGGGGCGCGCGCCCGGCGTGTCGCTGCGAATCGCGGGACATCTGGTCGGGCCGGTCTGCGATCTTCTGGTCGGCGACGTCCTCGAACTTGAATCTGGATCGTTGCGCCTGGAGATCGCGTGACCGACGACGAGGCCGCCGAGGCGCTGGCGCACGGGACGCGCCTGGCCTCTTTGGGCGAAGCGACGGCGGCGCGGGCGGTCCTGACGCCGCTGGAAGACCGCGGGGAACAAATCGGTGCGGCGGCCCTGGCGCGACTGGCCGAGCTCGACGAGCAAGAGGGTCGGACCTCCGCCGCGATCGTCCGCTGGGAACGCCTGCTTGCGGACGACATCGATCATCCCGAGGCCCTCGCCCATCTCGACCGCCTCGCGCCCGCGCGGGGGGACCAGGTCCACCTGCCGCCGCCCCCCACGACGATGGCGACCGCAACGCTGTCCGGCCCGGCCGGTGTGCCCGTGCAGCGCTTCGAATTGCAGCGCGAACTCGGCCGGGGCGCCACGGCCACCGTCTACCTGGCTCGAGATCGCACCCTTGACCTGCCGCTGGCGCTCAAGATTCTTCACCCGACGGGCGGCCCCGGGCGCGCAAACGTGTCCGCCCGGCGCTTCTTCAATGAGGCACGTACTATGGCCAGCCTCCGACACCCCGGCGTGGTCGCGGTCTACGACCTCGACGAGGCGGCCGGTTTGCTGGCCATGGAATTTCTGCCCGGCGGATCGCTGCGCGACCGACTGAACGTTGCACCCGACCGCCGACTGCCGCCCGCTGACGTCGCCAGGATAGCGCGCGGCCTGTTGTCGACGCTGGCCTTCGTCCACGGCCAGGGCGTCGTCCACGCTGACATCACACCGCGGAACATTCTGTTTCGTGATTCGGGACAGCCGGTGCTGGCAGATTTTGGCGTGGCGCGCGGCCCGGGGGCGCAGCCCGAAGGTCCTGACAGCCCCGGCGGCACCCCGCTTTATCTGGCGCCCGAGCAGTTTCGGGGGGCGGCGCCATCGGTCCAGACGGATTTGTTCGCGGCCGGCGCCGTGCTCTGGGAAGCGCTGGCCGGCAGTCCCCTGCGCACGCAAGCCGATCTGATCGCCGGTCGCTACGATCCCGGGCCACTGCCGACCAGCCGGGCCCTTGACCAGGAATACCCGCGCCTGTTGCGCCTGGTCGCCGCCCTGACGATCGCCGACCCGCACCAGCGGGCCAGCGCGGTCGCACAGGCGGCACAGGTGTTCTCGCCGACGGACCCCGGTCAGAATCCGATCTGAACGCCTGTCGTCAGGTCGAAGACCGCCGCCAGATCCCCCGCACCCAGCGTCAACTTGAGCTCGGCCACAATCGCGGCGTGCGGGCTCAAGTGGTACAGGATGCCCCCGCCGGCCCCGACGAGCAGCGGCCCGCCGCGCACGGTGTCGCTGGAGATGAGACCCATGTCGGGCTTCGGCGACACGACAAGACGCACGCCCTGGCCGCCGCCCAGCATGCCGGACACGAACGGCTGGGTGTTCCCCTCACCGAAGAACTGAAAGACGCGCACCAGCGCCGCGACAGCGCTGGTCTTGGGGGCGCCAACGGTCACGTCACCCGAGCCGCTCGACGGCACGTACTGGTAACGAACGGCCAGTGAGATCGCCAGCGACGAAGTCACCTGGTACCCGACCTCAGGGATGAAGTGCAGCAAGCCGGCAGGGGTGAAGCCGGCGCCCACGCTCAACTTGTTGTGGTACTCGAGCTTCGTCGAAGGGTGCCAGCCGTATCCTGACCCGACACCGAACCCAATCCACAGGGCCTTGGCCTCGCGCATGTGGTGACCCGCTTCCTCCAGCTCCCGTACCTTTTCAGCCTCGATGTGGGAAAGGGGATTGTCCTCGGCCGAAGCGGCGTCGCCATCGCCCCGCCGGGAAACACGCAGCCCCGCCGCCCCCTGCCCGACGGGCGGAACACCGGCGCGGATGATCATCAGGTTGGGGCTGTCGTTGCGGCCGTTGTCAGCCACCGCTTTGTCGGAACCATCGCGCGCTTCGAAATAATATTGCAGCGACTTGGCCGTCACGACATCAGCTGGTACCACGCCCGAGTACCAACCCTTTGGTGACTTCACCATCGGCACCGCAGTGAAGTCCTCCTTGCCCGGGGCGCGATAGAACAACAGGACGCGGGCCATCCTGACACCCGGTTGCGCCACACAACGCAACAGCATCTGCGCACGGGGCGGGGCCTCGTCGACGTTGGGACAGTACAGCGCCTGCGGAATGCTGGCGGGCAGGTCCGGCTCCTCGGGACCGACTCGCTTCTTCTCGACCTTGGCCTTGGGCTGCGGCTTCGGCTTCGGCGCTTGCGCGACGACCGGCGCCGGGGCAGCAGCCGGGGCCTTGGGGGCGGGCGCGGACGCGGGCTTTTCGACGACCGGTGCGGGCTTCGCGACCGGTGCGGGCGCGGGCTTTACCACCGGTGCGGGCTTCTCCACGACCGGCGCGGGCTTCGCGACCGGCGCGGGCCTTTCCGCGACCGGCGCGGGCGCGGGCTTCGCGACCGGTGCGGGCGCGGCACCGACAACAGGCGGGGCCTTGGCCGCCGCCGCTGCATTGCGCTTGGCCTCCGCCTGGGCCAGCGCGAAAACGTCTTTGAGGGCCGGCGTCGCCACAGCCTCCGTCAGCTCGATGTCCGATCGGATCTTCAGCGCGGTCATCAGATAACGAAGTGCGTGGCCGCGATCCTTGTATCCGTTGAGATAAACGGCCGCGAGATGCACGTAGGTCCGCGCCATCATCGGACTGTCGGACAGCGCAGCCTTCGTGCCGACGCCGATGGCTTCAAGCAGCGACACCTTGGCAGAATCGAAGTCAGACGACGCGTAACTGGCCAGCGCCTCGCGATTGAGCGTCTTCAGTCGATCGGTCGGGCTTTCGTCAGCGTAGGCGCTGCCGCAACCAAGAGCGCACAGCAGAACCACGAGCCGCGTCGCCGAAGTCCTGACGCGGCCTTTGCAAGGGTCAATCACGCGCTCACCTCCTGATGACTACTGCTGGGTGATAACGAACTCGACCCGGCGATTCTTTTCGCGCCCGGTCGCGGTCTTGTTGGTCTCGATCGGCTGGTCGGGGCCGAAACCCCGCGATTCCAGCCGATCCGCCCCGATGCCCTTGCCCACCAGATACGCCCTGACCGAATCCGCGCGCGCCGCCGACAGCCGCGTGTTCAGGGCGCGGTTGCCACGGCTGTCGGTGTGCCCTTCGATGCGCACGTTCATCGTCGGCCGCCCCTTGAGCGCCAGCGCAACCTCGTCGAGCAGGGGATAGCTCTTGCCCATGATGACGGCCTTGGCCGTCTGGAAGAATATGGTCTGCTTGATCTCGATCTTTCCCTGGGTGATTTTGATCAGCGCAAACTTCTGCGGGCAACCGTCGTTGTCGCGCGGCCCCGCCTCGTTCGGGCACTTGTCGGCCGCGTCCAGCACGCCGTCCTTGTCGTTGTCAGGATCAGGACAGCCATCGCCGTCCTCGAAGCCATCCCGGTCTTCCTTGTCGGCGGGACACTTGTCGGCCGCGTCCAGAACACCGTCTTGATCGTTGTCGGGATCCGGGCAGCCGTCACTGTCTTCGAAGCCGTCAGCGTCCTCGGGCTCGGTCGGGCACTTGTCGTTGGTGTCGAGGATGCCGTCGCTGTCGTTGTCGAGTTCGGGACAGCCATCACTGTCTTGAAACCCGTCCCTATCTTCGGGCTCGGCCGGACACTTGTCCTGGTCGTCGGGAATCCCATCGCCGTCCGAATCGTTGGGGCGGGCGGACACCGGTCGGGCCGGGGCACGGCATTTGTCAGGCGGTGACAGTCGACGCGCCTCGCGGGCATTCGCGTCGGCGATCTTGAGGTGGTCCTTCGCGCGAAAGTAGTCGCCTTGATCCAGTTCTTGCTCGGCGAACTCGACATTGGCCTCGGCCCGCGCCAGTTCGACCGGCGCACACCGGTACGCCCCGTCGTCGCGAACGGCTTTGACGTCACCGCGCAGAGCGCGCGCCTGCATCACGAGGTCCGTGCCCGCGCATGCCGACGCGGTCATCACCAGCACACACAGCAATGCGTGGCGCGACGGCAGCGAACCCTCGCGCGCGATCATTTCGCCTCTGCCGGCGCGGAACCCGCGGCACGCGGCGCCGACCGCTCGCGCGACAACGCCTGCGCCTTGCTGGCCAGTTCCTCGCACTTGCGCCCGTAGTCGATTGCCGCCTGGTAGGACGAGTACCCGGCCTCCTCGCGCGCCTTGTGGTAGTACTCCGCCGCTTTCGCGTATTCGTACGGGGCGTAACGCCGGGCCCCCTGCTGCTGCGCCAGCAGCAATGCCGTCGCCGCGCGACTGCTGACCTGGTTCAGGTACTCGACGGGCCCGCAACCGAGAGAAGACAAGACACCCAGCGCGAGCGCTCCAAGACAACGTGAGCGCAACACGATGGGGCGACCGTAACAAATCGGCCCGGGGAGTCAAGAACGGCCTCGCGGCGGACCGGCAACTGCCTGAACCGTCGGAAACGCTTCGTCAAATCCGAAATTCCTCCTTGATTCCTGGGACGTTTGAGAGATATTAACGGTCCGTTATCAATCCCTCGCCACGTGTCCGGAGGCATAAGTGAAACAGCTCGTCGCCTTTCTCCTTGAGCATGCGGTTCTCGACTTTTCGGGTGATCTGACCATCGACATGATCAAGGATTTCGTCCGTGACGACGACAGCCGCGAGGCCCGGGCGTTGCTGGCCAAGCTGATGCAGGAAAAGGGCGTCGAGGAGATGCTGGTCACCCTTGCAGACTGCCTGCAGGACTATCTGCGCACCGGCCTCAGTGACGATGTGATGCGCGAGCAGATCCGCCTTTACGCCGAGAGCTGAGCCTACAGATTCGTCCCGACGTTGCCTATGGCGATGCTGGGACCGAAGATGAACATCCAGTGTGGGGCGTCCTGCTTCCGCATCTGGTCGCTGAGATCGGGCGCGTAAAGAAAGTCACGGCGGAATTCGTAGGCTACCCAGGCGTGGACACTGACCGCCGCGCCACCCCCGAGCGGCACCCGAATACCGAGTCCCCCCACGGCTGCCAACGTTGGCGGGTACTGGCCAATGGCCCCCGGACTCTGGATCAGCCCCACACCCATTAGGCCGAGTTCCGCCCCCAAAAGGCGTTCCTTGCCACGCGGGTCGAGGGTCGTGATGCGGGACAAAACCCCAAAGTTCAACGTCAGCTGACCGGACGGCGCGTTCACACGATACAGGCCGGCCGGAATCTCGGCGGTGGCGTACAGCCGAAAACGGCCGCCTTCGATGGTGACCGACCACTGTGCCGACGGGACACCATTGCGCGCCAGGGGGCTCAGCGCATAGCGAGATTCGTCGAAGACGTGCGACACGCGCACCAGGACGTGATCGAATTGTTCGGTCCCACCGCGCAGGGCGATGACGCGGCTGTCGGCGCCCGGATTCAGAACCATGCGCTCGCTGACCCTGGCCTCGCTCCGGCTGCTGCCGTCGGGCCGCGTGACATCCGCCTCGACGATGATTTCCTGCAGGCCGTCTTCGGGGCGCAGCCGCTCGCGGTGAATGACGACGCGGCAGGTGCCCCGCGACTCGAAAGGGATCCGGTGGGGACGTCCGGGCGCCAGGCGCTGGGCCACGCCGCGGGCGTCAGCGCACAACAGTTCAACCAGCGGATTGCTTCCCTCGGCTGACTCGCCCAGCGGCGCGGGCACGCTGGCCTCACGCACGGCCCGCTGAACGCGTTCGCTGACGACTGCCAGATCGGTCTCGGCGAACTCGGACGGTAACCCCTCGCCACGATATCCGAAACGCAGTGACACAAACCCGCCTGCGTTCTCATCGCCGCGCACCAGGAAACGCCGGCCTTCCATCCCGCGAACGGTATAGGCCCCCTCGATGGGCAGGGGGACGAAACGGGCGTGATCTCCGGCGCCCGCGACCGACAGCCACGCATCGCGGTTCGTCGGTATGAACTCGATCTTTCCTATGCGGGGCAGCTCGATCAACGTGCGCGGCCGGGGCGCGGGCGCCGTCGGCGCGCTGACGGTTGCGATGCTGGCGTTGTCCAGATCGGCGCGCGCCGCCATCACCGTGATTCGTTCGCCGGTGATGCGCCCGGCGCGCAACTGCACGAACAGCGCGTCCTTGGTCCGGACAGTCCGCACGGCTTCCAAAGACTCGCCGCCCATCGTCCAGCGCAGGCGCAGATCCTTGCCACAGCGCTGATCCTGCTGATCCATCCGCACGACCAACTGGGTTTCGTCGGCGTCGCGCACAGGCGGGCCGGACGCGATCGCCAGCTGGCAGCGAAACACCGGCAACGATTCGCTGACAACCGTTTCCGTGGCGCTGCCCTTCGAAAAGACGACCCGCGCTGCCAGGCGCAGGCGGGCGGTGACGCTGCTGGCCGCCGCGGGCACACCCCAAATCACCAACGCCCCGTCGGACAGCTCGCACGTCGCCTGGCCGCAGTCGACGGACGCGACTGCCTCGGGGTGAATCAACGGAACACGGGCGCGGCCCTGCGAGACATCGACCGCGACTGACGCCGCGAACATGGCCGACAGAACGGTACGGGACGGCCGAAGCACCATCTGTGCGGGCTCAAGACGCGCGCCGTTGGCATCGAAGGTGATGACATCGCCGCCCGAACGGCCCCGGGCCGGCAACCAGCGCAGGGCCGCGTCCGCGGGCAGGCGGGGCCGCACGGGCACGACACACTGCTGGACCTTGCCCGTGGGGGACGGCTCCAGACACGCCTCCTGGCCGGTCTTGCCCTCCGCCTCCCACAGAACCTGAACGCCGGCCAGGCGCTGGCCGCGCAACTCAACCCGACCTTCGTCCGGCAGAAGGACCACACCCGCAGCTTCGATCTCGGGCAACGGCGCGGTCGCGACGACCGTCACCACATCCTTCGCTTGTCCGCAGGACTCAGGGTTTGGGGCGATCGTCACGTCGATGGGCACAAGGGCGAGGCTGTCACCCGCCGCAGGGGGCCTCAGTGCGGTGCGATCGGCCTCCAGCGACCAGCCGGCCGGCGGCGATCCACAGATGACACCCTTTCCCGCAACCGGCACCGCCCTGCCCCCCTCGGGCATCTGGACGACGCGCGCGAACGCCGTTCCCATCAGCAGGGACAACCACAACGAGACTGCCAAGAACGCTCGTGCCACGGCCGAACGATATCAGGGTCCCGCACCGCGGGGCGGGCGATCGGGCGTCCGACATGGTTACCTGAAGTGGACCCATCCTGAGAACCACCGAGTGGGGCCGGGAAGAGAGTCGCTCTGCCTGTTCCATCGATTAAGGATCGGCCGCGGAAAAAGCAAGGAGCACCTGAACGCTCTCTGCAAGTTGGATCCTCCAGCCGTGGGGCCACCTCATCAGAGGCCCCGTTCTGCGACAAGGCGGTCAGCACAGTCGAGTTCGCAGACGAGCGTCCTGCTGATCGCCCTGCTGATCGCGTGAGCCTTCCGGCGAAAGCAAAGACGCGGTCAAGCCGATGTGGGGCGTGCTGTCGCCACCAGCGGCTGGTTTATTCGGCGGAAACCGGCTACGCGACGCGGGCGGCGCGGATGGGTGATGGCGCCGGTTTGTCGACCTTGCGCAGGACCCAGGTGGCCATGTTGAAGCCGCTCAGCCCCCGGAACAGCACCTCGGTCCCGGGCAGCGCGGCCACGGACGTGTCCCCCTGGAACGCGGCGGTGACCACGGGCGCCGCCTTTTCCAGATCGCGGCGGAACGTCTGCACCTGGCCGGCGGCGTGGGTCCCCAGCGTCGTCAGCAGACCGTGGTAGGCGCCCAGGAAGGCGTCGATTGATTCGACCAGGCGGCCCCATGGCGCGGCGCCGGGATCCTCGACCACCACGGACAGGGCGTCCTCGACCTTCCGCTCGGCGGCGGAGCAGGTCGCCAGCAAATCGTGCGTCTGGTTCAGCACCGCCATCGACCAGTCGGCCGCCACCATGGCCCGCGCAGGCGCCACGGCGTTCCACAGGACGCCATCGGTGGGCGGGTCCGCCGGCCGGGCGGGCAGCGGCCCCGCGCCCAGCAAGGCGGCGGCCTCGGGCGAGGGGTTCTGGCTGTAGATCTCGAACCCCGCCGATCGGCACAGGTCCAGCACGTGCCACAGCGAGATGGGCCGGTAGGGCGCCACGAAGTTGTCGTGGATGCTCTGAATGACCCCGCGGCCGGTGGCCACGCTGCGGTCGACGTCCTCGGCGAACAGCCGCTGCACGTTGGCGGTGATGGCGTCCGGATCGCGGTGCGTGCCGATCTGGACGATAATCCGCTTCATCATCCGCTGCAGCGAGGTGATCGGGTGATAGACGCGGATGACCAGGAAGCCTCCGGCATTCACCAGCGTCGCGACGGTCCGCATGCCCAGCGCCGGTTCGGACAGGCAGTGCAGCGACCCGTCGGCGAACACCAGCCCGAACGATCGCGCGCGCAAGGCGGCCGAGATGTCGGGCAGCGACTCTTGCTGGAAGACGGGTCGGTGCGGGACCTCGGCCTGCGCCGCCAGGGTCCGGGCCCGGTCCAGGGCCTTGGGGTTGAAATCGATGCCGGTCACCTTGGCGCCCCAGGACGCCATCACCAGGCTTTTCTCGCCGGTGCCACAGCCGACATCCAGGACCGACTGGTCGCGCAGCAACACCGGTGGCAGCCTGAACTCGTCCAGAAACCGCCGCTCGATGCGCGACGAGTAACGGGCCCACTCCGCGGCTTCTTCGACGGTGGCGTGGCTCGGGTTGACCTTGAGGTAGGTCTCGAGGGTCTCTTGCTCGGCGGATGACTTGCGGTCGGCGCTCATTTTGGCGACGGAAGCCTAGTGCGTATCCCCCGGACAGGCAATGGCTTCGGGCCCGTCCGACTGCCGGTACCTGGTGAAGGGGTGGCACCTTCGCTCGCCGCCAGGCAAGGCGCTTTCCCGCAACAGTGGCGCGCCCAGCGCCTACCCGGCGGCCAGCCACGCCAAGGCGGCTTCGAGGCGGCCGAGCGCCGATTCGAGCTCGGCCAGGTGGGCGCGATCCTTGTCGAGCACGGCGGCAGGCGCGCGCTCGAGAAACTGTGGATTCGACAGCTTCTTGGCCAGGTAGTCGCGGTCGGCCAGCAGCTTCGTCCGTTCCTTGTCCAGCTTGGCGCGCTCGGCGGTCTTGTCGCCGGCTGGCTTCTCCAGCAGCAGGACAACCTCGATGTCGCCCGAGACGCCCGTCGCTATCGGCCCCACCGGTGCTTCACCCGTTCGTCGTACGATGATCTCGCGACAGCGAGACTGTTCCGCCAGCAGGGCGCCGTAGCCTTCCAGAATGGTCTTTTTGTAGTCGTCGGCCACGTTCAAAACCACGCGCGAACGGAAAGAAGACGGGATGTCGTTCTCGCTGCGCAGCGAGCGAATGGTCGTCACCACCCGTTGCACCAGCGACATCGACGCCTCGGATGCGTCGTCGACGAAACGCAGGTCGGGCATCGGGTACAGCGTGATCATGATGCTCTGGGGCGACCCGAGGGCCTTCGGCAGCTGCTGCCAGATCTCCTCGGTCAAGAACGGCATGAACGGATGCAGCAAACGCATCGCCGCCTCGAGGGCTGTCACCAGCGCGCCCTGAACTTTCCAGCGGTCTGACGTTTCGGCGGCAGCCCCCTCGCCGCGTCCCACGCCCAGACGCCCCTTCGCAAGCTCGATGTACCAGTCGCAGATCTCGTCCCAGATGAAGTGGTAGACAGCCTGCGCGGCATCGGCAATCCGCGAATCGTCGAGGGCGTTGTTGACTTCCTCGGTCGCGCGCTGAACCCGCGACAGAATCCAGCGCTCGGGCAGATCAAACTCGGCGGCGTCGGGCCCGTCGGCCGTGCGGTCGGCGAAACGATTCGGATCGTAGCCGTCGAGGTTCAACAGGGCGAAACGAGCGGCATTCCAGATCTTGTTGGCAAAGCGACGGGCGTCCTCGACGTTGCCGATTGAAAACTTGATGTTCTTCCCCTGCGCCGCCTGCGTCGCCAGCCACGCCAGGGCAAAACGCAGGGCGTCCGCCCCGTGCTTGCTGATCACGTCGAGGGGATCGACCGTGTTGCCCTTGACCTTGGACATCTTGTCGCCCTTTTCGTCGGTGACCATCGTGTGCAGGTACACCGTGCGAAAGGGAACCTTGTTCATGAAGTGCAGCCCCGCCATCATCATGCGGGCCACCCAGAAGAAAAGGATGTCGTAGCCGGTGTCGAGCACCGTCGTCGGATAGAAGGTCTTGAGCTCGCGCGTTTCGTCCGGCCAGCCCAGCGTCGCGAACGGCCACAACCACGACGAGAACCAGGTGTCGAGGACATCCTCGTCCTGCTTGAGGGCGCTTGCGGGTGCCTGGCAGTGGCTGCACGCCGTGGGCGCCTCGCGTGCGACAGTGACGCCGTCGCAGGTACCGCAGTACCAGGCCGGAATGCGGTGCCCCCACCACAGCTGGCGCGAGATGCACCAGTCCCGAATGTTAGTCATCCAGTGCATGTACGTCTTCGTCCAGCTTTCCGGGACGAAGCGCGTCTTGCCGTTTTCGACCGCCTCGATGGCCGGCTTGGCCAGCGGTTCCATCTTGACGAACCACTGTGTGGAAATCATGGGTTCGACGACGGTGCCGCAACGCTGGCAGTGCCCGACGGCGTGGACGTGTGGTTTGCTGCCCCGTTCGAGTCCGTCTGCCTTGAGGCGCGCCTTGACCTGCTTGCGCGCGGCGAATCGATCAAGACCCGCGAAGGGGCCGCCCGCCGCCGTGACGATGCCGGCTTCGTCCAGCAACGAAATGAACGGCAGGTTGTGCCGCTGGCCGGTCTCGAAGTCATTGGGATCATGCGCCGGGGTCACCTTGACGGCACCAGTGCCGAACTTCGGATCCACCAGAATGGCGTCGGCGATGATCGGAAATTCGTGATTCGTAAAGGGGTGGCGGATGATTTTGCCGATTTTGCTCTGGTGGCGAACATCGTCCGGGTGGACCGCGACGGCCGTGTCGCCCAGCATGGTCTCGGGCCGCGTCGTCGCGACCACGACCTCGCCCGAGCCGTCGGCCAGGGGATAGGCGAACTCGTACAGCTCGCCCTGCGCGCCCTCGTCGTATTCGACTTCAAGATCAGACAGCGCCGTCCGGCACGACACGCACCAGTTGATCAGCCGGCGCGCGCGGTAGATTAGCTTCTCTTCGTGCAGGCGCACGAAGGCCTCGATGACCGCCCGCGAATAGGCGGGATCCATCGTGAACTTCAGGCGATCCCAGTCCAGCGAGCAGCCGAGAACCTTCAGCTGCTCGAGAATGCGGTTGCCGTAGCGCCCGCGCCAATCCCAGACGCGCTCGATGAATTTTTCGCGACCAAGATCGTGGCGCGTCTTGCCCTCTTTTTCGCGCAGTTCGCGCTCGACCACCATCTGCGTGGCGATCCCGGCGTGGTCGGTCCCGGGCAGCCACATGGCGTTGTAGGCGGCCATGCGCTTCCACCGGGTGAAGATGTCCTCGATGGTGCAGCCGAGCGCGTGGCCCATATGCAGCGACCCCGTGACGTTGGGCGGAGGAATGACGATGGAGAAGGGCGCCTTCGGGGCGGTCGCGTTGGCGTGAAAGTAGCCCCGCTCCATCCATTCGGCGTACCACCGTCCTTCAATGGCGGACGGATCGTAGTTTTTCGGCAGGTCGGACATTACTTCTTCGCGAGCCGGTCGACCTCCTGCCGGATGATCAGCTCAGCCAGCTCCGGCACGACCTCCCACACCACCTGCTCGATGATCTCTTTCGACAGCTTGGCAATCGCCTCGTACTCGGGGCCCCGGGCGGAAAGTTCGGTCATCTTCGCGGCCACGGCGGACGTGACGGCCGCAGCAGCGGGCGAAACGGAAACCGGCGCGACGGGCGCAGGCGCAGGCGCGGGCGCGAAACCGCGGGCCGTCGCGGGCACCGGGGCGGCGCCCAGGCCCGGGATGGGCAATGACGCCGCGGGCAGGCCGATCATCGTGCGGGCGGGCGGCGCCTTGGCAGCAGGCGCCGCTGCCTGTGCGGCAATCGCTGGGACGACGGCCGGTACAGGGGGTCGGGCACCGCCACCCAGCCGCGCCGACATGCCGGGCTGCGCGCCCGGAATCAGCGACGGCCGCAAACCGCCAGGAAGCGGCGGCATCACCGGACGCGGGGGCGGCATCGCCGGCGCCACAACCGGGGCGGCCACCGGCACCGGCGGTCGCGCCTTCGGCGCCGGCGAGCCAGGGTCGGAATGTTCGATGCTGATTTCGCCGTAGTTCTCGTCTTCTGCCGACGGTGCGGCGACGGGGGCAACCCGCGCAGATGCGGGTCGGTCGATCACAATCGCGGGCATGTCCGGCGATGTCTCTGCGGGACCCGGCTGCCGCATCAACTCGAACACCTTGTCGATGATGATCTGACTGTCGAAGGGCTTCAGCAGGTGGCCCGCAGCGCCGACCTGACGGCCGCGCGCATCGTCATACGGTACGTGCGTGGAAGCGAGTATGTAGACCGGAACGTCACGCGTTGCCGCGTCGCCCTTGAGGGCCGCGCACAGGTCGTAGCCCGTTCCGGTTCCGAGCGCCGCATCCGCTATCACCAAATCGGGGCGCGCCTGCCGCGCCGACGACAATGCCTGATCGACCGATCGCGCGGCGGCCAGCGAGACATCCTGGCTTCCGAAAACCATGGCGAATGCCTTCTGGATCGTAACGCTGTCGTCGGCGACAAGAATGCGTTTGCCCATGTGAAAACCTAAGAGATTCGTATCGATATCACGCACCATCGGGGGGGTCAATTTTATCCAAGACGACAGCGACGCAAACGCGCACCCGGCGTTGGCCCACCGGCCCGCAAAGGAGCCCCCGTTCCGCGCTTCACGGTGGATCCCAGGGACGCGGTGCGATTGCTTTCGTGGGCTCGTGGGATACAGTGAGCCCGATGCCGGCGCAGGACGAGGCTGATCGTCCGGTTCCGCGGCTCACCGTCGCGTGTCGCAGCTTCGGCATGCTGGGGCTGCAGGGGATGTCGCTGGGCCTGGCGGGATGGACCCTGCGGATGGCGGACAGGTTGGGCCCGTACGTGGCTGGCAACACGCTCAACCCGGTGGCCCGGAAGTTTGCGCTGGCCAACATGGCGGCCGGGGCCCTGTTGATGGTGGCGGCCGGCGGGGCGGTGGCCGTTCGCAACCGCACGAACGGGCTGGATCTGGTGCATCGGGCGTCGCGGCGGTGCGCCCCCCTGGTACTGGCCGGCCTGCTGCCGCTGCTGCTGAACTGGTCGCTGTGGGTGGGCAGCGAGCTGTCCTTCCTGGTCATGGCGTCTTTGTTTGGACTGGGCCTTGCGGCGCTGATGCGCGTCGCCCTGTCCACGCCCCCGGTTTTTGCGACGTTGCCGCCGGCGGTTGCCCGCGCCCGGGACGCAATCCTGGCCGAGGCGCGGCGGCCGTGGCTGCCGCCGACCGTCGTCATTCTGGGTGCCCTTGGCTACGCCTTGTTCTTCTCCATCCACACCATCGCCAACCACTACACCCTCGGCACGGCGGCCTTCGACCTCGGCATCGAGAACAATCTCGTGTGGAACGCCATGCATGGCGGACCGCTGTTCAAGACGTCGCCGCTGGGCGGGCCGCTGTCGACGCATCTGGGGTACCACCAGACGTACTTCGCGTATTTGATTGGCCTGCCGTATTTGTTGGCGCCCGTCCCGCAGACCTTGCTGGTCATCCAGGCCACGCTGATGGGCGCCGCTGCGCTGCCGCTGTACCTGCTGGCGAAGCGCCGCCTGGGTCCGGGCGCGGCGTGCGGCATTGCACTGGCGTACCTGATGTACCCGCCGCTGCATGGGTCGAACCTGTATGACTTTCACTACCTGCCGTTCGCGCCTTTTTTCCTGTGGCTGACGCTGTATCTGCTGGAACAGCGGCGCGATCGCTGGGCGGTTGTGGCCGTGGTGCTGACGCTGTCGGTGCGCGAGGATATGTCGGCCCTGCTGATAATCCTGGGCGGGTATCTGGTGCTGACAGGCGAGCGGCCGAAGGCGGGTCTGGTCGTCGCGGCCGTGGGGGCGCTGTATTTCGCCGTCGTGAAGATGACCCTCATGCCGCATTTCCTGGGCGGACAGTCGTCGTACATCCACCAATACAAGGGCCTGCTGGCCGAAGGCGACGCCGGATACGGCGGCGTGCTCAAGACCGTCTTCGCCAACCCGGCGTTCACGCTGGGCAGCCTGCTGGAACGCGACAAGATCGTCTACCTCCTGCAGATCATGGCGCCACTTGCCTTCCTGCCGTGGCGTTTTCCCGTCGGCATGCTGTGCTGTTTGCCAGGCTTCTTCTTCACACTGCTGTCGACGCAGTACCCGCCGCTGATTCAGATCTCGTTTCAGTACACCGCCTACTGGACATCGTTTCTGTTCATTGCCGTCGTGGCGGCTGTTCAACGCGCCGACGCCCCGTCGAGGGCGAGGGGCAGAGGTCGGGCGTGGATGACAGCACTTGTGACCTGCACCCTCATCACCTCGAATCAGTACGGGGCCATCCTGCAACAGCACACCGTGCGCGGCGGTTTCGGCGCGTATCGTTTTGGCCACGAGGAAGCCGACCACCAACGACACCGCGACCTGTACGCGCTGGTAGCGCAGGTTCCCCCCCGCGCGAAAATCGTCGCGTCCGAGTCGCTGGTTGCCCACGTGTCCAGCCGGCCCGACGCCTACACTTTGCGCATCGGCGTTTTCGACGCCGAATACCTGTTGGCGTGGATCCCCCCGCGCGGCGACGAGACCGGCAACGTGGTCGAGGCACTGACCAATCAAAGATTCGGCGTGGTCGAGCGGCGCGGGGACTTCGTGCTGGCGCGTCGCGGACACCCGGACGGCGGCAATGCTGCCGTGCTGGCGGCCATACCACGATGACAACCACGACGCTGGTGATCCCCTGCTACAACGAGGCGTCTCGCCTGGACGAGGCGGCCCTGCTTTCCCTGGCAGACGACGACGATGGCGCGCACCTGCTGTTCGTCGACGACGGCTCGACCGACGGCACGGGCGATCGCCTGCGGGCGCTGAAAACCCGCCGGCCCGAACAAGTGAAGGTCCTCACCCTCGAACAAAATCAGGGCAAGGCCGAGGCGGTCCGACGGGGATTGCTGGGTGCCATGGCCGGCGGCGACCCGATCGTCGGGTACGTCGACGCGGATCTGGCGACACCGCCTGTTGAGATCCGGCGCCTGTTGCGCATCATGCGCACCGGGCCAGCGACGGTTCTGCTGGCGTCGCGGGTGTCGCTGCTGGGACGATCAATCGAACGCAGTCCGGCACGCCACTACCTGGGCCGCGTGTTCGCGTCCGCGGCGTCGTTCATCTTGAAACTGAATGTGTACGACACGCAATGCGGGGCCAAGTTCTTTCGCAATGGTCCGGCGCTGGCTGCGGCTGTCGCCACGCCTTTCCTGTCGCGCTGGGCGTTCGACATCGAACTTCTGGGGCGACTGGTCATCGGCGGCCCCGACGTCGCGCCCGTGGATCTGGATCGCATCGTCGAGGAGCCCCTGCTGATCTGGCGGGACGTGGGCGGATCCAAGCTGGGGCCAGCGCACATGGCGAAGGCGGCCCTTGACGTGGCACGCATCGGGCGGGATCTGGCGCAGCGACGGACGCGGCGGGGTTAGGGGCGTGCTGATCGGGAAGCGATTCGTTTCGGTGCTGCTGCTGACCTGCCTGGGCCCAGGCGCCTCAACGGCCCGGGCCGACAAAGCCGACCCGTGGTTCGGCCGTGACAAGGCGTCGCACTTTTCGATCAGTCTGGCGCTGGCGGTGGGCGGTTACGAGGCCGGGGCCGGGCTGTTCAGGACGCCGCCGCCACGACTGGCGACGGGCGCGGTCGTCGCCCTGTCCGCGGGCGTGGCCAAAGAACTGATGGACAGACGCGGCGGCGGCGATCCGTCGTGGCGCGACTTCAGCTGGGACGTCATTGGCACCGCGACAGGCCTGGCCGTCGCGTGGCTGATCGATACCTACGCATTTCGGACGAAAGCCAAATGACGGCGCCTGTCAGCGACGGAGAATCTTGCGAAACTTGGCCCGGTCGGCCGGCCCGAATTCGCGCAGCAGGACAAGCGCGGCCACAAAAACCACGCCGACCGTCGCCAGCGCCAGCAGGCCCATGACCTTGCCCGCGCCGGGAACCAGCCGCCCCGCGCCGATGGCCAGGCCCGCAGAGCCGACAGTGCGAAGAACTGTCGCGGGGGGCGGCCCGGCCTCGAATCGCCAACGCAAGTACCCAAACGCGCCCACCACCCCCGCCAGCATGCCCAGGGACGTCGCCAGCGCGGCGGCGAACAACATGTCCGGCCCGGGCGTCGCCGACGGCACCCATGCGACGGCGAACCCGCCACCGACCAACACAGTCGTCGCCACCAACAGAACAGCAACGCGCGGACGACCCGAGGCGTTGATGATCGCGCCCGACACCGCCAACAACGCCAGACAACAAATGCCCGCGACCAGCACCGGCAACGCCCGCGCGCCCTCGGCGTAGGCCGGCGGATACAGCACGCCCAGCAGCGTCAGCGGCCGCGCGCCCAGCACGACCCCCATCGCGGAGGCGAGAATCAGGGCGTAGCGCAGCGTCTGCGTGACGTACGCCTTCGTGGCGTCCTTGTCGGCGACGAAGGTCGAGCGCGACACCAACGGGAAGATGACGAATGTGATGACGAGCAGCGCCTGATAGGGCAAAAGCGCCAGGTTGCGAACCGCCTCGTAGGTGCCGGCCAGCGCCTCGGCGCGCAAGGTGTCCGCGACAGCGGCCCCGGCAAAACGCCGCAGCAGCATCAGATCGTAGCTGAGCGCGACGTTGATGAGCGCGGTGTACGAAACAACGCCGGCCATGAAGATCAGCAGTCGCGATATCGGGAAACGCCCTGCCCCCTTCGGCAGCCCCATCACGCGGGCTGACACGATCAGGATCAGCGCCGCCGCGCTGACGAAGCCCAGGAACGCCCCGGTGACCGAACGGCCGGCGGCCGCACCGGCCATGGCACCGCCCAGCAGCAGAATCGTTTTCGCCGTCGAAAAACCGACGTCGAAGCTGGCCTGGGCGCGGAATCGGCGCAGCCCGTTCGCCGAGCCGACGAAGACCGCATAAAATCCGTACAAGAACGGAATGGCCGCGACCAAGCGGAACCAAGAGACATAGGCCGGCGCCTTCAAGAACCCCGCGATGATCGGCGCGCCAAGAAGAAACCCCAGGCCAATCGCCGTCGCCAGGAAGGCCTGCATGGTGAGACCAGCGCGCTTGACCGCATCGGCCTGCGCGTCGTCCTCGGCCGTGAACTTCGACACCGATTGGACCGTCGCCTGCACCATCGTGTTGTTCACGATCGAGATGGCCACGTTCACGACGGAGAACGCCCCGTATTCAGCCTGACCGACAAGCCGGGTGAGCAGCAGCTTCTGCAGAAAGCCGCTGACCATGAAGAAGACTTTCGCGAATCCGATGAACAGGGCGCCCCGCCCGGCTTCCACCGCGCGATCGGGCGCAGCGACGGGATGGCGGACCTGGGGATCGCGTGCCGGGGCTTCCATCGCGGGCGCAGCTTACAACTATTTCCGCTGCATCCGCGCCAGTCCGCCCACGCGCGCCATCAGGTCGTTGACCTGCCCTTCGGTCAGCGCGATCCGGATGTGCACATTGGGACCGTCGCTGCTGGCGCTCACAGCGTCCACATAGGCGGCCAGTCCCAGCATCAACACCTGCGGACTGCCCTTGGCGTCGCGCTTGAACGCCAGGACCCGGGCCGCCAGGGTGCGCGCGTCCGCCTCGTTCGACAACTCGGCCAGCAGATCGGCGGCAAGGCCGCGTTCGAAATCGATGGTGCCGCCCAGGCGCGCGACGGACGCCGCCGCGCTGAAGCGGACATCGGCCTGTAGCATGCGGCGGGTCTGGGCCGGGACGACCGCCGCGAACCAGAACGCCCGCGACGAATCGACACGCGCGCACAGGTGAGACAGATCGTTGTTGTCGGCGGCACTGGCGACACCCGGGGTTCCCCCGGCGATGGCGGCCAGTTCCTCGGCCCAGCCGCCCGCGCCCAGCACGAAGCGCGGGGCGCCCATGAAGAAGCCGCCGGTTCGCTCGGGCCCGGGACCAACCCACACAGTCCGCGACGCCACCACGCGCGACTGGATGTCTTGACCCCGCAGCTTGGCCTGGTCGCGCGCGTAGGAAACCAGGCGCTTCTCGTCGAAACCTTCGCCGTCGATGACGAGGGCAAACTGGCCGCTTTGGCGCGCCTCCTCGGGGAACGCGGCGACGATGCGGTGGATGTGCCGGAAAGGATCGACGCCGGTTCGCGCGGTGAACTGTTCCACGATGGCGCGATCGCCAGCCCGATCCTTCGCCAGCGCGGACAGGCCCGCCCACAGGGCGCTGGCACGGATGGCGGCCACGTCGGCGGACAGGACGAACCGGGTCCCGGCGGGCAGTGACGCCAGCAATCCCTGGGCCGGCGGCGCCACGTCACGGCGGCAGCCACCCCGGCAAGAGATCAGCGCGCCGGACAGAACGGCAACGACGGCGAAGCGACCAAAGAAGTTCATGGTGAAAGATCCGATTGCCCCTGGAAACTATCAGGCGCTTGGCGTCATAGTGCGTTTTCCAAATGCCTTGGTCACGGATGCGTTTTCGCGGAGGGCTGGTCTGGGTCATGGTGGACGGACAGGGGCGACCGGTTGCCGATGGTACGGGGCGGGCCGAAATGAAGTATCGCATCGAGGACCCGAAGAGCTACAAGCCGGGTTTGGCGAATCTGGAGCCACCTGGCGCAGGACAAAGTGAGACGAGGCAAGACGCGCCAGGCGCCCGCGCAGCGGCACCACGCCCGGCCGCGCGCGTGACCACCGACCACGCCGCCGGTGCGCCGTCGGATGCCCTGCATGTGTGGACCGATGGCGCTTGCTCGGGCAATCCCGGGCCCATGGGCATTGGCGCCGTGGTCCTGGGCGAAGGGGCGCGTCGGGAACTGGGTGAATACCTGGGCGAGGGAACGAACAACATCGCCGAACTGGTGGCCATCGAGCGGGGATTGGCGCTGGCAGCCGAGCTTGATCCCAAAGGTACCCGCCCGGTACGCGTCTACAGCGATTCCGGCTACGCCATTGGCCTGTTGTCGAAGGGGTGGAAGGCGAAGGCCAATCAGGATCTGGTCGCGCGCCTGCGCCGGGTCACCGCCAAGATTGCCGATCTCACATTCGTGAAAGTGGCGGGACATGCGGGCGTGCCCGAGAACGAGCGCTGCGACGAACTGGCCCGTCTGGCCGTTGAACGACGAGGGACGGTATGAATCCCGGCGGTTTCTTCACCCTGGCCAACGCCATCAGCCTGCTGAGCCTGTCGGCGATGGAGATAGTTCTTGGCATCGACAACATCGTGTTCGTCGCGATCCTGTCGCAGAAGGTCGCGCGCGCACGACAAAGTCGCGTCAGGCGCCTGGGCATCAGCCTGGCGCTCATCATGCGGCTGGCGCTGTTGTTCACGCTGTCGTGGATCATGAAATTGACCGACCCGTGGCTGGCGCCCTTCGGACACGAGATCTCGGGCAGGGATCTGGTGCTGCTGGCAGGCGGGCTGTTCTTGGTGGCGAAGGCCACCCTGGAAATTCACCACAAGGTCGAAGATGCGGGGGCCGAGGCGACTCCGGGCGGCGGCGCTCCGGCGTCCTTCGGGGCGACCCTGATCCAGATCCTGCTGCTGGACATCGTGTTCTCGCTGGATTCCGTCATCACCGCGGTCGGCATGGTGCCGTCGCTGGCCACCATGGTGACCGCCATGATCAGCGCGGTCGTGGTCATGCTGATCTTCGCCGACAAGGTCAGCGACTTCATCGCGCGCCACCCCAGCATGAAGATCCTGGCCCTGTCGTTTCTGCTGCTCATAGGCGTGCTGCTGGTGGCCGAAGGGTTCGGCAAGTCCATCGACAAGGGCTACATCTACTTCGCCATGGCGTTCGCACTGGCCGTGGAGATGCTGAACATGAGATTGCGCAAGCGCGCGCCGGCCCCACCCGTGCGGGACAGCCTTGAGGACACGACACAGCCTGAACGGCATCGCCTGACCCGACCCGGCGACCCCGCGCCCCCCGGCTGACAGGCCGATTGGGCGCGCTCAGTCTTTCTTTTGAACCTTCGGGGGCGGGACCGACACCACGACATCACCGCCGCCCCGCAGGCGTGACTGGCACGACAGACGTTCCTTCGTGATGAAGTAAACGTTGCCAAGGTGCTTTGTCTCGGCGGCGTTGAAGGGCGTCAGGAACTCTTCACCCGACAGGACTTTCACGCGACAGGTCCCGCACGTTCCCTTGCCCACGCAGATCGTCGCGATGGGTACACCGCTGCGATGACCGACCTCGAACACCGATTCACCGTCGGCGCAGGTGATGCGCGAATGAAATGGTTCAAACGTGATCGTCGGCATGGGCGGCAGCTTCGGGCCAGTGTGACAATCCCACACGGTTGCCCTCGGGGTCACGCACGTACAGCGTGTGGGGTGTCTGCTGGTACACGACAACGCCCGCCGCGGCGAGCCGGCGTAGCCAGACCGGACGCTCGGTGACGGCAATGCGCAGGGCGACCAGGTGCCAGCCCGGGCGCGGCTGCGGATCGGGCGGGCCCCCCGACGCGGCGACCTCGAGCGCCACGAACGCCCCGCCCCCGGCGTCCAGCCAAACCGAGCGGTCACCCTGCCCATCGGCGGCCGGCCAGCGACGGATGATCGGCAATCCCAGAATGTCGCGGTAAAACGGCTCGACCGCGGCCAAGCTGCGCACCATCACGGCGATGTGATGGACACCCGCCGGGGCCGTCATGCGGTGACCAAGCCGGCCAGCAGCCAGCGCGAGACGGTTTCCCAGGCCAGGCGGGCCGCATCCTCGGGCTGCCGGCCGGGCGCCAAACTTTCGCACAGCGCCCCGAATGTGGCGCCCGCGGCTGCCAGCTCCAGGGCGGGTACCTCGGCCACATCGACCACGCGGTGGTACACGATGAAATCCTGTCGCCAGACAATCAGACGGCCCCTGCCCGTGGACGGTGCCCCGGGCGCCTGCCCCGCCTCGATGCGTCGCCAGACTTCTTCAACACGGCTGCCGACGACCACGATCTGGTGCGCGGGAATCAACGGCAACGGCAATTCAGGAAACGCTTCGGGCGCGAGGCCCCGCACGCCTTCCAGTGTGCGCGTCGGCGCATCGGGCGCATCAAAGACCGTGACACGCGCCCATTCCAGACTGGCCAGATCCGCCAGCCAGGGACGCTCGTCCGACAGAAGGTGTCGTTCCACGAAGGCGGGCAGGCGCGCACCCAGATGCCGCAGCGAGGGATGCTGCGACGGGCAGGCATCCAAAAAATCGCGCACCAGCCGCGTAAACGCGGACTGGCCAATGACCGCAGCCAGCTTGGGGTAGTCGGCGCCAAGTACATCGAGCAACCGGTGAAAATACATCCCGGCGTAGATTTCCAGGCGGCCGACAGCGTCCCGCCGCTGGTCGCCGACCACCAACGCGTCCAGATCCCCCTCGGACAGTGCGGCCCGGCGCAGGGCCGGCGTGACACCGTCGGCCGCGACCACCAGCGCAAAGAACCGGCGTTGCAATTCAGCCAGTCGAGGACCGCCCTCAGGGCTGCGCATCGCGACCTGCCCCCAAGCCGACCTCGCGGCATATCGCCAGGGCTTTTCGTGATTCGTCGACGACGCGGTCAAGCGGCGGGATGTCATCGTCCCATTCGATCAGCGTCGACACCGGACCGTGGGTCGCGATGGCGAAGCGGTACAGCTCCCATACCTCGTCAAGGACGGGGTGGTCGTGGGTGTCCAGCAACAAGTCGCCGTTGCGGCTGTGACCGGCCAGGTGAATCTGACCGACCCGCCCGCGCGGGATGCCGGCGATGAACGCACGCGCGTCGAAACGGTGGTTGTGCGCGCTGACGAACACATTGTTCACATCCAGCAACACACCACAATCCGCCTGCGTGGCCAGCGCCGCCAGAAATTCCCATTCGGTCATGGCGTCCTGCCGGAACGCGACGTAGCTCGACACGTTTTCTACCAATATCCGGCGCTTGAGCCGATCTTGCACGGCCAGCACCCGGCGCGTGACGTGCGCAAGCGCCTCGTCGGTGTAGGGCAGAGGCAGCAGATCATGCGCGTAGTGTCCGTCGATGCTGCCCCAGCACAGGTGATCCGAAATGATCGCGGGCTCGATTTCGTCCGCCAGCCGCGCCAGTTCATCAAGATACCGCTCGTTCAAGGGATCCACCGACCCCAGCGACAACGACACACCGTGCATGGCGACGGGGAATTGCTCGCGCACGGCGCGCAGCACGTGGCGCGGGTTGCCGCCAGGCTCGCAGAAGTTTTCCGAGATGATCTCGAACCAGTCGAGGCCCGGTGTGGGCACGACGCCACCCAGCACCTGCGGATAGTGCGGCGGCCGCAGGCCAATACCGTGCCCCAGGTTGGGGAACTTCACACCCCGGCCGCCGTCCCCGCTCAGAAAGAAATTCCTACTTCTTTTCAGACTTCTCAGGCTTCAACACCATACCGCCCTTGGCTTTGCATTCCTTGTCGTCCATCTCCGTCCAGCCCTTGCCCTTGCAGCTATTCTGGCCGGCGCAGCCGTTGTTGACGCTCTTGCACGCGCCTTTGCCCTTGCATCCGTTCAGACCCAGGCAATGGACCTTGGCCGAATCGGCGGCGTGGGCGGCAATGGGGGCCGCGGCGGCGAAGAAGCCCGCGGCGATCGCGGCGATCATCATTCCATTGATTCCATTGGTTCCATTGATTCCATTGGGTCCGTTGATTCCCTTTGCGTTCATCGTTCGTCTCCTACGGGGGTTGGTGGTGGTGACTGCCGCGTCAATATAGGGCGAGATCTGGTTTTCGAGGAGGGCGATTCGTTCGAGGGGCAACGCCGTGAGTCAGCCAAATTCGCCGTCGCGGGCGATCGGCGGCGGTCAGAAAGCGCTTTCGGCGGTCGCGGGTCCCACGGCTGGCCATGCTAGCTTCTACCCACGAAAATGACCCTTTCACTGGCGGGCAAGACAGCCATCATTACGGGCAGCACGCAGGGTCTCGGCGCCGCGATTGCGCGCCAGTTCGTCAGCGAAGGCGCACGCGTGGTCATCAGCGGTCGCTCGCGCGACAAGGGCGAGGCCGTGGTGGCAAGGTTGGGTAAGGACGCGGCGATCTTTGCGCGTTCTGACTTGGCCAACCCCGCAGACTGCACGGCACTGGTCGATGCGGCCGTGAAGGCCTTCGGCGTCGTCGACATCATCGTCAACAGCGCCGCGGACACGGCGCGATCCACCGTCGAGGACTTCAAGCCCGAATTTTTCGACGCGCAATTTCGCGTTAACGTACGTGCCCCGCTGTTGCTGGCCCAGGCCGCCCTGCCCTTCCTGCGTGAACGCGGCGGCGTCATCATCAACATCGGCAGCGTCAACGCCTATGTCGGTTTGACCAATCTTCTGGTGTATTCGGCCACGAAGGGCGCCCTCATGACGGCGTCGCGGAATCTGGCGAACTCGCTGATGTTCACGCGGGTGCGCGTTTTCTGCCTGAACGTCGGTTGGATGGACACCGACGGCGAGCGCGCGACCCTGGCCGGCGAGGGCAAAGATCCCGATTTCATCGATCGCGAGGGCAAGAATTCCCCGATGGGGCGACTGCTCAAGCCAGAAGAGATCGCAAATGTGTGCCTGCTGCTGTCGACCGACCAGGCAGCGGCCTTCAGCGGTGCCGTCATCGACCTGGAACAATTCCCGGTGGGCGCCCTTCGCTACCCGACCGGCAGCGACGGCAAGTAACGTCGCCGCTTCAGGCCATCGCGGGATCGACGCGCGCGACCCTGACGGCGCAGTATTTGTAGGACGGCTGGCGCGAATGCGGGTCGAAGGCCGGGAAGGTCAGGCGGTTGGCCTTTTCGTAGTGCATCGGGATGAAGATCTGTCCCGGCTTGACGATGTTCGTGACGAAGGCGCGCGCACGAATCGATCCGCGCCGCGAGGTCACCTCGACGATCTCGCCCATGGTGATGCCGAGGGCACGAGCGTCGACGGGACTTAACTCTAGATAAATCTCCGCCGGCGCCAGGCGGCGCAACACGGGTGACTTCTTCGTGCGCGTCTGCGTGTGCCACTGGCTTGAACTGCCCCGCCCCGTCAGCAGGATCAGCGGGAAGTCACGCGAAGGAACCTCCGGCGGCGGGCGCGGGGCATCGAAAATGAATCGCGCCTTGCCATCCTTGTGAAAGAAAACGCCGTCCTCGAACAGGCGCCGTTCGACCGCCGGTGCCTGGGGCCCTGCCGCGGCGGGAAAAGGCCACTGGATACCGCCCTGCCGGTCCAGCATCTGGTAGTCCCTGATTCCGGTGATGTCACACGGCTGCCCGCGCGACAGGTCCTTCAGGATATTGAAGACCGCCTCAGGGCTGGTCCAGCGACTGAACATGTCGCCGCAGCCCCAGGCCTCGGCGACCAATCGGAAGATATGAAAATCCGCCAGCGCCAGTCCAGGCGGGCGCGCCACCTTCTTCAACAGGCCCACGCGGCGTTCCGAATTGATGAAGGTGCCGTCCTTTTCGCCCCAGGCCGCCGCCGGCAGCAGCAGGTGGGCCTGCTCGGCTGTTTCCGTCGTCGCGTACATATCCTGAACGACCAGGAAATCCAGTCGACCCAGAATGTCGCGCGCATAGCTTTGGTTGATCCACGAATGCGCCGGATTCGTGGCGATGACCCACAGGCCGCGAATCTGTCCGCCCAGGATCTTCTCAAGAATCTGGTCATAGCTGGCGCTGGCCGTTTGCGGAATGGCCTCGTCCGCGATGCCCAGGACATCGGCAACCTTGCGGCGGTGTTCAGGCAACGTGAAATCGTGACCGCCCAGAAGATTGGTGGTGTTGCTGAACATGCGCGAACCCATCGCATTGCACTGGCCGGTGATCGAGTTGGCGCCGGTGCCCGGGCGACCGATGTTGCCGGTAAGCAATGCGATGTTGATGATCGCCTGCGCGACGCGCGTGGCCTCGTGGCTTTGGTTGACGCCCATCGTCCACCACAACGAGACCCGCTTGCCGCCCGCAATAACCTGGGCCAGCGTGTCCAGTTCCGCCGCAGTCAGGCCGCTGGCCGCGCAGACCTGTTCGGTTTCAAAGGCCGCCACGTGCGCCTCGAAGTCGGCAAACCCATTGGTGTGCGCGTCGACAAAGGCGCGGTCGACGCGGCCCATGCGAATCAGGCGGTTGGCAAGGCCATACAGCAGGACCAGATCCGACTTCGGTGTCAGGGCAAAATGGTGTGTCGCGGCCGCGGCGGTTTCAGTCTTGCGCGGATCCAACACCACGATCGCCGGATTGTTCTTGTTGCGGCAAATTCGTTCCCACAGGATCGGGTGCGCGATACACAGATTGGCCCCGATGAGGACGATGACGTCGGATTCCTCGAAGTCCCGGTAGGCATACGGCGGCGAATCGAATCCGAAGGATTGCTTGTAGGCCACGACGGCGGTCGCCATGCACTGGCGCGTGTTGCCGTCACCATGAAGCATGCCCATGCCGAATTTCGCCAGCGCCCCCAAAAGCGCCATTTCTTCGGTCGGGATCTGACCTGTTGATAGAAACGCCAGCGACGCCGGGCCATGGCGGCCGGCAATCGCCTTGAAGCGCCCGACCATCGCCTGCAACGCCTCCGGCCAGTTCACGGCTTCCAACTTGCCACGGGCGTTGCGCAGAAGCGGCGTCGTCGCGCGGTCGGGCGCGCGTAGGGGCGTCAGTGCCTCCCACCCCTTGGGACAGGCCATGCCCAAATTCACCGGATACGCCGCGGACGGGCTGAGGTTCACTGCCTGCCCTTCCTTCATGTGAACGGTCAGGCCGCACCCCGTCGAGCAATAGCCGCAGACCATCGTCGTCGTCTGATCGGGGGCCAGCCGCGCCGGCACCTGGCCCAGCCCAAAGTGCCCGGGCGTCCGCAGCAGGTCGCGGGTCAGGGGACCTGTCTGCCGGTGGATGAGATCGCCCAGCGCGCCTGCAAGGGTGCGCGCGCTCATCGAAAGGCGCCCGGCATCCGCGACGGCGGCGCTGCACGAAAGAACAGCGATCGCTCCAGCAATTCGCCGGCCACCAGCGACAACAAGATCAGGACCGAGCTTACGATGAAAGCGGTCGACGGGACCCAGTTGGCCGCAAGGTCCGGGCCGGGCAGCGCGGCCGTCACCGTCAGCGCCGGAATGCCCAGGCCGCCCACCCCACCCAAAACAAAACGGGCCTGCGTGGTGGAACGAAGATCGCGTTTCATCACCAGCGCCACGCGCTTGCCCACGGAATGGCGCAAAGACCGCAGGTGCCGAAAGACCACAGCCTCGGTCAGCAACTTGGCGGCGCTGCTGATTATGATGATGGCCAAAAGCCATCGCAGCGCAGTCGGACCGTTCGCGTGCGAGCCGCCGATGCGCGCCCCGACGGTGGACACCGTGTGTACAGCGGCGGCGCCCAGCAAGACGGTCGTCGCCAGGAAGCGCGGGCCTGTCACCGCGCCCCGCCAGTGGGACCGTCGCGTGGCCGCATAGATCATCGCCGAACACGCCACCCCCGCCAGACCCAGGACAACGGCACCGACGCCAGCGACAGCGCCGATCCGCAAGGCGACGGCGTCGCCGGTAAGGGTCCGCAGACCCCACGGCGCCAGCGACGCGGCGTAAAGCGCACCCAGCCCGGCAAAGCCCCCGAAGGCCAAGATCTCGCGGCTCATCCACGATGTCCGCAAACCCAGCACCGCGCGAAATGCGTACTGGGGCCGGCCCAGATGCAAGGTCGCGGCGCCCAGGGCACCCACCGCCAGCACCAGCGCCACGGCGGCGTTCAGAAATCCCCAACCTTCGGCGAACGCCGCGCCAAATATGCGATCGAACAACACATCGAACGCGAACGCGCCCACCGCCAGCTGTGTCAACACCATCATGATCACCAGCGGCGGGTGATCACTTTCCGGGCTGACGCTGTAGTAGTCGGCCGGCAACATGTTCTGCGGCGCCGGTCGCGCTGTTTGGTACATCGTCGTCGGTACGGTGTGGTCTGGTGCCGGCGCACCGGCCAGGAACGCCCCCGATTCGCTGGCCTGAATGGCGCGCGCCTGGTCGATGATGCGTATGGCGATGGCGCCATTGGGACAGCCCTGCACGCAGGCCGGCGCCTCGCCGCTGGTCAGCCGATCGCTGCACATATCGCACTTGCGCACGATGCCCTTGGCGTGGCTGTACTTCGGGGCGTCATACGGGCACATCAGCGTGCAGTACTGGCAACCGATGCACTGGTCGTCGAGGTGTCGGACAATCCCGGTCGCGGGATCCTTCTCGTACGCGCTGACCGGGCAGCCGGTCATGCACGCAGGATCCACACAGTGATGGCACGCCGTGGTGACGGTTTGCTGTGCGGGCGCCTCGGGCGTTCCGCCGTGCAGGACACCGACGGTGCGCCAGATTTCGCTATCCTCAAGGCCATTGAGGTTGTGACACGCGGCCACGCACGCCTTGCAGCCCGTGCAGGCGTCCAGATTGACCTCGAACGCGTATTGCCGTCCCGCCCCCGGCATTCCGGTGGGAATGAGATCACTGTAGGTGCGCGCCTTCAGGGACAACGCAGAATCGTCGTGCTGTCGCGAAAAGCGTTCGACGGCGGTCAGCGTCTGCTGTTCGCGCAATAGTTCAGTTAGCAGGTTGCGCACCCCGGGCGACTCCGCGTGCCCGGCCAGCTGCAGCAGCGGTGAACGGATGACGGACGCACCCGACCCCGGGTTACTGCCCGTCATTCTGTGGCATCCACTTCGACGCGACCTTGTCGAACACGCACGGGATACGACCGCACGGACACGGCCACATCGTCCAAACAGACGCCCGTCGCCAGCGCAAAGTTCTGTTTGAACAGGGGTGACGCGACCTTGGGCACGCCGCCCTTATCACCGACGATCCCGCGCGACAGCACGAAGGCCTTGCTGAACGGATCGAAGTTGGACAGCGCGTACACGCCGTCGTCGGGGCCCGTGCGAAACACCGCGACCTGTTTTCCGTCGACCAGGGCACAGACACCTGTGTCAGGCGTGATCTCAGTCAGTGCGCAAACGTCCTGCCAGGCTGACATCAGGCGCCGTGCCCCAGCCGTGCGGCCTTTTCATTCCAGGTAGCGACGCGGTGCTGTTGCCGCAGCGGCAGGTGAACGATGCTGGGATCGGGCAATTCACTGTTGATGAAGGGGCGGAAGCGCCGAACCTTGTCCGGATCTGCCAGGGTCGCCTTCCATTCACATTCGTAGGTATTAACTATGGCGCGCATGTCTCGTTCCAGGTCGGCGGCTAGTCCCAGTGAATCGTCGATCACAACCTGGCGCAGGTATTCAAGGCCGCCTTCCAGCTTGTTGAACCAGGGCGCTGTGCGTTCCAGGCGGTCCGCCGTGCGGATGTAAAACATCAGAAAGCGGTCGACGTAGCGGATGACCGTGTCTTCGTCCAGGTCAGACGCCAGAAGCTGCGCGTGTTGGGGCTTCATGCCGCCGTTGCCGCAGACGAAAAGGTTGTAGCCCTTGTCGGTGGCAATGACACCGAAGTCCTTGCTTTGCGCCTCGGCACATTCGCGCGCGCATCCCGACGCGGCGGCCTTCAGCTTGTGCGGGCTGCGCAGGCCCTTGTAGCGATTCTCCAGGCGAACGGCAAAGCTGACCGAATCCTGCACGCCGTAACGACACCAGGTGCTGCCCACGCAGGACTTCACGGTGCGCAGCGCCTTGCCGTAGGCATGCCCCGATTCGAAGCCGGCGGCGATCAAGTCCGCCCACACCAGGGGCAGTTGTTCGCTGCGCGCGCCAAACAGATCGATCCGCTGGGCGCCCGTAATTTTGGTGTAGAGGCGATACTTCTTCGCGACATCGCCCAGCGCAATCAACTGGTCGGGGGTGATTTCCCCAGCCGGTACGCGCGGCACCACCGAATACGTCCCGTCGCGCTGGATGTTGGCCAAGAACCGGTCGTTGGTGTCTTGCAGGCCCACGTGCGGGTCGGCAAGGACGTGCTCGTTCCACACCGACGCCAGGATCGACGCCACCGCAGGCTTGCAGATCTCGCAGCCACGCCCCGACCCCGCCGCACGAATCACCTCCTCGAACGTTCGCTGCTGGCCGACCTTCACCACGTGAAACAACTCTTGCCGGGACAGCTTGAAGTGTTCGCAAACGTAATTGGTGACGGCGACGCCCGCCTTCTTCAACTCAAGGTTCAAGATGTCCTTGACCAACGTGACGCACGACCCGCATCCGGTGCCAGCCTTCGTGCACGCCTTCACCTCGGACACCGCCGTCAGACCGCTGTCCGTGATGGCCGCGCAAATCGCGCCCTTCGATACGTTGTGGCAGCTGCACACGAGGGCGCTGTCAGGCAGCGACGCGATTCCGAAGCCAGACGACGCGCCCGTGCGCGCCGGCAAGATGAAATCGCTGGGATTCGGCGGCAAGACAGTCTTGCTTTGCACCATCGCCAGCAGTTGACCGTAGGCGGACGCATCGCCCACCAGCACGCCGCCCAACAGGCGCTTCTTGTCGGCGCTGACCACCAACTTCTTGTAAACGCCGTCGACGCTGTCGACGATCGACAACGTATGCGCCCCCGCCTCCAGGCCGAAGGCGTCGCCAAAGCTGGCCACATCGACGCCCATCAACTTCAGCTTCGTGCTCATGTCAAAGGTGCCCAGCTTGCCCTGGCCCGTTCCCGTCAACGCCTGCGCTGCCACGTCCGCCATGCGATAGCCGGGCGCCACCAGTCCGTACGTCCGGCCATCCCACGACGCACATTCCCCGATCGCCAAGATGTTCGGATCGGACGTTCGGCACTGCCCGTCGATGGCGATGCCCCCGCGCGATCCCAAGGCCAGGCCGGACGCGCGGGCCAGATCATCTCGGGCCCGGATGCCGGCGGAAAACACCACCAGGTCGGCTGCCAGCTCGCCACCGTCGGCAAACCGCAGCCCGCACGCCCTGCCCTCGCGTCGGACAATTTCCTTGGTGACCATGCCGGTGTGCACAGCCACGCCCAACGCTTCGATGCGCCGACGGAGAATCGCGCCCCCCATCTCGTCCACCTGCAACGCCATCAAGCGCGGCGCCATCTCGACCACGTGTGTTTCCAGGCCCAGGTTCCGCAAGGCGTTCGCGGCCTCGAGGCCCAGCAGGCCACCGCCGACCACGACCCCGACATTCGCCGTCTGCGCGTAATCGCGGATCGCTTTCAAATCGTCGATGGTCCGGTACACGAAACAGCCGTCCCCCGCGACACCCGGGATGGGCGGCACGAAGGGGTACGACCCGGTCGCCAGCACCAAGGCGTCGTAGGGCACCAGGCGCCCGGCCTGCGAGCGAACCTGCCGGCCCTCCCGATCAATGCTGGCGGCGGCATCACCGACCACGATCTCGACCCCCATCCGCGCGTAGGCGTCGGCGCTTCCCAGGGTCAGGTCGCCGTCCGTGTCGCCCGCGAAGAACTTCGACAGATTCACGCGGTCGTAGGCCAGCCGCGGCTCTTCACAAAAGGTGGTGATGCTCCAATCTGCCGCCCCGGGCAGGGCGCACATCGTCTCCAAAAAGCGATGGCCCACCATGCCGTTGCCGACGACGATCAGGCGTTTTGTCGACCGAGACATCACCCGTCATAGGTATCTCGCTCTCGGTTTCCAGGGGGTTGCCTTTCGGTAAAAACGCGACGTATTTCTGACACACGCCGGAAACATGCGCCCCCTAACTGGCCCCTAACCGCCTTTCATGCCGGCCCTGCGCCCGACGAGGCGGCCAACCGGACCACGTAGCAACAGCGCGACCACGCCCAGTGCCGCCAGCAGCGAGACAACGTTCGCCAGACGCTGCCGCAGCGGCATCTCGAAAGCGAACGCGCGGTAGCGAGCGAAAGCCGCCGCGTCATCTTTGTCGCGCACGCTGAAATGATCGCCCGGCGCGCAGTGGTTTTCCCGCGGAAACAGGTAGCAGGCGGGGTTTTTGATGTTGAGCGTGCCTGCGTGTTGGTCGACAACCGGTCCCGGCGTCAGCGTCTTGAACGGAAGATGTTCGAGCCGGTAGCCAAAGATCGGCTCGTAGCACATGCCAGGCGAGGTACCGCGCACCAGGGCGTCGTTCCCGCCCGCCGTGCGATCCCCGATGGTCCGGATATCGGGAATGTCCGACTGGTGGTACGCCTTGGTGATGGCTGCCGGGTCGTATCCCTGCTGCTGGTAAAACGAATCGTCCGCGACAAGATTGGTCACCAGGCACGTCGCAACGCCGGCCGCCGCCGCCAGCCACTTCGCGAGCGCCGAGGATGTCAGGCCCTCGATCGCCAGGGCGGCGCCCAGAATCACCACCGGGATGTACAGGCAGAACCAGCGAATCAGGCTGCTGCTGCTGCGTAGCAACGGAAGGCCCTTCAGCGTGGCGTTCCAGGCGGGCGTATAGCAATTGAGAACAATCGGCAGCAGCAGGATCAGTGCCACCGCCACCGCCTGCAGGACACGGCGCCAACCGGGGCGACCAAACCCGGCACGCCTCCAGCGCACCAACGCCACGCCGCCACCGACCAGCAGGGCCAGCAGCGGCACAACAGTGACCCCAAACTCGAATTCGTGCTGATCCAGTGACCATTCCTGGTTAAGCAGGATGCCGTCAGCCGCCGCCTTGTGCGCCGGCCGAAAAAACAGGGACTCAACGGCCAGTTGCATCGCCCCCAGCACCGACCCGGCGCCCGGCAATTTGTAGTCGTCGCGCGGGAAGGGCTCAAGAAACGCGGCACTGGCCGTCAGGCGCGCCAGGCACACCGCACCCGCCAGCAGCCCGGACAGCGCAAAGCGCAGCGCAAAGCGCAGCCCGCCCCCGCGCGCGCCGCCGGCAAGAATCGCCACGACCACCACGCTCAGCAGCACCGGCAGGATCATCTGAATCATGCCGGCCATCACCATATAGGCGATTGTCGCCGAGGCGCCGGCCACACCAGCCAGCCACGCCGCACGGCTGCCCGGTGCGCCGACGAAGGGGCCGCGCAACAGCAGAAAGGCCAGCAGCGGCATCAACATGAAAGCGTGGAAGGTCAGGTGACCAACCATCATCCGGTGCGCGTAAAGACCGTTGAACATGAACAGCACCGCACCCAGAATGGCCACCGCACGCCCCGACGCAAACGGTCCACGCAGCAGCAAATAGAAACCCGCGTAACCCATCCACGCGAACAGCAACAAGGTGAGATAAACCGCCGTCAAAGGATCAACGAACAGCGCGCTGAGGAATTGCGTGACGGTGTAGTAGGGACTTTGCGGATTGGCGAACATCGGAACGCCGCCACAAAATGCCGGCGTGAACCACGGCACGGCAAAGATCCCGTTGCGCTGAATCCAAAAATCCCCCGCCAGCAAATGCGGCAGGAAGTAAGAGTAGTCATGCCCCAGCCGGCCACGGTCGTTGGGGAAGTATTGGTGAAAAAGCAGATTGAAGACGACCGTGAACGCCAGACCGAGCGCCAGGATATCGACAGCGCTGGTCAGGCGGGACGGCGACTGCCGAGCCGGAGTCGGCGGGGCCCCCATCTGGGCTGCCCGGCGGGTGTTGCGTTTCGCCACCGCCCCCTTTGTTACACGGGGGCCGCGAACGAGTAAAGAATCGGGCCGGGCCACCACCGGGCCGCCCTGCAAGGATTCCACAGGGCATCTGAGTTGTTTCTGTGGTGTTTCGTCATGGTGTCGCAAAAGTAAATTTACGGACGGGCGGCCCAAATGCCCTTTACACCCGCGGCCCCGGTCTTCTACGTTCCGGCCCACTTGAGCATCAAGAGGGGGAGCACGATGTCCACAGCCCGACGGTTCGCACGACTGATCACGCTTGCAGCGGTTTTCTTCGGGATGCATGCGGCGACGCAGCTATCCGGCGCCAACGCTGAGGAACCCGCCGCACCTGCGCCCGCGGCAGCAGCCCCCGCGCCCGCCGCGGCAGTGCCCGCGGCCCCCGCGCCCGCCGCGGCACCGGCCACGCCTGATCTTGCGGCCCGTGTGGCCGACCTCGAGGCCTACATCACCAACGGCGCGCCGAAGACCCTGATCTCGTCGGGCCCCGGTCACAATGGGTGGATGATGACCTCATCGGCGCTGGTGCTATTCATGACGTTGCCCGGACTGGCCCTGTTCTACGGCGGGCTCGTCCGTCGCAAGAACGTCCTATCGGTGCTGGCGCAGTGTCTCGGCTGCGCGGGACTGGTCACCGTCCTGTGGTGGGCGGTCGGTTACAGCTTGTGCTTCTCGGGCGGCTCGCCCTTTGTCGGCGGCACGAAGTTCGCGCTGCTGACGGGGGTCAACGCCACCCCCAACGGCGACTACGCGTACTGGGTGTCGCAGAACGTCTTCGCGATGTACCAGCTGATGTTCGCGATCATCACACCCGGGCTGATTGTCGGCGCGATAGCTGAACGCATGAAGTACTCGGCCATCATGCTGTTCATCCTTCTGTGGATGTTCGTCGTCTATTTCCCCCTGGCCCACATGGTGTGGGGCATCGACGGCATGATGAACGGGGTGTGGAACGCCAAGGCGTCCATCAAGGCGATCGATTTTGCCGGCGGAACGGTCGTGCACATGTCCTCGGGCTGGACCGCCCTGGTTCTGTGCATCATCCTCGGCAAACGGAAAGGTTTCGGTCACGCGGCCTTCGTACCGCACAGCCTGGTTCTCACCATGGTGGGTACCGGAATGTTGTGGGTGGGCTGGTACGGCTTCAACGCCGGTAGCGCGGTGGCGGCCGACGGCATCGCGGCCAACGCCTTCATGACGACGACGCTGGCCGCCGCCATTGCGTCCTGCGTTTGGCCGCTGCTGGAGTGGGCCACGCGCGGAAAGCCCACCGTTCTCGGCTTCTGTTCGGGCGTGGTCGCCGGATTGGTGGTCATCACCCCGGCGGCCGGCTTCGTGAACGCCACCGGCGCTGTCATGATCGGCGTGCTGGCCGGCGTCGTGCCGTTCCTGGCGTGCACCAAACTCAAGGCGATCTTCAAGTACGACGACGCCCTCGACACCTTCGGCGTACACGGCGTGGGCGGCACCCTGGGCGCTCTTGTGACGGGGTTCTTCGCGACTCCGGAGGTGAACTCGAACCTCAACACGAACCTGGCACAGATCGTCGGCAAGTCCCTGTGGCTGGAACAGCTCAAGGCCATTGGTTTTACGCTGACGCTGTCCGTGGTGGCCACCATCGTCATCGCGTTCATCGTCAAGGCGGTCGTCGGATTGCGCCCAAACACCGACGAAGAACAGCAGGGACTCGACCAGAGCGACCACGGCGAGGCCGGTTACCACTTCGAAGAAGGTGGCGGCTAACCGTCCCGCGCTGTCTCGGTCGGGTAGACCAGTCCGAAATGCGCACGCAGCTCGTCGAGCGTGCGCATCGTGGAAAGGCTCTCGTCGAGGGGCATCAGTTCGTTTTCGATCTTCCCGGCGCGCAGGCAGCGCATGACATCGGCGGCTTCGTATTCGAGGCCGCCGCCCGACGCCGGGAAGGACAGCCGCTCGTCGGGGCGGCCGGGACGCGACAGTGTAACGTCGCGCGGCTGCCAAAATGATTCGTGCAGGCGGATGCGGCCGGCGGTGCCCGCGATCAGCGCTTCGTTACCCGTGATGGTGCGGGCGGCGGCGGACAGCACCGACAGTTCCCCGCGCGCGTGCAACAAAACCATCCCGCACTGCTCGTCGATACCGGCGGCAAGGTGCGCGACCCCCGCAATCCTTACGGGCGATCCGAACAGCATCGAAGACAGCGCCACCGGGTAGACGCCCACGTCCAGCAACGCCCCGCCGCCAAGAGCCGGGTCGAACAGACGGCCGCCCAGGCGCGCGTCGTTGCGAACACCGAAGTCACAGTGAAGCATCCGGGGCTCGCCGATGTCCCCCGCTGCAATACGTTCGCGCACGGCGCGCAGTGCCGGAAAGAAGCGCGTCCACATGCCCTCCATGAGGAACAGCCCTTTGCTGCGGGCCGCGCGCACCATCTGGGTTGCTTCGACGTGATTGAGTGCCAAGGGCTTCTCACACAGCACCGCCTTGCCGGCCGCCAGGCACAGCAGCGTGTTGTCCCTATGCAGCGCGTGTGGAGTGGCCACATACACGATGTCCACCTCGGCGTCTGCCGCCAGGGCCTCGTACGAACCATGCCGCCGCGGGATCCCCAGCGCCTCGCCGACCGCAGCGGCCTTGTCGGCCGTGCGCGAGCCAATGGCCACCACCTCGGCGTCGGGCAGCAGCCTCAATGCCGCCGTGAATTCATGGGCGATGCGCCCGGTACCCAGAATGCCCCAGCGAATGACCGATCCCATAGGGGTCCTTTTACACCGCCGGGCGGTTCACGGCGGCATCCCCATCGCCGCTCGCACGGCCACGAATTCTTCGGTGCGCCGGCCCGCGGCGTCGCGCACGACCAGCGGCGGCTCGCTCACCGACGGCAGGGCGTGCGCCGCCTGCCGCAGGCGGAACAGCGTGAACAGAGGCTGCTTGCCCGCGCGCGGCACCACGTCCCGGCCAAGCTCGATGACCAGGCCCGACGCAGCGGCGGCCCCCGACACCCGGTGGCGTTGCGCAAACGCCTCGCACAGCACCAGCGGCGCGCCCGGTGCCAAAACTCGCGCCGCAGCGGCGCAATACGCCTCCACGCCACCGCGGTGTTCGAAACGACAAGGTCCGCGCTGAATGCCGTCGGATTCGACGCCGGTACCGATCGGGAAATAGGGCGGCGTGCCGGTTATCAGATCGAACGGCGCCTGTCCCGCCAGGATCCGCGGGTCGCGAAAGTCCCCCTCCGCGACGCACACGCGTTGCGCGGCTCCGTTCCATGCGATTGATCGACGCGCCAGGGCGGCCGAAACTTGCTGGGCCTCGACACCAACGCAGCGGGCCCCGGCGTGGCGCCAAGCCACAAACAACAGCACGCTGCCGATGCCGCAGCCCAGATCCAGGACGCGCGCGGGTGCCACCGCCGTCGCCTCCGACGCGAAGTGCGCGGTCAGCAGGTCATCAAGAGAAAAGCGATGACCGTCCAGGCGCTGCAAGATGCGCCAGTTTCCGGCCAGCCAGCACAGATCCTCGTCGGGGCCGGGCCACAGGTCAGTGGCTTCCGACGGCGACGGGGGCGTCGGACCAGGGGCCACCCAGCCCGGCGGGCGCCGCGCGCCGCGAACGATTCCGCCCCGCGGTGAGACTGAATCCATAGGCGCATTCATCGCCGGTGAACGCTAGTGCACCGCTGTCGAAATAGCATCATGTTCGGCCGACGATCCGGGCCAGCCGCTTCGTTGCTCCTCCTCCCAATACCTACGGGTATTCCACGTCGTCGCGCCTCGCCGCTGGCCCGGCTTGTCGGCCTCGGCATCGACGCTATTTCGACGGCGGTGCACTAGCACGCCGGTCCGCTGCCCGGCCGCCGCAGCCGCCCGGTTGCCTCCGTCGAGCCAACGAGTTAAACCGACTCGACCCATGCCCAAGGACGACGCTGGCGAAGACTTCGGAAAACTGCTGCAGGAGTTCGAAAAGAAAGCTCCTCGCCGGGCCCGCAACGAGATCGGCCTGGGCGACACCGTCCGCGGCCGCATCGTTTCCATCGGACGGGAACAGGCCTTCGTGGATCTTGGCAGTGACAAGTCCGAGGCGATGCTGGATCTGATCGAACTGCACGACGCCAACGGCAAGCTCACGGCGGCAGTCGGTGACATGGTCGAGGCGCGCGTTGTCGACCTGGGCGGCGAATCCGGGGGCGTGGTCCTGCGCAGAAGCTTTGGTCGGGGCCCAGACGCACAGGCCGAACTGGCGCAGGCGTTCGCGCTGGGCGCGCCCGTAGAGGGCACCGTCACCGCCATTATCAAGGGCGGCGCCGAGGTGCTGGTGTCAGGCGCGCGCGCGTTCTGCCCCGTGTCACAGCTGGACTTGCGCCACGTGGAGGATCCCGCGGCCTTCGTGGGGCGAAAACTGACCTTCCGAATCACACGCTACGAAGACGATCGCCGGGGCGCCAACATCGTGGTGTCCCGCCGGATTCTGCTGGAAGAAGAGGCCCGCGTGCGCGGTGCCGAGACGCGCGCCCGCCTGACCGTGGGTGCGGTTGTCGCCGGCGTGGTGACGACCCTGAAGGATTACGGCGCCTTTATCGATCTCGGCGGCATCGAGGGCATGCTGCACGTATCGGAGATTGGCCATTCCCGCACGGCCCGCCCAGGAGACGTGCTGGCGCCTGGGCAACAGGTCGAGGTCCAGATCCTGAAGATCGAAAAGACCGACGACCCACGACGCCCCGAAAAGATTTCCCTGTCGCTGAAGGCGCTCGCCCCCGATCCCTGGGATGAGGTGTCCCGGCGATTTTCCGCCGGTACCAAGATCAACGGCACGGTGACGCGCGTCGAACCCTTCGGCGCCTTCGTCGAATTGGCGCCTGGCCTGGAGGGCCTTTTGCCCATGGGCGAACTTGGCGCCGGCAAGCCTCTGCGCCACGCGCGCGAGGCGGTCAAGCCCGGTCAGGCGGTCGAAGTAACGGTGTTGTCCGTCGACCCCGAGCGCCGCCGCCTGTCGCTGGGACTGGGTGATCGCACCGATGCGGTCGATCCCGAAGACCTTGCGGCGGCGGCCCGGTCGGCCGCACCCGGGCGACTTGGCACCCTGGGCGACTTGTTCAAGAACAAGAAGATCTAGCCGCCTGCGGCGTCGTCGGCGTCGGCATCGCGAAACCGGACCTCGGTCAGCTTGTGCCGCCGGCCGTCTGTGTCCCACAGGATGAGATCCGCCAGCAGCCAGGGTCCCACCGACGAGAAAACCGGCGACGCACAGATGTTGAATACCAGGTCCACCGTCGCTTGCGGCGGGATCTCGGTCGCTGCGAAGATCGCCCGCACGTTCGTGGCATCGCCCACCACGCCCGAGCGTCGGATATCGATGTGAACGACCTCGATCGTCACGCGGAACGTGTTCGTGATGGGGGCCTGGCCGAGCAACTCGACGTAGGCCCGCGGCACCGACTTCCAGGTGCCCACGGTGCGCTGTGCCTCGGGTCGCACGATCAACATGTCCTGCGGGGGGCGGTCCTGCCCCTCATCCGCCCCGAAAAGGCGCCTGAAGAAAGTCACCATGTCGCGCTGCCCTCCATCACGCCAGCTCCACAGGTCATTAGAACACGCCATGCAAACAACTGTAAAAAGACAGCGGCAAGGCAGTGCCGAGGCGACCGCCCCCACACACCGGCGACCCTCACCAATGGTTTCGAAACCCTCACCATCAACAACAAGGAAATCACGAAATCGTTGACCTTTCTGTCATGACATCGAGAACACGTCGCTTTCCCACGCCACAACCCTCGGGGCCATGTACGATTCACCTACATGACGAGCCTCTGTTTCGGTTCCCGCGTGGTCGCGCTAGGTGCCTCGTTGCTGGCTGTCGCGACCGTCGCGTGCGGGGGTGGGGGCGCGGGCCAACCCAAAACCGCTGACGGCAGCGCCGCGGTCGGGTCGACGACTCACGATGGCGCGCCAGCCAGTCAGGATGGAATGGTCACGGCGGACACGAACACGACACGGGACGCGGCCGCTGTCATCCCCGATGCTGGCAGGGACGGCCCGACGATGCTTTCAGGCGTCAAGGCGACGTTCACCATCGGCACTGCCAAATCGACCACTGCCTGCGAATCCGGCAAGGCGTCCGTCTACGTGGCCAGTTCGATGATGTGGTCGCTCAGTTGCAACGGCAACGGCGCGCGACTGACGCTGGGCGGACCCGGGCCAAGCAAGGGCATGCTGACCGATCCCAAAAACCACGAATTCGTCCTTTCCAACGACATGGGCGCGGTTGTCTCGGGACTGCCCACGACGATGAAGCTGAACGTCACGACATGGGATCTGGTCACGACGCATTTTGTGGGCGATCTGCAAGCCCACTGGAACGCCGCCGGGGGCAAGCCGGCGGCCGACTTGGACGTCACCTTCGACGTCAACCTGAACTAAAGAGGCCCCTTCAGGGCCTTGATTCGATCCGCTTGAGGGCCTCGCGGGCCGCCGTTTGGACTGCCGGCGCCGGATCTTTCGCTGCCAGACGACGAATTTCGGACGCCGCCTGCCGGTCGCCAATCTCGCCCAACGCCCAGGCAGCGTTGTGGCGAACGAATTCGCTCTTGTCGCCAAGCAGGCGCCGCAGCAACTCGGCTGCGCCCTGCATCTTCAAGTTCCCGATAACCCGGGTCGAAAATGCGCGCACCCGCGGCTCCTCATCGTGCTCCGCGCTTCTCAGCAGCTCGTCCCGAAATTCGGCCGGGTAGTTGTGAAACGCCAGGTCGATAGCCATGACCGATTCCTGGTCCTTGTTGATGATCCCGTCGCGCCATTCTTTCATCATCACGGGAACTGTCTGGGCCGTGGGCGCACCGCCGTGATCAGCCGCCGCCGCGCCGGCCGCCCCACCCGGTCGAGGTCCGCCCGCACCCAGCAACCGCGGCAACGGCGCCCCAGCGCTCGGCTTCGCAGCCCCACCTAGGGGCACGTCCGATCGGCGCACCCACCATAGGACAACGACCGCCACCGCAAGGACGACCGCAACGATCGCAGCGATCTGTCTTGTGCCTGGCACGATGGCGCGAATTGTACCAGCGATCACCTGGCGATAAGCGATCGCGTCACAGGCAGTTGTAAAGATTCCGCCCACGGGGGAAAAGCAGTGGGTCGTTGGCGCCTGAAGGCCCGGCGCTGCACCAATGGACGTCCCCTCGTCAGAACGCCGCATCGTCTTCCTGCTGGCGGCCGTGCAATTCGTGAACGTCCTGGACTTCATGATGGTGATGCCGCTCGGTCCCGATTTCGCGAGAGCCCTCGGGATCCCATCGTCGCGCCTGGGCATCGTCGGCGGCAGCTACACCGCCGCGGCCGCGCTGGCGGGCATGGTCGGGATGCTGTTTCTTGATCGATTCGACAGGCGCAAGGCGCTGGCAACGGCGATGCTGGGTCTGGTGCTGGGAACCGCAGCGGGTGGTTTCGCGCGCGGCTCGGGCGAGCTCATCGCGGCGCGCATCCTGGCAGGCGCCTTCGGGGGCCCGGCGACCTCCCTTGCCCTGTCGATCCTGACGGATGTCGTCCCGCCCGCCCGTCGGGGCAAGGCCATGGGCGCCGTCATGGGGGCGTTCTCGGTCGCCTCCGTCTTGGGCGTGCCCGCGGGCCTCGAACTGTCACGCCTGGGCGGCTGGCGGCTGCCATTCTTCGCGGTCGCCGCCCTCGGCGTACTGGTCGTGACCGCCGCCCTGCTGCTGATGCCCGCCCTCCCCGCCCGGGCGCGCCAGCAGACAGGGGGCGAAAGCCCGCGCGGCCTTCGCTCGTTTCTCTTGAGCCCCACGACGCTGCTGTCGCTCAGTTGCACCTCCGTCGTCATGATGGGCGTGTTCGCCGTGGTGCCCAACATCTCGGCGTACTTTCAGTTCAACGTCGGCTATCCCCGCGGTCGCCTCGGGCTTCTGTACCTCGTCGGCGGCATCATCAGCTTCTTCGCCATGCGCCTTGCGGGTGCGGCGGTGGACCGGCGGGGCGCGACCGTGGTGGGCGTCGTCGGCAGCGTTCTGATGGTCTTCGATCTGGCGGCCGGTTTCATTCACCCCGTGCGGGGCCTGCCCGTGATGGCGATCTTCGTGGGCCTGATGCTGGCCAATTCCGTGCGGGCGGTCGCCATGAACGCGCTGACCTCGCGCGTCCCACCACCCAGCGAGCGCGCACGCTTCATGTCCGCGCAGTCCGCCGTACAACACCTGTCCGCGGCGCTGGGCGCGATCCTGTCTGCGCGCATTTTGCACGAACGCCCGGGCGGCGGACTTGAAGGCATGCCCGCCGTGGCGTTCGTTGCCCTGGTGCTGTCGGCCATGTTGCCCATCTTGATGGCGAAACTGTCGGCACGTCTGCGCCCCGCCGGCGGCTAGTGCGCGGCTCTCATGATTCGTCACATCTCGGGTTGGCTCCGCTCGGATTGAGCGCGGTCGGCGGAGGTGGGTGGTGTGTCAGTTTTCGCGGACGCGCTGATACGGCCGCTGCGCTGCCACGCGCTCGGCCTCGGCTTGGCATCGGCCGCAGACGGCCGAGCGGCCTCGGACGCCGCGAAAACTGACACACCACCCACCTCCGCCGACCGCGCTCAATCCGAGCGGAGCCAACCCGAGATGTGACGAATC
>JANXXE010000181.1 GCA_025350815.1 Myxococcales bacterium | reverse complement strand
CGTCCGCGTGGTTCACCGTCGGGGTGCGAAAACCGAACAGCAACTGGGCTTCCTTGATGTCGCGCGCGGCGGCGGCGGCACGGAATCGCGTCTGGGGCGGCTGCGGCCGCCGGGGCGGCATGGGACGCCCCTTGGCCATACCGCCGAATGCCGCCTTGATGGCCGCAGTGGCCTTCTGGCTGTCAAAATCGCCGACGACAACCAAGGTCACGTTGGAAGCGACCGCGTAATTCTTGTAGAAGCCCAGCAGATCGGCACGGGTCATGCGGCGTACGGTACCTTCGCTGCCGATGACCGGGCGGCCATAGGGATGAACGTCGAAGGCCTCGTGGAACAGCGCCTGCGCTGCCACGCGATCAGGATCATCGAGGCCCTGCTTGATTTCCTCGAGGACGACCTTGCGCTCGCGTTCAAGCTCACCTGCATCGAAGGTGGAATTCATCAGCGTGTCAGCCAGTATGTCGATGCCGGTGTCGAAAAACTCGCTGGCGAGGACCAAGTGATAGACGGTCTCGTCATAGCTGGTCCAGGCGTTGATTTCGCCGCCGGCCGCCTCGACCTCTTGCGCCACTTGGCCCACGCCGCGCTTCTTCGTCCCCTTGAACAGCATGTGCTCGAAGACGTGCGCGATGCCTGCCAGTTCGGGCGGCTCGTCGGCGGAACCGATGCCCACCCAGGCCTGAAACGCCACCACGGGGGCTGCGTGGTTTTCCTCAAGAAGAACTGCAAGACCATTGTCGAGGCGAACTAACACGCGTGTCTTTCTCCCGTCCGGCGGTTCAGGAAAGGCCCTGACGACCGAGCTGGTGTTGTCGGTCGGCCTTCGCAGCAGACTGGGACCCTGGCAAGCGGCAACGAACGCCAGGGCGCTGCACAGAAGGACGCGCTTCACTGGCGGACAACGTAACACAGCGACGGCTTGGCGGGCCGGCGATGCGCGTGGTATGGCAGGGGCGTTGGCGCAGCGAAACTGTCCCACCTGCAAGCGCGAAATCCCGCAGCCTGACCTGGGCGCCGCGTTTCGCCCGTTCTGTTCGGCACGCTGCAAGTCCGCCGACCTCGGCTCGTGGCTGTCGGACGGGTATCGGATCAGCCAACCGCTTTCGGGGGAGGATCTCGACCAGGGAGTGCCCGGGGACCCGGGGCGGCGCGACGAGCCCGAGGATTAACGCCGGCCTCCCACAGGAGTCATCCTTTTTGTTGCCGAGATGGGGCCCCGCCGTGTAGATTCCGCCGCTCGTATGTAGTTCGTATCGGGGCGTGGCGCAGCCTGGTAGCGCGTTCGGTTCGGGACCGAAAGGTCGGAGGTTCGAATCCTCTCGCCCCGACAGACCTAAACCCGCGAGGATCCTTTCCAATCCTTCCTCGCCGGGTCGAGGCGTGGCCGCCGTGTCGCCCCGTTAGGATCCGCCCCCCCCTGCGACGGTGCCCCTCTGGTTTCGGGACCGGTTATCAGGAAGTTCGATTTCTTCCTATCCGTTCTCATCCAGGCCTTTTCGGTCCCGTCGGACTGTTTCTCGGCAGCACCGTCGCTCCGGCGTGCGCCGCCAGCGCCCCGACCACGCATTGGCTCGCCGTGACCGCTTGCCGTTAGGGCATCGGCACGGCACTCTCCGGGGCCGTGCCTCCGAAGAAAGCGCCGACGCGATCGCCTCCCGGTGAGGGCTACGCTACCGTGCTGGCGGACGTGGTTCGGCTCGTCGATGCGGCCCGCAGCGGGGCGGTGCGGTCGGTGAACGCCATCATGACCGCAACGTACTGGGCGATCGGGCGCCGCATCGTCGAGCAAGAGCAGCACGGGGCCGAGAGAGCAGGCTATGGAGAGGAGCTGATCGTCCGATTGTCCGCCGACCTTCAAGCTCGCTTCGGACGTGGCTTCGGCCGCGCGAACCTGTCCCAGATGCGCGGCTTCTACATGGCATACCGCAGCATTCTCCAGATCTCGTCTGGGAAATTGCCCCCCTCCGCACGGTCCCAGAAAGTCCAGACGCCGTCTGGACAATCAGTGGGCGACGGCGTCCTCCCCGCGACCACCCACTTCCCGCTGCCATGGTCGCACTACGTCCGGCTGCTGGCCGTGCGCAACCCAGAGGCCCGCCGGTTCTACGAGACCGAAGCTCTCCGCGGCGGCTGGACGACCAAGCAGTTGAACCGCCAGATCGGAAGCCAATTCTATGAACGAACCGCGCTCTCCAAGAACAAAGTGACGATGCTCCAGCGCGCGTCCGTCGGCACCGCGTCGGATTCCATCACGCCCGAAGAACAGATCAAAGATCCTTTCCTCCTCGAGTTCTTGGCCCTCAAGGATGAGTACTCCGAGTCAGATCTCGAGGCGGCCCTCATCGCGAAGCTGGAAGAATTCCTCCTGGAGTTGGGAGGCGACTTCACCTTCGTCGGACGGCAGCGGCGGTTGCGCATCGGCGATGAATGGTACCGGATAGACCTCCTGTTCTTCCATAGACGCCTGCGGTGCCTGATCATCATCGATCTCAAGCTCGACAAGTTCACGCACGCTGACGCCGGGCAGATGCACCTCTACCTGAACTACGCCCGCGAGCACTGGACGGTCCCAGGCGAAAACCCGCCCATCGGCCTCATCCTCTGTGCCGAGAGGGATCACGCTGTGGCCAAATACGCCCTCGCGCAGCACGCCTACCGGCAAGCGATCCTGACACGCCGGGCTTGCTACGCGACTCCGAGAATCCATCCCTCGACGGCGGCAACAGCGCGTTCGGCGTCGGACAGGTCGGGTCGGAACACCGGGGCCAGCTGCCCGGCACGGTCCGAGCGGCGCAGCCACTCGACGATAGAAAACGCGTCGTGCTGGTCCTCGGTGCGGAGCTCTCGCGCAAAACCGCGATTCCACAGACTTGGATACACCTCCGCGATCGTGGATCGGCCAGTCAACGCCCAGCCATCGAATGGCCAGAACTGCACGCGCTCGCCCAGCTGCTGCCGAAGAAAGCGGAGCCATGGAATCCCTGCGTGCGTCGACTTGGCGACCTGCCCAGGAACATCGAACTGGAACACCGACTTCGCAGCCGCCCTATCGTCTGTCAGCCGCCGCCAGCGGGCGTGCCCTCCCCGCGCGCGCCCGCTTCCGTGAAGGCCGTCGCGCACGAAGTCGACGTACAGATGGTCATCATCCGTAGGCCAGTGGCGTTGAAAGTCGTCGAGAAACACTGACCAGTCCGGCGCTATACGGTGGGCCTCGAAGTACCGGAGCGGGAACGAGAACGCATGGTCGATCCCGACCAGCGTCCGCGGACCATCGACAAGTCCGAGTTGTTCTACCAGCCAGTGTGCTACGCCCTTACGCGTCCAGTACTTCTTCGGGCTTGCAGGAGGGGCTATCTCAGCCGGGGCTGCAAGTCCGTCCGACGCGAATACCCGCAAGGCCGGCAGGCTCTCTGTGGGCGTCTTCGCCCCGGAGTAGTTGATTCCCACGATGCGCTCGAAGATCGCCATAGACCCGAGGGATCACCCTGCCACAGGCGATGCTCCCGGCGGTAGGACCCGGCGGGACGCCGGCTACGGGGAAGGTGGGCGCTTCCTGCCTTTCCTCTTCGCCACCGGGAACCGCCGACGCCCCGACCGTCAGCCGCTCCGCCACCTCCCCCACCCGGAGCAGCCGGTCCCGCCCACCCCACAGCAGCCCCAGGTCGACCAGCGTCGGCTTGGTGGCCGCCGCCGCCCCACCCCGCGCCACAACCCCAGGCTTTTCGGCTCCCCCGGCTCGCCCGGCGGTTTGGGTAGTAGATCGGGTAGTAAAATTCCCAGTATTCCGTGCTACCGGCTGGGACGGCTGGACTCCGCCGCCCTCCCCACCTGTAATCGTTACGCCCTTTTTTGCAAAGGATCCGGCCCCTCCCTGCGATGGTGCCCCTCTGCTTTCGGGACCGAAAGATCGAAGGTTCGAATTTTCTCGCCCCGACAAGTCTAAGTCCGCGACCGCGCATGGTCGCGGTCATCGGCCGCCCGGGAAAACGCCCAATCCGCTAAAGCTGCTTGGCCTCGCGTACGGCCGCTTCCAGTGACGCGCGCGGGTCCGTCGTGATCGCACGCGTGGCCGGATCGTGATACGTCATCAGCGCCTTCGCGGGCCACGCCAAGATCTTCTTCCAGCAGGCGGCGACGATCTCGGGATCCTTTGCCCTCCGGGCCATCTGCATCAGCCACACCTTGTCGGGCTTCAGCATCTTCTTGCCCATGAAGGGAAGCTTCGCGTATTCGTCTTTCGGGTAGTACCAGGCCAGGTTCTCACCCGCGATGACTGTGCCGGTCGGCACGTGATGCAACCACAGCTCATCCACGGGATCCTTCGGCCCGCCCATCATCATCGCCATCATCTTGATCATCGCAAACGGCCCGTCGGATCCGCCTTCACCGGCGGTCATGTGATCCTCGAAGCCCACCAGGCCATGGAATAGCACCGCGTCCAGTTGGCCCTTGAACTGTGGCAAGGGATCTTCGAGATCCATCAGTTTCACCCGTGCCGATCCCATGAGCTTCTGGCCATTGCGGGTGCGGGGTATGCGAACCGGCGGCAACAAGAACGTCGCCTCAGGGAAAGCCTCGATCCACGGTGCCATGTGCAGATGGTGCCCGCCGCCAACCGAAACCACGTAGCGAACGGGCAGCCCTGTTTCGCGTTCCAGTCGACGCACCTCACCGATCGACTGCTCGGGATCGACCGCGTTGGCCACCAGCAACACCGGCCCGCCCGTCGTCGTGTCGTTCAGTCGAAACACAAGACTTCGGTTGTTGATCTCGAACATTCTCTTTGACAGGCCAGGCCGGTGCCGCGTGGCGATCATCCAGAATCCGTCGGCCACCTCGACCGCCTTCCCCACAGTTTCACGGCCGAGGTCGATGTTCATGGGGCGGACTCTACTACCGTCCGATGGCCCTGTGGGTTTGACCATGGCGGCCTGAAAGTCACCTTCGCGTTTAGCCCTTAAAAGAATGGGTCGGCGAACAGCGCAGTGCCGTGTCGGGCGGAAGGGCCGCACCCGCGTCGGTGGCAGCGGCAAGAGGGCAAAGCAATTCGGCGAGGCGCAAGGCTCGCTGATTAGCTTTTCGGGCCCGCGACGGCCCCGCGTTCGGCGTCGGCGCGAATCGCGGCGATGGCCGCCCGGTAGTCCTTCTGGCCAAACACCGCAGCACCCGCCACCAAAACATTGGCACCGGCCTCGGCCACAAGCGCGGCCGTCCCCGGACCGACGCCCCCATCGACAACAATGTCTACCGACAGGCCGCGCCGCAGGATCTCGGCACGTAGCGCACGAATCTTCGGTAACACCTCGGGGATAAAGGCCTGCCCTCCGAAGCCGGGGTTGACCGTCATGATCAAGACGGACGCAAGATCAGGCAGCACCAGATTCAGTCCATCGATGGGTGTGTGCGGGTTCAATGCCACGGACGCACGTTTGTTCAACTGGCGAATCTGCTGGATGGTGCGGTGCAAGTGAACGCAGGCCTCCAGATGCACCATCAACGTGTCGGCGCCCGCGGCGGCGAAGGCATCGATGTAGCGCTCGGGCTCGACGATCATCAGATGAACATCCAGCGGCAGGCGCGTGACCGCACGAACCGCCTTGACGACCAAGGGACCGATGGTGATGTTCGGGACGAAGCGGCCATCCATCACGTCGACATGAATCACGTCGCCGCCAGCAGCTTCGGCCGCGCGCACCTCTTCCCCAAGGCGCGCGAAGTCAGCGGACAACAGCGAGGGCGCTATGCGAATGCTCACCGTCGCACTATACCTTGCCGCCCAGACGAGTGCCCGGCGGCAGTGGATGCCCCGCCAGCACCGCCGCGGCCGGCAAGCGACTGCGCCCCGGAAGTTGAAGCTGTGCGAACGCAACCGCCCCGACCCCGCACGCCACCAGCAGGCCCTGCGACGTCGCGCCCAAGATCTCGCCCGGTGCCCCCTGCCCCGCCACGACAGTCGGGGCAAACAGTTTCATGGGTCCATGGGAAAGCGCCGCGGTCGCGCCGGGCCAAGGATCAACGCCCCGCACCCGCGCGGACACCTCGCGGGCGGACGCCTGAAAATCAATTTCGCCGTCTTCTTTGCGCAGCAACGGGGCCAGCGTGGCGCGCGCGTGGTCCTGTGCCTCGGCCCGGGCGGTGCCGGCCGCAATCAGCGGCAGCGTGTCGACCAGCAGCCGCGATCCCAATGTCGCCAAGCGCGGCGACAAGGTGGCGGTGGTGTCGTCAGCCACGATTGGCGACGAGGCCCGGGCCAAAACCGGTCCGGTGTCCAGCCCCGCCTCCATCTGCATCACGCACACGCCGGTCACAGCATCGCCGCGAATGATGGCCCACTGGATGGGCGCCGCGCCACGTAGCCTGGGCAACAGCGACGCGTGCACGTTCCAGGCGCCCCGACGCGGAATGGCGAGGACCGCCGGCGGCAACAAGCGTCCGTATGCCACGACGATGAATATGTCCGCCCCCAAAACTGCCAGGTCAGTCGCAATCTGCGCGTCCTTGAGCCCCGTGGGCTGCAAAATGCGCAGTCCCAGCCGACCCGCCACATCCTTGATGGGCGGCGCCGTCAGCTTCTTGCCCCGACCCGCCGGCCGATCGGGTTGCGTCACCACACACACGACGTCGTGAACAGCCGCGACGGCTTCCAGCGACGGCACAGCGAATGCCGGCGATCCGAAAAACACAACCTTCAGGCGGCCGATCATGTTCCAACCGTTACCGGGGGAAGGCTGGCCTGGTAGCTCGACCGCGTGCGATCGCTCGACAGGACGCGCAGGCCCTCGTCCATCACAACACGAATGGCGGCGATCTCGGCGGCCAGTTCACTGGCCAGGGCGGGACCGGTGGCCTCGACCGCCAGATCACGCCCGAGCGATTCGTGGGCGCGCCGCACTTCTTGTGCGCTGGCGTCGCGCGGCACGCCCAGCACCTGAAAGTAGTCGCCTTCGACCACCCGCGCGTAGCGGGCGATGATCCGATCGCGTGCGATTTGGCGATCGCGAGGCTGGCCACGCTCGTTTGCATGGCCGGGCGATACCGCCACAAGCACCTGGAACACCGACAGCGCCAGCGACAGCCTGAGCACCGTTTCCTCCGGTGCCCGACTGGCGCGAATCACCTCCTGCAGACTGCGTGCGCCATCAAACAGCAACGAGACACGCTTCTCGGCAACGTCTCGACCAATCTCCAACAACACATCTGATGCACCGCCGTGCGTGTCCAGGCGAAACACGTTCTGCGCGGACCCCAGGCGCGCCCGCACGCGATCGGCCGAAAATCCCCGACGCAGACCCTCGTCGACCAACGCCGCCGGATGGCGCAACAGCCGCACCCGCCTTGGGTCCGCAATCACACCCGGCTCCAGTTGCCACTGCCCGCGCGTCCAGGCAAACAGCGACAGCACGATTCCTTCGTAGTGCTGACGAACCGCCGGCAGCAGTTCGCTGCCCTTCATGATACCGAGGTCGATCAGCAACGCACCCATGCGCCGTCCCGTGTCGGCCGCCGCACGCAAGGCCTCGGCGTGTTGCTCGGGGCCAAGCTTGCCCTCGCGCAGAAGCATCTCGATCATCCGATCCGCCACGTCGGTGGAGGTGGCCAGTACCGGGCGTCCGGCCTCGAAGTAGATGGCCTTGTCGACCCCGCCGTGGCGCAAGGTCAGGCGACCCGTGGCGCCTTCCACAAACAGGCGACCCAGCAGCAGGGGTAAGTCCTGATCCGCCAAATCCCCGACGGTGGGCGTCGCATCGGCGGTCACCACGTCCGAGCTGGCTCCCGCTGTCAGGCTGTCGGCCAGCAGGCTGTCCACCACCTCTCGGGGCAACTCCGACGTCCTGTGCGCCGTCGGCGCGAACAATTCGGACTCGACAGCGGCGTCGATGTCGATGTCTGCGACCGACAGCGCCAGCACCTGCGTGACGACAGCACCCGGGGCCAACGGGCGCGGCAAGACCGCATCGGCCAACCCCGTAACACCCGGCTGTTCCTGGGCCTCGCACACACACAATAGCCTTCGGTCGCCGCCAATCAGGCCCCGCAACTTCCGCAGCGCTGCCGCCGGATCGCCAGCCGCCGAACCCGTCGCAAACACCACCGCATCGGCCTGACGACTTGCCAGCCAGATCCCCGCTGCCCCAAGCGAGGTGACACTTTCTGCCTGGCAGCCGCCGGTTAGCAGGTCAGCGCGCAAAACATCGCCTTCGTGAATACCAGCGACGATCAACACCAGCACGGCGGGCATCAAAGAACGCTTTGGGGGTCGACGTCAACCGCCAGTCGGATCCCGCGCGGCAGTGGAACGGCAGCGGCCCCACGCGCCGCTACGACCAGGGCGCCGCGATCCGTCCCCGATAACCAGACCTGCCAGCGCGTCCGTCCACGCAAGATGGCGATCGGCGCTTCCGACGGTCCCAGCACCCGAACGGCTCCACCGCCCGCCGCGCGGGCCGCCTCGCAGATCTGGCCGGCCGCCGCTTCGACAGACCTGGCATCAGGCCCATCCAGGCGCAGCGCCACCATGCGAGCGAAAGGCGGATAGCGCGCTTCCTGTCGTCGCTTGAGCTCATCGCGCACGAATCCCTCGTAATCGTGCGTCAGCAACGCAACGATCGCGGGGTAGTCGGGACTGTAGGTCTGGACAATCACACGGCCGGGCCGTTCGCCCCGCCCGGCCCGGCCCGCCACCTGTTCCAATATCTGAAAGGTGCGCTCGGCCGCGCGAAAATCGGGCAGGTGCATGCCCTGGTCCGGCAGCAGGACGCCAACCAAAGTGACGCCGGCAAAATCGTGCCCCTTCGTGACCATCTGTGTGCCAACCAGGATGTCCACATCCCCCTTGGCGACACTGGCAAGAACCGCGTCCAGCTTGCTCGCGCGCCCGACGCCCGCCGTGTCCCTGTCCAGGCGGGCCACCCTCGCCGTCGGGAAACGCTCGCGCACCACGCTCTCTACCCGTTCCGTTCCGGTCCCCATCCGTTCCAGGCTCGGCCGCCGGCATTTGGGACACACTGACGGCGGCGCCGTCGTATCGCCGCAGTAGTGACAAACCAGCTTGTTCGACGCCTGGTGGTAGGTCATCGACACCGCGCACTGGTTGCAGCGAACGATGTTGCCGCAGCCCCGGCACAGGACCAGCGGCGAGAAGCCGCGACGATTCAAGAACAGGATGGTCTGCTCGCCGGCCGCCAGATTGGCGGTCATGGCTTCGACCAGCCGGGGCGACAACAATCCGTCGCGGCCGGGCGGATGCTGTCGCAAGTCCACGATCTCAAGCGGCGGCAGCGGGCGCGCCGCCGCAACCGGATTCGCGCGCGTGGGCAACATCAGGCGACGAAAGCGACCCAGTTCGACGTTGTGATAGGTCTCAAGCGACGGCGTGGCCGAGCCAAGAATCGCCAGAGCGCCCGCCTTCTGTGCCCGCACCACCGCCAGATCGCGCGCGTGGTAGCGAACGCCGTCTTCCTGCTTGAAGGATCCGTCGTGTTCCTCGTCGACCACGACCACCGCCAGATCGCGCACTGGCGCAAACACCGCCGACCGCGCACCGAGGGCAATGCCAACCTGCCCCGCGCGCAGGCGCCTCCATGCGGCCCGCCTCTCCGTGGGCGCAAGGCCGCTGTGCAACACCGCCACGTCGTCGCCGAAGCGAGCGCGAAAGCGGGCAGCCAGTTGCGGCGTGAGCGCAATCTCCGGCACCAGCACAAGCGCGCCCTTGCCTGCCTGACGAACTTCCGCGATCAGCCGCAGATAGACCTCGGTCTTCCCCGAACCCGTGATCCCGTGCAGCAGAAATGTCGCGTAGCCACCGCGGCGGGCGTCATCGAGGACGCGCAACGCCTCGGCCTGATGTTGGGTCAGCACGGGCAACGTGGGTGCCGGCGCCGGCCCCTCCGGCGCGATCAACGCCTGTTCCTTAGCGGGGCGCACCTTGCGTCGCCCGACGCGCCCTTGAACCTCGTCGCCCACCTCCACCAGGGCGCTGGCCTGTAGCGCCGCCAGACGCCCTGCTGCGCCCGTACGCTCTAACGCGCGCACACTCAAGGACCGCGCCACCCGCAAACGCTTGAGCAGCGCTCGATCCGCATCGTCCAGCGCCAGGCTGGCAAAGCCCATCGCACCAGCGCTTTCCTGGGCCAGCAGGCGCTCGCCCTGTGGTGTCAGCCGCACCCGCTTGGCCGCCGAGGCCCGCTCGCCTTGCGGCAGGGCCGCCCGCAAGATCTCACCGAACGGCGCCAGATAGTACGCCGCGGCCCAACGACACAACTCCATGATGCTCTCGTCGAGCGCGGGCTCACCCGCAACGATTTCCTCAATGTCCTTGAGCTGCCGCGGGGCCTGGTCCGTGAATCCGACAACGAAGCCAGTCACCTTGCGCGGGCCAAAGGGGACGATGACTTGCGCGCCCAGCGTCAGGCCCGCATCGGCCCGGGGAACACGGTAGGTGAACGTCTCGAACAGGGGCAACGCAACGGCGACCTCCACCAGCAAGCCGCCCGCAGATGTCGGCCCCGACGCGTTCGTATCGGGCACTCAGGCCTCGGAAAGCATCTTCTCGATGCCAGCCCGCACGGCGGCACCGATGTCTGCCCGGCGAAGCGCGAAACTCAACACCGCCAGGACGTAGCTGGCGCGATCCCCGGCATCAAAACGCTGACCCTCGATCTCGACGCCCATCAAGCCCTGCGTTCCGCACAGGGTGGACAAGGCGTCAGTCAGCTGGATTTCGCCGCCACGACCGGGCGGCGTGCTCGCCAGGATGCCGAAAATCTCCGGGGGCAATACGTACCGCCCAATCACGGCGAGGCGCGAGGGGGCCTTCCCCGGGTCGGGCTTCTCGACCAGCTGATTCAGCTTGTACACCCGCTCGTCGACGAGATCGCCTTTGACGATCCCGTACATATGTTCCTGCCCCGCGGGAACCTGGTACAGGCCGACCACACCCTCGGCCGATCTTTCGTACACGTCCAGCAGCTGCCGCAGCGCCGGCCGGCGCCCCTCTAGAATATCGTCGCCCAGCAGTACCGCGAACGGCTCGTCACCGACCGCCGCGCGCGCGCACAGCACCGCGTGCCCAAGGCCCTTCGCCTCCGGCTGTCGCACCGACGAGATGCGCGCGATTTCGCTGACGTGGCGAACGATTTCCAGCTCGCTCCATTTCTGCTTCCGCTCGAGCAGCGCCTCGAGATCCGCGGCCCTGTCGAAATAGTCGAGAATGGGTTCCTTGCCGCGGCTCGTGACAAAGATGATTTCTTCAATGCCACTGGCCAGGCACTCCTCGACGATGACCTGCACCACCGGAACGTCCACCAGCGGCAGCATCTCCTTGGGGATGGCCTTCGTAACGGGAAGGAAGCGCGTCCCCAGGCCCGCCACGGGGAGAACCGCCTTCCGGACAGGTCTCACTTTCGTCATCGCTGGCAGCATATCCCATCCCCCGTCCGCCCCGCGCCACCAAATTTCCCGTCAAATCAAACGATGTTCAGACGACGTTCAGACCCTTTTCCAGAGCGACGACGGCGCTTCGGCCGGCAGTGGCGCCGTCACAGCCCCGGCCTGCGATTCGTCGCCCAGCACCCGAAGGATCTCAGCGACAGCCTCGTACAACGCTTCGGGGATCTCGTCGCCCTCCTGCACATCTCGCAACGACCGCGCAAGACTGACGTCACGGAAGATAGGCACACCGGCGTCGCGCGCTATGGCCTTGATCCGCTCGGCCACAAATCGTTCCCCCTTGGCGACGACCACGGGCGCGGCCTCGCGATCGCGTTCGTACCTGATGGCAACGGCAATGTGATCGGGATTCACCACGACGAAGTCGGCTTTTCGGACATCCTCGATCATTCGTTGCTCTAGCAGATCGCGGTGCAGGCGCTGCCGTTCCGCCTTATGCCGCGGATCGCCCTCGGCGTCCTTGAATTCGCGTTTGACCTCGTCGCGGGTCATCCGCAGCGACCGCAGATGGCGCCGACGCTGCCAGACGTAGTCCAGCAAGCCCAGCACCAGCATCAGAAGGCCAAGGCGCCAGCCAACCCGCGCGCCGATGCGACCCAACGCCAACAACAGGCCCCGGGGCGAAACCCCCGTGAGGTTAGCGATGGGCCGCAGCATCGGTCGCACCGTCAGCCACACCAGCAGCGCCGCCGCCGACACTTTGAGCAAGCCCTTGCCGACCTCCACCAAGGCGGCGCCACTGACCACACGACTGGCCTTCGGTGACACCCGGCCCAGATCCACGCGCAACGCGTCCCAGCTAAACAGCCCCTTCGTCTGCATCAGACCCACCACGCCCGCGGCGACCGTTGCGGACACCAACGTGGGTAGCGACGCCGACACCGCGGCGTTCATCGCCCGGCCACCGGCCACCATGGGCGATTGCACCGTGAAGGCTGCCGCCAGGGACGCTGCAAGGTAGGACACCAGCCCCCCCACCCAGGCGGACGCACCAAGCGCCAGCGCGCCGAACGCGACTACAAAAACCACGCCGCCCGAAAGGTCCCGACTGACGGCGACCTGGCCCTTGCGTCGGGCCTCCTGCAAACGGTGCGGGGTCGGCTGTTCCGATTTCACCGCCACAGCAAGAAGCCTTTCTCGATTAGCCCTGACCAGCCATGAAACGCTGCCACCAGTGCGCCATCCAGCCCCGCGAGCGCCACCAGCGCGATGCCCACCCCCGCCAGTGCCTTGAGCGGCATGCCGACAAAGTAGACCGGCACCTGCGGCGCCACACGACAGATCGCACCCAGAACCAGATCCGCCAACAGCAGCGCCACGATGGCAGGTGCCGCCAGACCCAGCGCGGACTCCAAGATCTGCGCCGACGACGTCGTCACCAGGACAGCCAGGGCGCCCAACTGCGCCGGCACCGCTCGGGGCGCGATCGGGACCGCGTCGTAGCTGCGGCCGATGGCCGTCGCCAGCTGCGCGAAGCCTCCGAGCTCAGCAAAGATCACCACGGTCAAAAGCAGACCCATTTCACCAAGCGGGCTGGATCGGCCTTCGGACACGGGCGAAATGACCTCGGACATGCTGGCACCACGCAGGGTATCTGTGATGCGCCCGGCCGCCTCCACCGCGCGAAAAATGCACGAACCCAGAAATCCGATGCTGACACCGACCGCCACCTCGCGCGCAAGTAGCAGCAACCACATCGCGGGTCCCGAACCAACGGGAACGTGACCCGCAATGCGCGGCAGGCACAGCAGCGACAGCGCCAAACCGAAGCCCAGGCGCACCGGTGCCGCCACGCCCGGCCCGCCGAAGGCCGGAATCATCCATGTGACCGGCACCGTGCGCGCCGCCCCCAAACCCAGGGCGACAAGCCAGCGCTCAAGGTCCAGTGCGTCCAGATCCATGCCTTACCTGATGCTGGGTATGGCCAGCAGGAGCGCCTGCGTGAAGCGCAGGATCTGGGCGCCGAGCAGCGGCCCCATCGCCAGCAACACCGCCACCACCGCCAACAGCTTCGGCACGAAAGCCAGTGTCTGATCCTGTACCTGCGTCGCCGCCTGGAGAACCCCCACCAGGAAGCCCACCAGCAAGCTGGCCAGAAGCGGCGGCGCCGATACCAGCAACACCAGCAGCAGCCCCTCCCGCACAGCCCGCAGGATCAGCTCGACCGTGGGCGAATCAGGCATAACTCTCGACGAGTCCGCGAATGACCAGTTGCCATCCGTCTGCCAGCACGAACAGCAGCAGCTTGAACGGCAGGGACACTGTGGTCGGCGACAGCATGTGCATTCCCAGCGCCAGCAGCAGATTGGCGACGACCATGTCGACCACCAAAAACGGCAGGAACAGCAGGAAGCCGATCTCGAAGGCCCGACGCAGCTCCGAAGTCATGAAAGCCGGCACCACCACCAGAAAATCCCGGTCCGAGATCTTCGCGCGCTCTTCGGGCGTGCGCATGCGCAGCGCCATCGCGTGGAAAGCCGCCCGATCCCGCAGACTGCCGTGCTTCAGCAGGAAATCCCGCAGCGGCTCGCGCACCGCCTGCGTCGCCGCCCCCAGCGCCCCCAGCGTTTCCCCGCTCAGCACCTCGGCGCCGGCTGCCCGTCCAAGCAACGGCTCCACCGCCGCATACATCCTTTCGCCCGTTGGTGCCATCACATACAACGTCAGGATCAGCGCCATCCCCGTCACGACCTGATTCGGCGGAATCTGCGACGTTCCGAGGGCGCTCTTCAAGATCGAGAGCACCACCGCCATCTTCACGAAACTCGTCATGAGCAAGAGAACAAAAGGCAGCAACGACAGCGCCGCCATCGCGAAAATCATGACCAACGGTCGGGACGCCAGGGGTCCGGCCGCCTTGCCAGCTCCAACCCCCACGGCCGATACGCCCAGAAACGCGACGGCGGCGTTCACCGCTTCAGGACTCCGGCCAGCGTCGCGGCAAAGCCAGGGGTCGGCGACACCGCCTCGGCGTCTCCACCAAGAACCTGTCCTCGATCCAGTTCGGCCAACAGCGCCATCGGCCCGTCGCCCACCCCGACCAGGAAAAATCGTCCGGCCGCCTCGATGAGGTACACCGCACGCTTGGGCTCAAGCGGACAGCGCGCGACGACCCTCAGCGGTCCTGTCGATTTACCAACGCCCCGCCGTCCAAGCCATTTCAATACGCCGTACGCCACCAGGCACACGACGCCCAGGGAAACGAAGGACAGCGCCATCGATCCGCCCAGGCCCGGAAGATCCGCCGTCGCGCCATTCATGGACGGACTTATCGCCAGGAGAGGCCCGGCATGTCAACCAGCCTTCACGCGGAAGGCCGGCCTCCGACTACTCGTCCTGCTTCTTGGCTTTGGGCTTGGCCTTCGCGGCGGTGGCCCCACCCGCTTCGGCAGCGCCTTTGGCCTTCGCCTTGGCGCGACCCTCGGCCACGGCCTTCTTGGCACCCTCGGCCGACACGGCCGCCCCCTTGGCCTTAGCCTTGGGCTCGTCCGCCGCCTCGCTGGTCTTGGCCGGCGCATTCGCGTCCGGCATTAGCTCCAGCAGGGACATCGGCGCCGCATCGCCCGGACGCTGTCCGATTTTCACGATGCGGGTGTAGCCTCCGCGACGCGATAGAAAGCGCGGCCCGATCTCGTCAAACAGCTTCATGACCGCCTGTCGATCGCGCACGATCCGTCGCGCCATCCGCACGGCGTGAACCACGCGCGCCGATTCCTCGGGCGTACGTCGCTCCGGTTTTTTCGTCAGCACCTCGCCCAGCCGACGGGCCCAGGTAATGGTCCGCTCGGCCAAACGGCGCGTCGCCTTGGCCTTGGCGTCGGTGGTCCGGATCCGCTCGTGGGTGAACAGGGCCGCAACCAGATTCGAAAACAGCGCCTGCCGGTGCGCGGAGGTCCGGGAGAGATGAACTCCAGCTCGTTGATGTCGCATGACTCAGTGACTCGCTTGCTAGCTCGATGGCTCGATTGTTGGATTCGGAAAGGCGTCGCTTGGCGTCGGGCTCTAGCTCTTAGCTCTTCTTGGGCGGACCGTCGCCCGGCCAACCGTCCAGCTTCATACCCAGGCTCAGACCCATGCTCGAAAGGATCTCTTTGATCTCCTTGAGCGACTTGCGGCCGAAGTTCTTCGTCTTCAGCATCTCGGACTCGGTCTTTTGGACCAGTTCGCCAATGTAGCGAATGTTCGCGTTCTGCAGGCAGTTCGCGGAACGAACCGACAACTCCAGATCGTCCACAGACTTCCACAGGTGCTCGGACAGCTTTTGCTGCTCCTCGGACACCATGGTCTCCTGCACCGGCTCCGCGGTCTCCGCGAAGTTGATGAAGATCGACAGCTGATCCTTGAAGATCTTGGCCGCGTAAGCGACCGCGTCCTCGGGCTTGACCGTTCCGTTGGTCCACACCTCGATCGTCAGACGATCGTAATCGGTCTGCTGCCCGACGCGGGCGTTGGTCACCTGGAAATTCACCTTCCGGATGGGCGAAAACAAGGCATCAATCGGAATCACGCCCACGGGCATCGTGACCGTCTTGTTGCGTTCGGCAGGCACGTAACCCCGCCCCGTGTTCACTTCCAGTTCCATACGAACCTTTGCACCCTTGGAGCACGTCAGGATGACGTGGTCGGGGTTCAGCACCTCGACGCCGTCCGTCAGCTGAATATCGCCCGCGGTCACCTTGCCTTCGCCGTCCCGCTCAAGACGTAGTGTACGCGCGCGATTGTCCACGCAGCGAACGATGACCTCTTTCATGTTGAGGACGATGTCGGTGACGTCTTCCACCACGTTCGGCAAGGAGGTGAACTCGTGCAAGGCCCCCTCGATCTTCAGCGAGGTGATGGCCGAACCCTGCAGTGACGACAGAAGGATGCGGCGCAGGCCGTTTCCAATCGTCGTACCGAAGCTCCGCTCCAGCGGCTCGCAGGTAAATTTGCCGTAGTTCGGGGTCAGCGTCTCGCCGTCCACTTCCAGCTTCCGGGGCCGGATGAGGTCCCGCCAGTTGCGGGCAATAAAGGCCGTCTGCTGTGACGTCTGGGAACTCGCGATCGACATTCTGTTCTCCTCTTTTTCTTTCAGCTCAACGCAAAGAAACGAAAAACCAACCCCTAGCGCGAATAAAGCTCGACGATGAGCTGCTCGCGAATGGGCATGGTCAAATCTTCTCGGGACGGCAACGACACCAGCTTGCCCTCGAAGCTGTCTTTATCCAGCTGTAACCAGCGCGGGATTCCGCGACGCTCGACGGCCGCCAGGCTTTCCTGAACGCGCGTGATCGTCCGCGACCCTTCCTTGACCGCCACACTGTCGTTGGCCCGGCACAGGAAAGAGGGAATGTTGACCTTGCGTCCGTTGATCCGGAAGTGACCGTGACGCACCAACTGGCGCGCCTCGGCGTGGTCCGAGGCGAACCCCAGTCGGTACACGACGTTGTCCAGGCGACGCTCAAGAAGCTGAAGCAGGTTCTCACCCGCCACACCCTTCATGCGGATGGCCTTGAAGTAGTAACCGCGGAATTGCCTCTCGGCGAGTCCGTAGATACGCTTGACCTTCTGCTTCTCGCGCAGCTGCGTGCCGTAGTTGGACTGCTTGCGACGGCGCGCCTGACCGTGCTGGCCAGGAGCGTACGCCCGCCGCTCGTAGCCACACTTGTCCGTGTAGCAACGGTCTCCCTTGAGGAAGAGTTTGGTGTCTTCACGACGACAAAGCCGACAAACGGGACCAGAATAATTCGCCATTCGGAGTTTGAACCTTTGCTTGAAGCCTGATTACTAAACCGTTGATTTCCGAACGAAACTCACACTCGTCGACGCTTCGGAGGACGACAGCCGTTGTGCGGAATCGGGGTGAGATCACGGATGAGGTTGATCTTGAATCCGGTGGCCGCGAGGGCGCGCAGGGCCGATTCACGACCCGACCCGGGGCCCTTGATGTAGACGTTGATGGACTTCATGCCGTGCTCCATCGCTTTGTGGGCTGCATCTTCAGCCGCCAACTGCGCCGCGAACGGTGTCGACTTGCGCGACCCCTTGAAGCCCTTCACGCCCGCCGACGACCAGGCCACGACGTTTCCGGAAACGTCGGTGATGGTGACAATGGTGTTGTTGAACGAGGCGGTGATGTGGGCGATGCCGCTTTGAATGCTCTTGCGAGCCTTCTTGGCCTTGGGCTTTGCCTTTGGTGCTGCGGGTGTCTCTGTTGACATCTTGCTGAGCCTGCTTTCCGTTATCCGTATTTCGTGACGTCGAGGGTGCGACCGGCTAAGCCCCGGTGCCCTCGGTCTTTCGCTTGATCATTTGACCCTTGCGCGGTCCCTTCCGCGTCCGGGAATTCGTGTGCGTTCGCTGTCCGCGAACCGGCAAATTGCGGCGATGGCGAAGCCCACGGTAACAACCGAGATCCATCAGTCGCTTGATGTTCATGGACACCTCGCGCCGCAGATCG
>JANXXE010000110.1 GCA_025350815.1 Myxococcales bacterium | reverse complement strand
GCGTCTGCGCATGATCGAGAAAACGAAACAGGCCCGGGTGCGTGAAGACCTCGCCGCCGGTCAGCGACAGGAACAGGCAGCCGGCCGTGCGCAGGTCGGTCATCAACGAAAGGATCTCTTCGTCGCTAAGCCCGGTGGCGTGGGCATCGCCGGCGGCCGGAACACGATTGGCCGGCCCCTTCGTGTCACGGTCGAAGTTGTAGCAGTGCAGACAGCTGATGTTGCACTTCAGTGTGATCTCGATGCTGGCGTTGAGCGGAACGTTGTTCAGATACGCCCACTCCTGGGCGATACCCGTCAGGGCATTGCCAGACCGTCCCATCACCTCCGAGTCAGGGCACCGGGCGGTGTTCGGGATCACGGCTTCAGCAGCCTCTTCGCCTCAAGCTCGATGGCAAACGCCGCTATCTGCTTGGTCAGCGTTGCCTCGTCGACCTCGTATTCTTCGGACAGCGAGCGGACCATGTCCAAAACCGTCGCGCCCCCTTCAAGTAAATCCCAGATGCGCGAGGCCGTCTCGTTCAGCAAGTGCACTTCCCGCGTCTTGGGATCGACAACCAGCGTCTCACCCTTCATGCGCTGAAACGGCAACTCGTCGGTGCGTCGCAAGACATCCGCTGGCATCAACGGCCCCTCATGCGCAAGACCGGCGTGGCGACCAGCGAGCCCAGCAGCCGCGCCAGGTTACCCAGACGCCCGGGAACCCCCAGGTCCTTACCATCGCGCGACACGCCCACCACCTTGCCCAGGATCTCCGCCTGCCGGCCATTTTCGAAGCGCTGCACCGAGCTGACGGCATCGCCCTTGGCGTAAACATGCACGCCCGTGGATTTCCCCGAGTCTGTCTTGGCTATCATCCTGTGGCACGTCAGCTGATCGCCGTCCGGTGTCTCGCCCGGGCTCCAGTACAACAGGATGTCACCGGGGACCAGCTCGTCCTCGAAGACAGTTTCGATGAACAGCGAATCACCGGTCTTGAGCCACGGCCGCATGCTGGTGCCGCGCGGCTTGTAGGCGTACTTGCCGTGCTTGTTCAGCGACCAGCGAAATTCGGAGATAACCTCTCGCACCGTCGGTGGCGTGTCCTTCTCGGAAAAATTCTTGGCCAGCTTCGCGCGCAAGACCCCGAATATATCGGCGGGCGCGGTGTCCTTGCGAACCTGCGAGACAAAACCGGGCACCTGCTGGCATAGATTGACGGCCACGGCCATGTTGCGTTCGGCGATGGCGACATCGTTGTGCTGAAAGCATAGAAAGCATTCAAGCAGACGCCTGGCCGCCTGACCGGGCGCGATAGGAGTCAGCGCCAGCTGGTCGGATTGCTGAAGGAACGAAAGGGCGTGTAACGGCCAGCTTCTGATGGAACCGCCGCCGCGCTTGAAATCACCCCAAAAGGGCGTTCCCGAAATGCGCCAGCGTCCAAGCTCGTCCATCCCGACAGCCACGATCTCGTCGCTGAGGACGTGGTCGTGGTCGGGCATCTTGGCAGCCAGGGTGCTTTTGCCGGCGCCGCTGACGCCCGGGAAGACGAACCCGACCTCGTCTGATCGCAGACCACAGGCGTGCAGCAAGGCGCCGCCCGTTCGCGGCAGAAAGACTGACCACAGGATGCGCAGCATCGAATCGAATGCCAGCGGGTTCAATTCACAGGAGGCCGTCCCCGCCCAGGGGCCGACGACGCCAGCCTGCCGGGGTTCGAGATGGGCACGAAAGTCCCAGCGACTGACGTCCAGCGCATGATCCGTCTCGCGGATGTCGATCGGACGGTCCCACGAAATCGGCTTCGGTCGATGATACACCGCCGAATGAAAGCTGACCTTCAGCGAAAAGGCGCGTTTGACCCAGGGGGCCGCCGGGACTGTGAACGCCTGGTAGCGCTCGCGCAACTGGCGCAGGAAAGGTCCCGGCGCCGGATCAAGGGCAAGGTGGCCGGTCACGCCCCCCAGCGAGAGCATGATGTCGGTCGACCGATCGTCAAGCGCCGCGCGGGTCACGATGTCAGGGGGCTTTCGCTGCATTGCGATTGTTCGGAGGACGCCTTGCCGCAGGACAAACTGTTGGATTCGAACAGCCGCCCGGTTTCTATGTCCGGCGGTGTCCACGGCTTCCGCGCCGGACTGGCCGTACTTTTCTTGGGTTTGTCTGAGGTCCTATTCACCGGATGCGCGCTCCTTGTCCGCAGCTCATTGTCGCCTCAAGCTCGCCAAAATTCAAATCGTTGCAATATGTTAGCGACCGTACATTCACGCACGACTTCACGCACGACTTCAGGCATGACTTCACGCAGGACTTCAGGCACAAAGACGCTGCTTTTCATAAACGCTCCAAAGCCTTGCCGGCGGCTTCCCGGACCATGGGCGATCGATCCTGCGTGTGCAGGCGGGCTATTTCTCGCGCTGAATCTCGGTCGGCCAGCTCGCCCAGGGCCCACGCGGCGTTGTGGCGCACGAACTCGCTTTCGTCCTTCAGCAGCGTGCGCAGGACATCGACCGCCTCGGACGCCTTCAACATGCCCAGTACGCGTGTGGAGAAGGCACGGACCCGAGGCTCGCTGTCACCGCGCGCGCTTTGCTTGAGCGGCTCGATGACCTCGGCGATGTTCTGGCGGAACGCGTCGTTGATGGCCAGCACCGTCTCCTCGTCCTGAACGATGATGGCCTCGCGCCAGCGCTTCATCATCACCGCGACGCGCACCGCTGCCGGCTCGCCGCCGATGTCCACGGCTGGTGCTGCGGCCGGCGTGGGCGAATCGTCCTGCGCGAAAATCGGGGGACTGTGCGCATGCGGTTGGTGCCCGGCGCCCTCGTCGCCGGCGACCCTGACATCCACCGCGGGCGATCGGTTCATGCGCCCGCGCCACAGCAGCAAGCCGCTGCACAGCAGGCCGACCCCTGCCAGCAACACAGGCCAGCGTCTACGCGTCTGCATGAAAACCCAGTCGCATGATCATCCCTGGCCCCTTCAATTCTCTTCGGTGTTGTCCCCTACAAGCTTTAGCCCTTCCGGAGACCACGCCCCCCGGTGCCGCACGGACCACCTGCCCCCACACCGACGAGGCGATAAGTCCGCGATTCTTTGAGGTGATACGCTGGGTCACCATGAACGAAGATGCGCCAGGCGCCCCGGTCATATCGGCATTCCGGTCCGTTCCACGCACCGGGGTCATTTTTGTCACCACCGAGGCGACCCGCGCCGGCTTTCACCCCACCGATCCCGCATGGTGCAACCTTGGCCAGGGCCAACCCGAAACCAGCGCCCTGCCCGGTGCGCCCGCGCGCGTGCGCGACCTGTCAGTGGATCCGAACGATCTTGAATACGCTCCGGTGCCCGGAATCTGGGAGCTGCGCGAAACCATAGCGGCGCTATACAACCGCCTGTATCGGCGCGGTCGGCCAAGTCAATATTCCGCCGAGAACGTCAGCGTCTCAGGGGGCGGGCGCGCAGCGCTGACACGCGCGGCGGCCAGTCTCGGCCCCATCAACCTGGGGCATTTCCTGCCGGACTACACGGCCTACGAGGAGCTTCTGGATATCTTCAAGACCTTCACTTCGATTCCGATCTTGCTTGAAGGCGAGCACGGCTACGAATTCAGCACGCAGAATCTGCGCCGCGAAATTCAGGGCCGCGGCCTGGCTGCCCTGCTGATGTCGAACCCCTGCAACCCGACCGGCAAGCTGGTACGGGGCGATCAGCTGGAAAGCTGGGTGCGCCTCGGGCGCGAGCTGGACTGCTCGCTTTTGCTCGACGAATTTTATTCTCACTACATTTGGAACGAGGCTGCAGGGCAGCTGTCGATCGAAAGCGCCGCCCGTTATGTCGAGGATGTCGATCGCGATCCCGTCGTCATCTTCGACGGCTTGACCAAGAACTGGCGTTACCCCGGGTGGCGCATCACCTGGACCGTCGGTCCGAAGGCCGTGATAGAGGCTGTTTCCAGCGCGGGATCATTTCTGGACGGTGGCGGCAACCGCCCGTTGCAGCGGGCCGCTATCGATCTGCTGCAACCCGACCACGTCATCGCCGAGACGAACGCCGTCCATCGGGTCTTCGCGGACAAGCGGGCGTTGATGCTGGCGCGCCTGGAGAACATGGGCGTCCGATTTGACCGGCACCCGGAAGGAACGTTTTACGCCTGGGGTAACATCGCGGACCTGCCGCCGCCGCTGAACGACGGGATGACGTTCTTCCGCGCGGCCCTGCAACACAAGGTGATCGTGGTGCCGGGCGAGTTCTTCGACGTGAATCCGGGCAAGCGTCGCAACGGCGCGCGGTCACGATTCCGGTCATACGTGCGTTTTTCTTTCGGTCCGCCGCGCGAGACGCTGGTGCAGGCGCTGGATCGTCTACAGGTCATGGTCGGACTTTAAGGTCTGCGCCAGATGGCGTAGCCGCGGCAACTTGTCCCGGTCGGCTGCTCGAAGGTGGTGACGACCGCGAACTGCGGGTCGAGATCGGCCGCCCCACCCGAGGCTAGTAAGGTGCGCGGCCGAGGATTTGTCCCGCAGCCTTGATCCGACAGCCAGCGGATATGTTCGTCGCGCAGGTACCCGGCCAGATCGCCACCGTCGACAACCCGCCGGTAAAAAGCGACGTCGTTGACCAACCCGTCCAGATTCACGACGGTCCTGTGCGAGAAGTAGCCCAACATTCCGGCATTCCAGGAGCCAACCTTGTCACCTGGCGGAAGGTTGCCGGCCAGCCAGCGCGCGGCTTGCACGCGGAACAACGAATTGCCGGCGGGTGCGTCGGCATCGACGATCAACGACAGCGGACGCAACAGCGCCAGCGCACAGACGCCGATGGCCAGCCCGGGCGCCAGGCGGGGTAGACGATGCCCGACAATCCCCAGCAACAGCGCGCTGCCAAGGACGATCGGTGCTTCCTTCCAGGTGGCCATGCGCACCACCACACTGACGTCGATGACGATGAGAACAGCACACAGGGCCAGCAACGTTCCGGCGGTCGATTCGCGCAACGCCGCCACGGCCGCGCGCCGGTGGCGCACAAGGATCAGCAGCAAAAGCGCCTCGACCAGCAGGTAGCCGGCCTTGACGGGTGCGCGACAGCTGGTGACGAGGGCGCCGCAGGAAAACATGCGGATGACCAGGTCATGCAACGCCCAGGGAAAATTGATCCAGCCACGCAGATGTTCGCCCGAGGAATAGGCCGCGCCCCAGTGGCTTTTGACCAGACCACTGATGGGCAGGACGGTGCCAAAGAAGATCCGATTGAGGGTCGCATAGACGACGGCGACGACTGCCGTCGGCAACAACAAGGCCCCTGCGAAGCGCGCGCGCGATCGGAAAAGCGTTGCGTGCAGCCCGGCGACCAGCAGGGGTGCCAGCAAAACCTCCAGCCGCGTCAGGAAAGCCAGCGCCCACAGTGCACCGGCGACAAGCCAGGCGCGCGTGCTCTGGCGTTCAGACGCCCTGCGGGTGGCCTGCCAGGCAGCAATCAACATGAACAGCAACAGTGCGCTTTCCATGCCCCGCCGCAGAATCTCGTCGGCGCGTGGCAACGCCGCCAACGCCACGGCCGCGACGAACGCCGCCACCGTCCCCAGGCGCGCACGCAACGCCCCGAACAACATCACGGCCGCGCCCGCCAGCAGGCACGTCTCGATTCCGGCGACCACCCGCAGCGGCGCCAGGTCGCCCGGCACCAGGCGGAACACCACAACCAGCAACGCGAACCACAAAGGCTGCACACCGTTCGTACGGTGCAGACCGTCGAAAGTCATGCCCTGCCCCGCGGCAGTGTGGCGGGCAATGGTGAAATAGTAGGCAGCGTCGTCCATGAACCGGGTGACCAGCAGGTCATCCGACAAAACCGCATTGCCGCCGAATGCCAGGGCGACGATGATCGCCGCCAGCCACGGTGCGGCGCGATCGACCCGCGTGCGGCTCAGGGATCCGGTCACGCGCCCCGCTCGGAGCGCAGTTCCTTCAGCTTGGCAGCGACCGCGTCGGCGTGTCCGGCGGCCTTGACCGTGGGCCAGTGGAAGGCCACCTTGCCCTCGGGATCGATGAGAACCGTCGAACGAATCACGCCCATGCTGACCCGGCCATAAAGCTTCTTTTCACCCCAGGCGCCGTACTTCAACAGCAGGACGTGCTTGGGATCCGACAACAGGTCGACTTTCAGTTTGTACTTGGCGATGAACTTGCGGTGTCGTTCGGGCACGTCCGGGCTGCATCCGACCACCTGGGCGTCAAGCGCCGCAAACGCCCTGATACCCACGCTGAATTCGCAGGCCTCGACGGTGCATCCGGGGGTGTCGTCCTTGGGATAGAAATACAGCACCAGCCAATCGCCTTTGAAATCGGCAAGTCGCGTGGCCTTGTCGTCCTGATTGACGACCGCAGCGTCGGGGGCCTTCGTGCCGGACTTGAACGTGATCGCAGCGGGCATGGGCGTACCTTACGGCATGCGGGGCGGCCTTCGCCATTTCGCGTGGGCTCACGAACGCGGGCGCGGGGGCTTCGGGGGTGGTGGTGTGGCCGTGGCGCCGTCTTCGGGCCAGGGGTGGCGTGGGTAGCGCCGACCGAGTTCACGGCGAAGGGCCGGGTAGTGCTGCCGCCAGAAGTTCGCCAGATCGCGCGTCACCTGCACGGCGCGACCGTTGGGGGCCAACAACTGCAACGTCAGCGGAACCCGACCCCGGCAGATGGCAGGGCCCGCTGACATCCCGAAAAAATCCTGGAGACGGGATTCGATCCACGGGGGACGGTCGGCCTCGTAGTGGATCGGGACGACACGGCCGCCCGGCAGGCGCCACGATTCGGGCACCTCGCTGCGCAACAACGCCTGCGCCCGCGGCGACAGTGCGTCGAGTCCCAGCGATTCGACACCCGCCGCGCGCAATCCCGCGAAGCTGACGTTGTCCGCGCACAGGGCCGCCAGGGCAGCCGCGTGTGCCTCGCCGCCCGCCGAAGGCAGCGGTTCGTCGGGAAACGCGGCCGCAAGCTGTGCCAGGCGCAGGGACACGGACTGCGCGGGATCACCAGCCACGGGCGCCCCCCACCCTTCCCCGCGCGCGGCGTGCAACAAGATGCGGCCCGCCTCGGCCGAAGGCTGGGCAGGACTACGAGATTCGTCCAAGGTAAGCACGCCATAGCTCAGGCGGCTGACACGATCGACCCGTTCGGCGGCGCTGTTCCACACCAACTCGTCCCGTTCGGCGATCGCGTGCGGACAGGTGTCGATCAGCCACTCCGGCTGAATGCCAACGGCCGCGCGCACGACGACGCCCGACGCGCCCCGCCCGATGCCCGCGCTGCGCTCCTCGACATCGACCGCCACCAACAGTTCGTCCGGCGGCGTGAGGCCGACCTGCACCGACGACGCGCCCCCGGTGGCCAGGATGGCTTCGCTGCTGCCCGGGGAACGCCGACGCAGAACACGATCAGGAAAGGCAGCCAGCGTCGCGATCGCCAGTGCCTGGTCCGCCGCGTCGCCCGGGGGCAACGTCGGACGTTCACCGTTGCGCAAGGCCCGCTTCAACTGTCGACTGGCCTTGTCGACCATCTCGACCGCGCGGCCATCCAGTTCCAGCGCGCGTAGCTGCCCCCGCGCAAAGCCGGACGCCCGCGCCTGTTCAAACAAGTCCAATCGCTGCAAAAGATCCGCACCGTCGCCGCCCGGCCCGCCCGACGCCCCCGGTCGGGAAAAATTCACCCGCGCACGATCGGCCACGTCCCGTTCGGATATCAGGGCCGCCAGCACCGCGCCCTGGCCGCCCACGCCCCGACGTTCCGCCTCGACCAGCAAGCGACCTAGCCGGGGATGCAGGGGAAACCGCAACATCGCGCGACCTGCGTCGGTCAGACTGCCCGTCGGTCCGATTGCCCCCAGTTGCCGCAACAGATCGGCGGCGGCGGCCAGCGCCGCAGGCGGGGGCGACTCGAACCAGTCGAGATCCTGGGCTGAGCCAAGACCCATCGCCGCAATCGCCAACACGGTCTCGGCCAGGTCAAGGCGCTGGATCTCGGGCACTTCAAAGGCGCGGCGCGCGTCGAAATTCTGTCGCGTAAACAAGCGCAGGGCGCGCCCCGGGCGGGTGCGTCCGGCACGTCCCGCGCGCTGGATCGCGGAGGCGCGGCTGACTTCCGCGGTGGCAAGCGTCGGCAGGCGGCTCCACGGCGAGTGTCCGGCGATGCGCGCGAGGCCCGAATCGATCACCACGACGACCCCGTCGATAGTCACCGATGTCTCCGCGACGTTGGTCGAAAGAATGACCTTGCGACGGCCCGCCGGACGGACGGCGCGATCTTGTTCGGCCACGGGCAGATCGCCATGCAGCGGAAGGATCAACAGATCCAGTGTGCCGGCGACCGGGGCCAGTGCTTCAGCGGCGCGGCGAATCTCTGATGCGCCAGGCAGGAAGATCAGAACGTCGCCGTCAGGGCCCTCACGACAAACGCGGCGCACGGCTGCCGCCACCTGGTCAGCCAGATAGCGGGGCTCGCGGACGTCACGTTCCTCCAGATACTCGACGGCGACGTCGAAGGCGCGCCCTTCGCTGCGAACCGACGGACAGCCGCCGAGAAATTCGCAAATCGGATCGGCGTCCAGGGTCGCCGACATCACGCACAGGCGCAGGTCGGGCCGTCGCCCGCGCCGCAGAGCATGCAGCAACGCCAGGGCCAGATCCGTGGCCAGGTGTCGCTCGTGAAATTCGTCGAGGACGACTGCGGCCACACCCGGCAGCGTTGGCTCGGCCAGCAAACGCCGGGTCAGGACGCCCTCGGTGACAAAGCGCAGGCGTGTACCCGCGCTGGACACGTCGTCGAATCGGACGGTGTAGCCGACGGTGCCGCCGGGCGCCTCACCCAGTTCGTGCGCCACCCGCGCCGCCGCCAGGCGCGCCGGCAAGCGCCGCGGCTGAAGGACGATGATCTCCCCGGCCGTGCCCAGGCCCGCCTCAAGCAGCGCACGCGGCACCCGGGTGGTCTTGCCCGCCCCCGGCGGTGCTTGAACGACCAGCGCACCTGCGTCGCGCAAAGCCGTCACAATCCCGGGCAGCAGCGGATCGATCGGCAGCGGCGTCATGGTCGCAAACGGCGACCGCCGCGCTACGGGAAAGTCTGCGCGCCCTGGCCGCGCTCCAGATCAAAGTCGAACCAACCGTCCAGCGCGCCGCCGACTTCGGGCTCGGGTGGCTGGTCGCCGCGCTTGATGGCCTTCAGCACGCGGTCATCGTTCAACAACAGCTTGAAGGCGCGCGCGTGAAGGCGCTGGCCATAGTCGAGCTTGAAATTGGGATCGATGTCCGGGCGTTGCGCGCGTGCCACACCGGGCTGCGCGGCCAAGCCGAAGTCTTCGAATTCGATCCAGGATTCCCAAGCGCCCTCGGCCGCCTCGGTCGAGACAGCCGTGGCGATCACATTGCGAACACCCTCGGGCGTGTGCGGCGGACAGGTGCCACGCGGCACGAAATTGACCCGGATGGGTTGGTCCACCCCCACCCGAAGGCGCGGCCCGTTCGGGCCCCAAAAGCAGGTCTTCTCGTCATAGTTGGCGGTGGTCTTGCCGTCGGCGGCCGTCGTGACCTTGCCGCGGATGCAACGGGCCACGCTGTAAGCCTGCACGATGTCGAAGGACAGGACGTCGTTCAGTTCAAGCAATTTTCCAGACCGTTCAAGACGAATGATCAGACGATTGCTTTTCTGACCCGAGCTGATGTCTTCGATTGGCTCGCCGACAAAAAACACCGGGCGCAGGTCGAAAGGGGCCGGATCGCTCAGCGTCCCATAGTCCGTCGTCAGCTTGCAGTCCTGCACGAACAGCTTGCCGCTGGCGGCCCCCGCGCCGGTACCAACGCGGCACCCGCCCACGCCCAGCCAGATCACCAGTGCCACCAGACGCGACTTCATGGCTGTCTCCGCAGAAAAATGCGATCCCCCCGCGCAAGACCCGTCATCGCCGCCGCACTTCCATCGCGCACCGCAATTTCCAGGCGACCGCCGCTGCCGCGGTACACAAGGGGCTGCCCTGACGGCACGTCCGCGTAGGTCGTGGCGGGGGACAACGGCAGTGAAAATGATCCGTCAGCTAGTAGCAGCATCCAGGCTCCGGAATTCAGTATCTCATCTACGAAGGAAGTGATCAGGTTTCCGAACGCATCCACATGGATGATTTCCCCCTGCGTCGCGGTCGTCGTCGTGGCGAGACCCAATGCCCCGCGCAGATCCCCAAGCCTGGGTCCGGCCGCCGCCGCTTCGTATCCACTGGCCAACCGACCCGCCGCAACCGCAAACACATCGCGGCCGTGAAAGGTCGGGCTGACGGTTTGTCGCCGAAAAACCGGACCTTCTATCGAGTAAACGGCACGGGGACCGCTGGTCGCCACAGCCAGCAGGCCATTGTCCGGCCCAATGAAGAAAGCGCCCCGGGCCGCCACGATGACCTCCGGCCGCGGTCCACCGACCCCCGGATCGACCACTGCAACGTGGATGGTACCGGCAGGAAACCAGGGCGTTGCGTGTGCCAGCGCGTACGCCCCCGCGGCAATGTCGCGCGCGGGGATGTCGTGGGTGATGTCCACCAGGGTCGCATCCGGCGCCAGGGACAACACCGCCCCCTTCATCGCGCCGGCGTAGCCGTCGGCCGTACCAAAGTCGGTAGTGAACGTGACGATCGCCATTTGGTGTCGCGCGGACATTCTCGCACAACTCGCGCGACGCCCAGGTTCGGGGCACACTGGTCAGGGGCGCGACACATGGACAAAATCTATTCTTCGGCCGAGGCGGCCATCTTTGATATCGCCGACGGCGTGACCCTGATGTCGGGCGGATTCGGCCTGTGCGGCAATCCAGAAAACCTGATCAAGGCCCTGCACCAGC
>JANXXE010000103.1 GCA_025350815.1 Myxococcales bacterium | reverse complement strand
CCGTTCCCACACATCCACTCAGCGGGGAAAACATCAGCAGAATTCTTGCCACCGTGCAATATCGCAACGACTGCCGTGAAACTTTGCATTTTGGAATATGACTCATTGAAAGGGGTGGCCCTAAGGCACTACGGTTGGTAGCGCCCGCCAGCGAGCGCGGTGCCTCCCCAGATTACAACCTCTTGACCTGTGAACACCACACCCGCCCAAGCCCGGGGGGGTGGCGCGCCATAGGTCGACATTTGCGTCCACTGGTCCCGCACGGGATCGTAACGAAATCCTCGCGGGTCTCTGTAGTCGCCGCCCCATATGATCATCTCTTGTCCCGTCCAGACGGCGACATGATAATAGCGCCCGGGCAGGTCGCCCGGAATGCTCATGCCGGTCCACCGGTTCGCCACTGGGTCGTAGCGTCCTCCATCGTTGCGTACTAGGTGGCCTCCCTGGACCAGACCGCCCCACACGATCATTTCCTTGCCAGTCCAGACAACGCTTGGGTAATCGCGAAGAGCCGGCTCGCCGGCTGCCGTCATGGGTCGCCACCGGTCTTCCCGGACGGAATAGATACCGCCGCCCCCAACGGGTGGCTCGCTGAGCCTATTGCTATTTCGTCCGGCCCACACGATCATTTCGGTCCCTGTGAAAATGGCCCTATGTGCAAACCTAGGGGCCGGAGCATCGACCGTGCTCAACGCCATCCATGTATTCGAGGCGGGGTCATAGCGCCCGCCGTCCGAACAAGAGCCCGTGAGTCCCGTGCATAGTCCAGTAGATCCGCCCCAGACAATCATCTCGCGTCCTGTCCACACGGCGCTGGAAGCGATCCGGGGGCTCGGCTCCCCGACGTGGCTTATTTCCCGCCACTCATCGGTCTCCGGATCGTAAATGCCACCTCCACTGCCGTCGAGCTTCGTGTTGGCCCCCCAGACGATCATCTCGCAGCCGGTCCACACGGCCGTACTCAGGTTGACCGAGGCCGTCGTCGACGGGATAGGAGCCATGGGACGCCACTGATTTCGGTCCGGCTGATACCGGCCGCCAGGACCGACTGCTACGTTCTCGTAATTCCATCCACCAAAAACCAGGACTTCCTGGCCGGTCCACAGCAGGTTGGGTTCGAATCGGTTCGTCGGCGCGGCCCTTTGTGCCATGGCCGTCCATGCGTCCGATGGGGAGCCAGTGGCCGCTACCAGGAATTCATCACTGCGGCGCCGGGTGCACATCTTGTACGATGGTGGGGGCGCACTGTCTGCCGCTTGAGGAGCGTCGACCGCAACGCCCCCGTCTTCGCCGGCCTGGGGGATCGGCGAACCGTCGGGGGTCATGTGACAGCCGGCCGTCCAAAATCCAGCGACCGCAACGCCCGGAACGCAGGGCTCTTCGCTCACGCAAGCCGAGATGCCCTCCAGCAGTGTCGCGGCTGCAACAAGCCAGATCCGCTGCGGGCGCTTGGCGGCGGCGATCAATTGCACTTCCCCGGTAGGCAAACCGGACCCGGAATCGCGCTACACCTGGTTGTGGCAAATTCTATCGTCTTAACCTGACCATCGCATTCAACGTCGGCAGTTGCCGCCAGAATGTTGATGTTTCGAAGAATAGCAACCATTCGCCCGCTGCCATCCTTGTAAGTTGTGATCCTGGAAACTATGTCGGTCTCAAATGACATGCAGACCGATCCGTCTGGACGGTAGTAAATCATACTGCCGATCCCGCTAACTTTGCGAGTTCCCGAAAGATAACAACTCGTTGCTGGGCCCGCGTCTGGCGCATCGCGCACGCACGAGTCGCTTGGAGGCGGAACACACTCAGCTGTCAGATTCCAGATGCAATCTGGATCACAACCAGCTGGGGCATGTTCGGGGTAGAAACGAGCGAACCCGGGCCGCCCAACAGAGTCAACAACGAACCCATCGGGTAATGTGCCTTGATCCCTGGGAACGTCCAGAACCGAGGCCGAATCCAGGCTAACGTCATCATGGTCTCTGTCTGCAGACCCGTCAACGACAACCTTTGAACCTTGGCCAGCTCTTTCACAAGCGGCCAACGCCAGGCATCCGACCACTCCACTTAGGACAATTAAGAGAAGACCGCGGCATTTTTGTGGGTTCATGCTTTCTTTATCCGTTCGAGAACGGCGCATTCCTATTATTGACATACTTCTTCATGCGGGCAGGTGTCGCACTGGGTGCATATGCCATTTTGCACCGTGCCCGGCGCCTGGCAACATTGAATCGCAGTGACACAGCTACAATTTCCTTGGGAATCGCGTTCACAATCCACCTGCCCATTTCGCCATAATTCGTATTCCCCAGCCGGGCACGTCCGGTGCAGGACCAAACATCTTTCGCCCTCGGGCCGAAGAAGAGTGACTGGCCCGCACTGAGCCGCGGGCTTGCAGAGGCACTCACCAGAAGAGGTACTGCGAACGCAACCCTCATCCCACAAGACCAACTCTGGCGCGCAAGGATTGGGTGAGTCAACTTCACACCTGTTGAAATTGGGAACTACTCTTTGTCCTTCCGCGCAAGGCACGCAGTCTCCAGCCACGACAGTCGCGCCGCGCGCTTCACAATCAATGCAAATCCCGTTTTCATCCACCCCGTACGGCGCTAGACAATTGCATCGATTTTGTCCCTGAATTGGTGTCCCGCCGTCGCAAGCTTTGCACACCCCCCCGACGGCGATTTCGTCCGGCCCGCAATCGGCGCAGAATCCGTTCGCCAGGTTTATTTGATGGGCATTGCACTGACACTGATTGGTTTGACTGTTGATTGGAGCACCAGTTCCGTTACACGGCACACACCCCCCTCCTACGGCGATCTCATTTGCCCCTGTGCACACCTGACACCTCCCGTCATCCACGTTGACTTGCCGCGGCCCGCACAAGCACTTGTCCTCACCGGGGATCGCGGAACCCAAAGTGCATTCCACGCACGTGTTTTGGATCGCTATCTGGTTGGCGCCAGGGCAAGGAATGCAGACTCCCTGCGGTGAGGTGTGACGTGGGGGACAGTGCGTACATGTCGCCGCATCGAGATTGAGAAAGGCGTCCGGCGGCGCCCAGTTCATCCATTGATGGGTTTTTGTGCTCGGATCGATACAACGGTCCCACCGTTCCGTGGGAGTCGAAGAAGACGTTGGATCGTTGGGTTTTGGCGCCAAGTGAAAGGCGTCGTCGTGTAGCGAGAAAAGGTCACAGGCCTGACACCAAGTAACATTCTCCTTTAGCGTCTGCGCCGTCGCGGACATAACGTTGTCGTTTGTGAGACCGTCGAGGCGACTCAGAAGCTTCCCAATGGCCTTTCCTGGGAGCTTAACATTTTCATCGTCACCACTTCCCCGTCGGTCCGACGCTACAGCGCTAGACAGTTGTTTCGTGGTGCTATCCAGTGTCCAGTAGTCAGAACTTCCGGGAACGCTCTGCCCTGGGGGGGCGCCGTCGAAAGCGTCGTGTAGAAGGGTCGCAACTCGCGCGACCTGTTGCTCAAAGGCGGCATTTCCAAAACGCGTGGTGCCTTCGCCATGGGGGACATCAAAATTCTGTTCCATGCATGTTGCAACCGTAGAGTTACAATAGCGGATGTGCAAGGAAGACGCGAAATCAAGACCTTCACTTCCGGGGTCAAAATAGTTAACACCACCCACGACCTGCGAAGTGATGAAGTCAGCAATCGCTTCATTGACATATGCGTGGTCGCGGTCCGGTGACGGAAGACCGCCGCCGCTAACTGCAATTCTTTCCAGACTGGCAGCGGCGTACGAGCCCGCAAACTTTGTCGGAAACGGCTGCAGCGGACTGAACGGCTGAGAATCCCACAGAATGCTACAGAGCGCGTAGTGGCCGAACTCGTGAGTTGCAACTCCACGGCTAAATTCACGGCCAGCACCGGGATAGATCATATCTACAGCATAAAATGGAAGGCTGGCCGCGACTAACGCCGCCGCACCCGAACTAAAAAGTGCCACAGTTGGAATCAACAACTCCTCCGCGGCGAATTCGATAACACCTGGGAAGCCAAAACACGGCGTAACAACCGTGACGCCAGGAATAGCGCCCACGACTTCTGCAAGCGGGCCGACAAGAACTTCCGCCTTGTGCGTATTGGGGTGATGACCCACACGGGAGACATACTCCCGCACGTCAGTGGCCTGCGCCAAGATGTTGATATAGGTGTTTCGGACAGTCACCTTCATGCTCGTATTCGTCTGGAGACTATTGGGCACACCGTCGGGAAAATCCGCATCCATGTCTACGCAGACATACTTCTCTGTTAGATGCTCTGTTAGTTCCGCGGCATCGTTTTCGAGAGCAAAGCAGAGGGACTGCAAAGAGCGATTCTTCGTAACGGTTATATCGACGACCGTACGCCGTACGTCACTCAAACCTGTGATCGGACGCTCTGTGATCAGACGCGTCGTCGCACGCTTGATGGTAGTCGCGTAGAGGACCCTTCTACCGCCATGCTGGCGGAACATGACGTCCATTCCGGGTAGGGCAATTGGCTGGCGAGCGTCCTCCCCCCATGCCTGCTGCATAACCGTCGCGGCACCGCCGAACGCCGGATCGAGATTGCGAATATCAAGGGTGATGTGAACGTTGACGCTACCAGCACCGCCCCAATGTATGCCCAGGAACCCAAGGATGCCGTCCTGTTCATAGTTTGCTAGGAATATCTGGATTAGAAATTTTCCTTCCTGGACTGCTTCCGCAGCCGCCGAGAGGACTTCCCGCGTAGCGCCGACAATGAACTGGGATGTCAACCCCGCATCCCCGTCTTCGGCGGGGGCGCCGCTGTCCGGGGGGCTCGGCTGGCGCTGGACCTGATCCTCCGGATCTGGAACCGCGGGCGGCGGAGGCGGGGGGAAGTCCTGGTATTGAAACTCCATATCTGCCAGGTAAGCGTAGTCGAATGAGTTATTGGAGTAGCGCACCTCGGGCGGCAGATCGACTAATTTAATGACACTAAACGTTTCAATTCCGGCAATGGAATTTTCTCGTATGATGTTGTAGGCCTTGCCAGGGATAATGGCGAACTGAACCTCTGCCTTTTCGTCAGCAGGGGGTGAGTAGTATCCCTTTTGGCCCCTCCAGTGGGCGACTTCCTCTCCGATAAATGGGAACGAAGAGTGATGGATGTGGGCGTCATTGAGGAATTGCACCTCCTCGCGGTTTCGGACAAGGATGTACGCGTAGTACAAGGCTGGCGAGCCGTCTGCGTTCATTTCCTCGACGGGCATCGTATTGGTCCACGAGAAGCCCAAACGAATGCTTCGGACCTGGTCGGCCGTCAATATCGGTTCCAGTTCCGGCAGATCTGGTCCAATGTCGACCAGGAGACGGGGCGTAGGGTTGTTGCCTTCGTCATCGATGCAGGCGGGATCGTCAGAGTCCGGACCGCAGTCGTACTGGCACACGGGGGAGTTGCGCACAACGCATGCTCCCGCGGAGTCGCATCGGCCCCTCGTGGCGCAAGTCGAATCGCCTGCACAGATTGCGCCGATGGTTTGGGGCGTGTGCTCGCAGCCTTGAGCGGAAGTTGGATTGCACGAATCTGCGGTGCAGGGGTTGTCGTCGTCACACCTCGGCGCTGTACCTGGAACGCACGAACCTGTGCTGCAGACTTCTTGCCCATTGCAGAAATTTGTGTCCGCGCAGCTGGTGCCGTCGGGCAGGTTGGTGAGACGGCAAACGCCCTCGCCCATCGGCCCAAAGGCACAAGTGCTGGTCGAACACAGGGCAGCGCCGCAGGGCTGCTGAATCGCTACCGCTACGGTGGGGTCGTTCCTACAGCCCGAAAACGGGTTACAGGTGTCAGCTGTGCACTCGTTGTCGTCGTTGCAGTTCAGTAGCGCCGACGCCGTCGGAGGGCTGCCCGTCCCGTCGCACGCGGGATCAACCGTACAAGCATTTCCGTCACCAAAGGTCCGTGCGGGGATGGCAACATGCCGGCAAAGCCCGGGCGCCGTGGGATCGTAGACATCTGTCGTGCAGATATTGTTGTCATCGCAGTTCGCCTGCGTCCCGCACGCCCCGCCGTGACACGCACCCGGCGCTCCGCCAGCCTGCGTGCACACGACATTGTCCGCCTTCTGGTAGCACGGCCCCTGCGTGCAGTTCGACCCGCGAACCAGGTGAATCCGCCCCGTGCCGAAGTTCGTCGTCGGCACCCCGAAGTTCGGCGCCCCCACCACCAGGTCCGCCAGGCCGTCCTTGTCCACGTCCCCCACGAACGCGATGGGACCACCGCCATTTTGCCCCGGGGGCATGACGACGGTCTGATCGAAGGGCAACCGTCGCGAGGCATTCAGCCCCGAGTAGATGTCCACTTCGCCAAGACCGCTGTCTACGAGAATGGCGATGTCAGGCTGCCCGTCGCCGTTCATGTCCGTCGGAACCCGATTGCCGCTGGCCATGGGATTGGCAATTCCCGCCACCGAATTAGTCTCCAGGTACAGGCCCTGTCCCGTGGTGTAGTGCACCTCGCCCGACAGTCCGTTGGCGAAGACCGGGAGCTTGCCGCTGCTCCAGTCGACAAGGGCGATGTCGGGGCCGGGGCCCGTACCGGCAAAGTCGTATCCGGCGAAAGCCGGCAGGATCACCCGGCCAAGGGAGATCGTGCTCGAGGTGATGTGCCCATTCGACGCGATTCCGGGTGGCATCAGGACCTGGGCCAGCGTGCTGGGCGGCAGGGCTGGGTTCGCCGGATCGGTGGGCGGTCGCCGGGCGTTGAAGATGTACGCGGTACCGACGATGGAGAAGGCACCAAACGAATGATTCGTGGTCTGATCCGTGCCGCCCAGATTTCCCAGGTTGGCCACGGCCCACGCGTTGGTATCGTTGTCAGCGGCAACGGACGAGTAGTAGGACGCCCAACCGGCTGTGCGTGGCGCCGTGTAGAAATTGTCAGGCACCGTGACCGTGGGTTGGCCCAGCGGGCCGTACACCACGTAGGTGGCGCCACGCTGGTTGTCTGTTCCCCACGCTCCCACGACCAGATCGCGGTACCCATCGGTGTGACTTCCGAAGTTGAGCACGGCCACCCGGGCGCCGAACCTGGCAGCCGCTGCGGCCGCTGGACTCGGCGTGTTCGGATTGATGGTCATCGTGACTGAAGGGGCGCCCAGGGTGCGGAACCGACAGGCGCTTTCCAGGCACACGCCACCGCCCACCGCCGCCGTGCAGTCGGCGTTCGTCGAGCAAGCGAATCGGTTGAGCGACGGCCCCCCGAACCAGACGAGCACGCTTCCGTTGGGCGAGTCACTGGCTGGCGCGCCGGCGATGATGTCCAGGTCCGGCCCGCCGCCCACGTTGCCCGCCGCAACCGAGTACCCGAGACGCTCGCCCCCGGATGTCCCCTTGAACATGAAATCCGGCGCCGTCGCCAGGCCGCCGGACCCGCCCAGGTAGACATACACCACGCCCGCGGCGGACAGGACGTTCGAGAACGACGAGTACTGCGCACCCACCACGACGTCCGAGTAGCCATCGCCGTTCACGTCGCCCCCAGCCACGGCGTTCCCGAACTCGGCCTGGTTGTCGTACTGGAGACGGATATACGGATCGGTCGGGCCGCTGATGGTGTCGACCCGCAGGGGACCGAACGCAGCCCCGTTACACGTCGGCCCCACCGGCGCCTCGCACAGGCCGAAATGGCAGGTCTCCGCGCCATTCGCCGGGTTGCCGTCGCTGCACGACGTCCCGTCTGTCTTCGTCGGGCTCGAGCACGTTCCCGTGCTTGGGTCGCACATCCCGGCGTCATGGCAGGTGTCGGAGGGCGCGCACGTCACCGGATTCGCCCCCGTGCAGGTTCCCGCCTGGCACGTGTCCGTCTGCGTGCACGCGTTGCCGTCGTTGCACGTGGTACCGTTGGTCGTCGCTGGATTGGAACAGACACCCGTCGCCGGCGCGCACGTCCCCGCCGTGTGGCACTGATCGGGCACCGCGCACGTCACCGGATTCGCCCCCGTGCAGGTTCCCGTCAGGCACGTGTCCGTCTGCGTGCACGCGTTGCCGTCGCTGCACGTGGTACCGTTCGCCTTGTTCGCGGGCGCCGAGCACACGCCCACTTTCGGATCACAGATCCCTGCTGCGTGGCACTGGTCGGCGGC
>JANXXE010000024.1 GCA_025350815.1 Myxococcales bacterium | reverse complement strand
GTCCCTCGGGGGGGGCTATTTCGTCCTACGTCTGGGCGGCTGCGAGTCCCTGAACGCCAGCCGGCCCGGCCAATTCGTCATGCTTCGGGGTGACTGGCAACGGGATCCGCTGCTGCCGCGGGCCTTTTCCCTGCTGGGCGTTGCGGCCGAGGGCAGGGTGGACCTCCTCGCCAAGACTATGGGGCGCGGAACCGCGCTGCTCGAACGCGCGGCACCCGGCGCGCGGGTCTCGGTGCTCGGCCCCCTCGGGACCAGCTTTCCCGATCCGGCCGCGGGTTTCATTGATCTGCTGGTGGCGGGTGGGGTGGGCCTGCCCCCTCTTTACATGCAGGCGGAACGGGCCACGCGCTCGGGAATGGGCGCCTCGTGCGAAATTCTCTATGGCGGTCGCACGGCACGGGATCTGGTGCTGCTTGGCGAGATGAGATCCTTCGGCGTCGGTCTGCACCTCGCCACCGAGGACGGCTCGGTCGGCCGCCGCGGGCGCATCACGGTCGCGCTCGAGGCGCGGCTGGATCACCACCTGGCCAATCCCGACCCCGCGCGGCCCCTGCGCGTCATGGCTTGCGGGCCGAACGCGATGCTGTGGGCCGTGGGCCGCATCGCCAGGCAGCGTGGTGTTGAATGTTTCCTTTCTCTGGAGGAACAGATGGCTTGCGGCATCGGCGTGTGCCTGGGCTGCGCGGTGCCGGCGCGATCTCGGCCGTTTCGTTACGTGTGCAAGGACGGGCCGGTGTTCCCCGCCGCCGATGTCCTCGATGTTCCGGTGGGCGGGACAGCGACACCGACGGACGGGACGTCTTGTCCGTCATGACTCCGCTGAATTCACCCACCGCCAACCAGGTCTCTTTGCGTGTCGACGCCGGCGGCCTGTCGTTCAACAATCCCGTGCTGACAGCCTCGGGCACCTTCGGCTACGGACGTGAATTTGTCGGCCTGACCGATCTGCGGGCCATCGGCGGACTTGTCACCAAAGGGATCTCGCCGCGCCCGCGCTTTGGCAACCAGCGTCCCCGCATCTGCGAAACGGCATCGGGAATGCTGAACTCGATTGGCCTCGAGAACGTCGGCGTCGAGGGCTTCGCGACCGAAAAGCTGCCGTTCTTGCGCGCGTGCGGCACCAAGGTGCTGGTGAACTTTTTCGGCACCACCTTCGACGAATATATCGACTGTGGTGCCCGTCTGGGCGCGATGGACGGCGTCGACGGTCTCGAAATGAACGTGTCGTGCCCAAACATCAAAGCCGGCGGCATCGAATTCGGCACAGATCCCCGCGTTCTCGGGGATCTGGTCAGGCAGTGCCGGGCGGTTATCCGCAAGCCCCTGTGGATCAAGTTGACGCCAAATACGTCGGACGTGGTGGCCCTGGCGCGGGCCTGCGCTGACAACGGCGCCGACGGACTGTCCGTCATCAATACGATAACGGGTATGGCGATTGACGCCCGAACGCGCCGTCCCAAGATTGCGACGATCTTCGGTGGCCTGTCCGGCCCCGCCATCAAGCCCATCGCCCTGCGGATGGTCTTTCAGATCCGGCGCGCCGGCGTGCCAATCCCCATTTCTGGCATCGGCGGTATCCAGAACGGCGAGGACGCGGTCGAGTTCTTCCTGGCTGGCGCCAGCACCGTTCAGGTCGGCACACAAAGCTTCGTCGACCCCGCCGTGTCGGAACGAATTGTCAGTGAAGTCAGCCAGTTCTGCGCATCAGAGGGGATCTCGGACGTGCGCGAACTGGTGGGTGCCATGCACCCGACCGCCTGAGGGTCACTCGGCCCGGAATTAAACGAAGAATTAACGATCTGGAAATACTCTAGAAACATTTGGCGACTAGGCTGCGCACATGAAGAAAATTGAAGCGGTCATCAAGCCGTTCAAGCTGGACGACGTCAAAGACAGACTCCGCGAGATCGGGGTGCAGGGCATGACGGTGTCCGAGGTGAAGGGCTTTGGTCGTACCGGCGGGAAGAAGGAAGTCTACCGGGGCTCGGCCTACGTCGTCGACTTCGTTCCCAAGGTGCGGGTTGAGATTGTCGTCAAGGACGAAATCGTCAAGGACGTGGTGGAGGCGTTGGTCGCCGTGGCGCGAACGGGCCACATCGGCGACGGCAAGATCTTCATCACGCCGGTTGACGAGGTCATCCGAATTCGTACGGGCGAGCGCGGCGAAGACGCGCTCTAAGACAGTTTTCGTTTAGTCATCACGCAATAGGGAGAACGCACATGTCACCAGCCGATGTATTGAAGTACGCACAGAAGAATGGCGCCAAGTTTGTCGACTTCAAGTTCGTCGACTTCTTGGGTCAGTGGCAGCACACGGCGATGCCAATCGGAAAATTGCAGGAGGATTCCTTCTCCGAGGGATTCGGTTTCGACGGCAGCTCGATCCGCGGTTGGCAGCCCATCAACGCGTCCGACATGGGATTCATCCCCGACGCGTCGACTGCGATCATGGACCCATTCTTCGCGATCCCGACCTTGTCGCTGATCTGTGACATCGTCGACGCCGTCACCCGCCAGCCGTACAGCCGCGACCCGCGCAACATCGCGCGCAAGGCCGAGCAGTACCTCAAGTCGACGGGCATCGGTGACACGGCCTACTTCGGACCGGAACCCGAGTTCTTCGTGTTCGACGAGGTCCGTTACTCCGAGGCTGCCAACCAGTCGTCGTACTTCCTCGATTCGTCCGAAGGGCGTTGGAACTCGGGCCGCATGGAGAATCCCAACCTCGGCAACAAGACCCCGACCAAGGGCGGCTACTTCCCGGTTCAGCCGATCGACACGCTGGGTGACCTGCGCGCCGAGATGGCCCTTGCGCTGGAAAGCGTCGGCGTTCCCGTCGAGGTCTTCCACCACGAGGTCGCCAGCGGCGGGCAGTGCGAGCTGTCCATGCGCTTCAACTCGCTGGTCAAGATGGCGGATTGGACCATGTGGTACAAGTACGTCGTCAAGAACGTCGCCCGTCGCCACGGCAAGGTCGCGACCTTCATGCCGAAGCCGATCTTCGGTGACAACGGCTCGGGCATGCACTGCCACCAGTCGATCTGGAAGGACGAGAAGAACCTGTTCGCCGGCGACAAATACGCCGGGCTGTCGGAGATGGGCCTCAGCTACATCGCCGGTCTGCTCAAGTTCGCCCCGTCGATTCTCGCCATCACCAACCCCGGTGTGAACAGCTACAAGCGCCTGGTGCCGGGCTACGAGGCGCCGGTGAACCTGGCCTATTCGTCGCGAAACCGTTCGGCGTCCATCCGCATCCCGATCAGCGGTCCGTCGCCCAAGGCCAAGCGCCTCGAATTCCGCTGCCCGGATCCCTTGGCCAATCCGTACCTCGCCTTCCCGGCAATGCTGATGGCCGGTCTGGACGGTATTCAGAACAAGCTGAAGCCGGGCGAGCCGATGGACAAGGACATCTACGCCTTGTCGCCGGAGGAACTGAAGGACATCCCGAAGGCCCCTGGCTCGCTGGAAGAGTCCATCAATAACCTCAAGCGCAACCACCAGTTCTTGCTGAAGGGCGACGTCTTCACGCCCGACGTCATCAGCGGCTGGATCGAGTGGAAGGAAGACAACGAGATCAAGCCGGCGCGCCTGCGGCCGACCACCCTCGACTTCGCGCTGTACTTCGATAACTAATCGACCGCGTCTATCGATTCTGATTCCAGCGAGGCGGGTTCGGCGGATGCGCCGGCCCGCCTCGTTTCATTTGTGGCAAGGTCCTTTGACGCCGCCGCGCAGGTGGCCTACAGTTGACTTCCTCGCGCCTGCAAGGACATCTAGCGGCATGTCGACCTTGTCTTTTGGTGAGCGAATGGTGCGGTCCGCGTGGCGCGCGGCCCCCCAGCGCGCCCTGTCCGAGGTGATTGGCTGGGGTGCACGGCGGTCGCTGCCGCGGCCGCTGCGGCGTTCGGTCTTGCAGTCGTTCGCCAACCGCTTCGGCATCGATGTCAGCGAAGCCGAAAAGCCGTTGGAGGAATACGACGGCCTGCAAGAATTCTTCACGCGCCGGCTTCGCTCTGGCTTGCGACCGGTCGACCAGGCGCCGGGCGTGGTGGTTTCGTCGGCGGATGGGACTGTCGTCGAGCAGGGCGTCGTCACCGCGGGCAAGCTGATCGCTGCCAAGGAATCGGTCTTCAGTCTGGAAGACCTACTGACCGATTCGGAAGCGGCTGCGCGCCTGGAAGGGGGCGCCTACCTGGTGGCGTACCTATCGCCGCGCGACTACCACCGCGTTCACAGCCCTGTTGCCGGGAATGTCGTGCGGTGGCACCACGTGCCGGGGAAACTGTTCCCGGTGAACGATCGCAGCGTCACGCGCGAGCCGGGCCTGTTCGGCATCAATGAACGCTTCGTGACTATCATCGAGGGCGATCTCGGCCTGTGCGCCGTGGTCATGGTGGCCGCGGTCGGAGTCGGGCACGTGACGGCCAGCTATGATCCGGAGGTGGCGACCCACGCAGGTGGATTCTCGACGGGGAACGTCCGCCACCGGCGGTTCGAGAGCCCTGTCAGGATCGAGCGCGGCGGCGAGCTCGGAATCTTTCATCTGGGCTCGACCAGCATCGTCGTCTTCGAGCCCGGTCGTGTGACGCTGGATGCCCTGGTCCCCGGCTGCGCCACCCGGATGGGTGCCGCGATCGGACGCGCGCGCGCATGACGAAGAACGGCGGACATCCGGCCGCGCCCGACCTGGGTGAGGCCGTCACCCCGCCGCCCGAAGTGGCCATGGCAATCGAGGACGACGTCGAGGCGACCAACCAGCGCACCCCGCCGCTGGGTGTGCCAGTACCACCTTACCAAGGAAGTTTGCCCGAAGAGCCCTTTGCCCGCGTGCCGACGGAGCCCTTGCCCCTCGATCGTCCGTTGTGGTCAGACGTCCCAGTCGATCCGGCGGCGCTGCAGAAGACGCCGCCACCCTCTGCGAAACGAATCGAGGCAGAAGGGGCCTTGGTCGAGGACGAATTGGAGATCGATGATGCCGTCGCGGTACCCACGCCGCCGCCGGTGCCCCTTGCCGCGCACACGCCGGCGATTTTGGCGGTGCCGCCGGTGCCGCAGATGTCGCCGCCCGCATCCGTGACTTCTTCGGTCTTGCCGCCGGTTTTGGCCCCAGGGGTGGCCTGGCCCGAGGCTTTGTCGCAGCGGCCGCGCAGCAAAAGGCAAAAGCCCTGGTTCGAGGAAGTCTTCGACGAGGATTACCTGCGCACTCTGCCGTTCATGACCGCCGAGCAGACCCTACGTGAGGTGGCCTTCATCAAGGACGCCCTGTCTGCGCCCGCCGACGGGCAGATTCTCGATGTCGGCTGCGGCTATGGTCGCCACGCCATTGAGCTTGGTCAAAGGGGCCTGCGCGTCACCGGGATCGACCTGTCGCTTCCGCTGTTGATCCGCGCGGCCGACGAATCCCAACGCCGCGCCCTGTCGGTGAACTTCGTCCACGCCGACATGCGCGAGATGACCTTCGAGAATCAGTTTGACGGCGCTTATAACGTCCTGACGTCCTTCGGCTACTTCGACGAGGAAACCAACCTCCGGGTCGCATGCGCCATCTTCAAGGCGCTCAAACCCGGGGGTCGCTTCCTTGTCGACACGATCAACCGTGATTACATTGCCGCAGATCTGCCGACGAGGGTCTGGTGGGAAGGCGATGGCTGCGTGGTCCTCGAAGAGGTCGATTTCAATTTCCACACGAGCCGCCTGGCCGTGCGGCGATCAGTGGTGTTTCAAGATGGCCGCCAACTCGAACAGGACATATCGATTCGCGCGTACAGCTTGCACGAGCTGGGGAAACTGTTGCGCCAGGCGGGCTTCAGGATCCTCGATGTATCAGGCAGCCTGGCTACCAAGGGGCGCTTCTTTGGTGCCACGTCGCGGAACATCATCATGGTCTGCGAGAAGCCCGCGACCTGAAGATCGCTTGTTTGCAGGCGCGGTGCTGAAGACGCCGCCTTCTGACGCGACGCGCTTGCGCGGCCTTGGCGCGGCCTTATTTGAAGGCTCACTTGAAGGCTCACTTGCAGGCTCAATGGGGAGGTCCAACGGACCGATTAGAGATCTACGGCATCTATACGTAGGGAGAGGAACAGGAATATTTGGGAGTCCACAGCCGTACTAGCTGGGCGGCAGTCGTACGAAGGACCCTGGAGACAATGAAGCCAATGGACCGAAACGCGATGGCAAAGCTAAGAACGAACCGCAAACATGCGTCCCTTCGACAGAAGCCGGGGCGGACGGGCAGCGCGGAGTCGCGTGCGCGGGCCGCACAGGCTGTCGGATTGCCGGCGAACGACGTCGGCCCCGATGGATCTGTCGTCGATGTCGAACTGCCCGAGGTGATTGACGCCGCCGCCCTGGCGCTGGATGCCGACACCGAAGGCGAAACAGAACTTGTCCCGGTGGCGGCCACCACCGTCGACGGCGACGCCGCTGCAGAGCCCGATTCGCCCGACGAGGTGATTGTTCCCGATGGCGAAGACGTCGAGCGCGCCGCCAAGGGCGACGACGAGCCGCAGAGCTTTCTTGCGATGTACTTCCGCGACATGGCCGAGCTGGAGGTCTTGCGTCCCGAGCAAGAGTTTGAGACCGCACGCCAGATCGAGGAGCTGGAACTCGAACTGTGGCGTCTGGTCCTGGGCTTTGCCGCAGGCGCGTCCTGGCTGGCGGACACCGTGGAAAAGGCGATGGAGAAGGAACTCCCCGAGTTCAAGGACTATCGGGCTTCGGCGACCCGGGCCGCGGGCAAGGCGGGCGCGGCTGCGCGTGGACGCTTTGACAAGTTGCTGGTCGACCTGGCCATCCGGCTCAAGGAGGTCGACGCGGATCGCATCTTCGTCGAGGCCGCGGTGGCCGAGATCCACCGTGTGGGACGCGCTGGCGAAAGAGGCGTTCGTGGCGAGCCGACCTCTGCCTTCGCGTCGACGCGGGCGTTCCAGACTTTCTGGCGCGCGGTCACGGCCAAACATCTGCGGGTCAAGCACGCAAAGAACGAATTCGTGAAAGCGAACCTGCGGCTGGTCGTCTCGATCGCGCGGCGATTCAACCACGGTCGCTTGCCGCTTCCCGACCTGATTCAGGAAGGGAACATCGGTCTGATGAAGGCCGTCGAGCGTTACGACTATCGCCGCGGTTTTCGCTTCTCGACCTACGCCAGTTGGTGGATCCGACATGCGATCAGCCGGGCTCTCGCCGACAAGGGCCGGGCTGTGCGCCTGCCGGTCCACATGATCGACGCCTACCACCGCATCGCGAAGTCCGAGCGTGAGCTTCAATCGAAGCTGGAACGTCCGGCGACGATTGACGAGATCGCCTCGGCGACCGGGATCGAGTCCGACAAGCTGGAGAAGATGAAGACGTTCCTGTCCGAGACGCCGGTCTCACTGGATCGCCCCATCTCCGATGATGACGGGCGCCGCCTGATCGACGTGCTGGTGGATCCCAACGAGGCCGCCAGCCCACCCGACCAGATGGTGAGCAGCGAGACTCAGAAGGAAATGCTGCAGCTGCTGGGCGCACTCAAGCCCATCGAGGCGGATATCTTGCGCAAGCGCTTCGGGCTGCTGAACGACCACGAAAAGACGCTCAAGGAGATTGGCGACGAGTACCGCTTGTCGCGCGAGCGGGTGCGGCAACTGCAAGAGCAGGCGCTCGGCAAGATGCGCCGGGCGATGGCGAAGCTCGAAGCGCTGTAGGTCTCAGGGGAGTAGCGCGATTCGGGGACGGTGACGGCTCGCGTTTCGGGCTAGTATCCGTCTGTGTCCTGGCGGCCGCTGGTTCCCATTCTGAACGCGCGGATTTCCGCAGTGTCGTCGACTTGGTTTGCCGAGGCGCTGCGCGATGCCGAAAGGGGCGCCGGGACGGAGATCTTCGCCGCGCGCTGGAGTGGCCTTGGCCGGCGCTTTGGTCGGGCGTCGGTGATCATGGCGGGTGCGGAGGGGGAGGCCCTTGCCGTTGTGTCGGGCCAGGTTCTCGGCGACGGCTGGGCGCTGGACGAGGCGGGTCGGGCGGCGCTGTTGATGTGTGGTCTTGCGGCCACCGCCGTGGGCCGCCACCTGCGCATCGTGGCCGAGCTGTTTCGCACGGGTGAGGTTCGCGAGCAGCGCGCCCTTGCCAGGGTGCTGGCATTTCTGCCCCAACCGGAACGATTTTCGGAGATTGCCGTCGAGGCCATCCGCATCAACGCGGCTTCCGTGTTCGAGGGCATAGCCTGCGACAACCCGTACCCGGCGACCCACCTCGCCGAGGGCGCCTTCAATCAAATGGTGGTCAAGGCGCTGTTCAACGGGATCTCGGTGGCACGCATTCGCGGGCTGGCCCAGCGCCGGACGCCCGAACTGATCAGAATGGTTACAGCCCTGAGCAGCGAGCGGCTGGCCGCGGGCAGGGCCGTTCCGCAAGACGCCGCACTCATCACAAAAGGGCAGGCCGATGCAGCTGTTTGATCCGCACGTTCATATGACATCCCGAACCACGGACGATTACCAGGCCATGGCAGCGGCGGGCATCGCCGCCGTCGTCGAGCCGGCCTTCTGGGTCGGGCAGCCGCGCACCCACGTGGGGACCTTCGAGGACTACTTTCTGTCGCTGCTCGGCTGGGAGCGTTTTCGCGCGCAGCAATTCGGTATTCGCCACTTCTGCACGCTGGCGCTGAACCCCAAGGAGGCCAACAACGAGGCGCTGGCCGCGGGGGTGATTGGGTTGCTGCGGCGCTATCTGGAGAAGGACGGCGTCGTGGCCGTCGGAGAAATCGGCTACGACGACCAGACCGAGGCGGAGCACCGGCGCTTCACGGAGCAGCTGGCCCTGGCCCGCGAGTTCGAGTTGCCGGTGTTGATTCACACGCCCCACCGGGACAAGAAGCGCGGGACTGAAAGGACCCTGGCACTCATCGCGGAGACGAAATTTCCGCCCGAGTTGACGCTGGTGGATCACAACAACGAAGAAACACTGGAAATGGTGCTGCGGTCAGGCTGCTGGGCGGGGCATTCCATTTACCCCGCGACGAAGATGGACGAGCCCCGCATGGTGACCCTGGTGCAGAAGTACGGGGCCGAGCGCATCTTGGTTAACAGCGCGGCGGACTGGGGCGTCAGTGATCCGCTGAAGGTTCCCAAGACTGCCGAGGCGCTGCGGCGGGCGGGCGTGGCCGACGCGGCTATCGAGACCATCTGCTGGACGAATCCGGTGCGATTTTTCGCACAGAGCGGGCGACTGGAACTGGGCGATGGTGTGGTGCCGCCAGGGGTGGATCAGCGGCAGTTGTGGGAGGGGAACTCGGTGCTGCGCGGGCAGGCCCCGCGCGTCGACGGTCAGCGTCCGCGCGATTCGTAGACATGCGCCGCACGTTGGTTCTGGATGTCGTGGGGCTGACGCCCAAGCTTGTCGGCGCGCACACACCGAACTTGCGGGCGCTGGCGGGGCGCGGTGGCATGCGACACCTGCGGACGGTCAGCCCGGCGGTGACCTGTTCGGTGCAATCTACCTTCACCACCGGGCTTTTGCCGCGCGACCACGGCTGCGTCGGCAATGGCTGGTACGACCGCGACACCGCCGAGATTGCGCTGTGGCGGCAGGCGAACCAGTTGGTAACGGGCGAGAAGATCTGGGACGCGGCGAAAGCGCGGGACGCAGCCTTTTCGTGCGCGAAGTTGTTCTGGTGGTTCAACATGTACTCGACGGCGGATGTGTCGGTGACGCCGCGGCCGCAGTATCCGGCGGATGGCCGCAAGCTGCCGGACATCTACACGCAGCCGGCCGCCCTGCGCGACGAACTACAACGCAGCCTGGGCACGTTCCCGCTGTTTCGTTTCTGGGGGCCCCTGGCCGACATCACGTGCAGCCAGTGGATTGGCCGGTGCGCGGCGCAGATCTTCGATGCGCAGCGGCCGACGCTGACCCTGGTCTACGTCCCCCACCTTGACTACAACCTGCAGCGGGTGGGACCGAATCACCCGGATATCGCCCGGGACTTGCGGGCGGTGGATGCCGTGTGCGGCGACCTTATCGAGAAGGCCGAGCGCGCCGGGGCCGCGGTCGTCGTGTTGTCCGAGTACGGCATCACCGAGGTCAGGGACGCCGTTCACATCAATCGCATTTTGCGCCAGGCGGGCCTTCTGCGGGTGCGCGAAGAGGACTGTGGCGAGCAACTGGACGCCGGTATCTCGGAGGCGTTCGCCGTCGCTGACCACCAGGTGGCGCATGTTTATGTCAGGCGGCCCGAGCGCATCGGCGAGGTGGCCGCGCTGCTGCGGGCGCAAGACGGCATCGAGCAGGTCTGGGATGAAGCGGGCAAACGGTCCGCCGGACTGGATCACGCGCGGTCAGGCGAGTTGGTCGCAGTGAGCGCGGCCGACCGGTGGTTCAGTTACTATCACTGGCTGGATGACGCCTGCGCGCCCGACTACGCGCGCACCGTCGATATCCACCGCAAGCCTGGGTACGACCCCGTCGAGCTGTTCCTGGATCCGGCCCTGCCGGCGCCGATGGCGAAGGTGGCCCTGGCGCGCCTGCGCCGTGCGCTGGGATTCCGCGCCTTGATGGACGTGATTCCCCTGGACGCATCGCTGGTGCGGGGCTCGCACGGGCGCATCACCGACGATCCTGACGAGGGGCCGCTGCTGATCAGCAGCGAGGCTGATCTGTTGCCCCCGGCGACGACGGCGGTCGACGCCACCGCCGTCAAGGGCCTGCTGTTGGACCACGTGTTCCAGCGCTGACTCAGGTGCCGGCGATGCGGCGCTGAAATGCGCGCGTGGCAACAAACCCCGCCACGCCAGCCAGCGCCCAGATGCCCTGGCCCATGATCAGCAATACGGCCCCATCCAGAAGCGAGATCCCCGCGATGAGCTTGCCCACGAGGCGTGCGAGACGGGGGGTTCGCGTCTCCTGGCGCGCCACCAGACTGAGGCAGATGAGGTAGGCAAGTAGCAACGCCGCGCCTGCAAGGACGGCAGGGCGCAGTGCGGGCGAAACCGCCAGGGCCGCCGTGACGTACACGGCCACGCGACACAGGCCCATCAAGAGGGGCGCAAGGGGGTTGCCCTTGTGCCCGACGTCGTAGGCGACGATGAGAGCCGCCAGCGTGGCGGCGCCGAGCAGAGGTCGCCGCGTGGGCAGGGCGGTGCTCAGCAGGGCAAAGCCGATCGCCATCATCGCAAAGCCCGCGACGAACACCGTTTTGGCCTGAATGTCACCGGCGGGAATGGGGCGTTCGGGGCGGTGCTGCGCATCCCACTTTCGATCGAAGGCGTCGTTCAAGTACATGCCTGCCACGTAGAACAACGACAGGCCCACGCCCAGCGGCAGCACGATCGCCGCGCGGGGTGCGCCTCCGTTCAACGCAAGGCCCGCCAGGACGTTGGTCCAAACCGTGGGCAGGTTCGACACCCGTCCCAGGCGCAACGCCGTTCGCCAGCGGCTCGCCAAGTCAGGCACCGGCACTGGCCAACGTGTCGGTGACCCAGGTCAGCTCACGCACAATCGCGTCGTCGACGGACTCGTTGCGGAATTCCTCGGGCAGGACATCCCAGGTATAGGTCTCGACCTCCAGGTGGCGAGAAATGGACCGGCGCGCGTGCCTTTCCAACAGCGTCGCCAAGAACGTCTGCGTGTTCGCGAAGGGCCCCAAGGATTGGCGAAAAAGCGGCACGTGGAAGTGCACGCGCCATTCATCAGCCCCGAAGTCGGACCCCAGAGCGGCGAGGGCCTCCGGCAGATCAACGAAACGATGCAGGCGGCCGTCTTTGCGAACGACGACCTGATGCAGATAGACGCCCTCGGCAAAGCGGGACAGGGCCCGCAAGGATTCGGCATCGGGATGTTCGATCCGCAGGCCCGCGCTGAGCTGCACCTTCAGGACGCGAATCCCGGCGGCAGCGACAGCTTGAAGGGACTGTGCAGGATCTTCGAATTCGACGGCGGCGTGGCAGGCATCAAAGCAAAGTCCCAGGTGGCGGCGCAGGGCGTCCTCGGCGGCGGCTGGCGCCAACCCTGTGAGGCCACAGAAAGTTCTTACGCCCACCGACGACACGATGTTGTCCTCGAAAAACGTCAGCGCCTCGGCCGTCGTCTCGATCGCGCAATGGGGTTCGGGTTCGAGCGCAGTGCCAATCGTGGGGCCACCGCGTTCACGTAGGCGCCACAGGGTCGCGGCGTGACGAAGCAGGCGATCGGCGAGGGCGGGGCCGACGTCGGGCAGGGTGCCGCGCTCGCGAAAGCAGCCGGGCACCGTGCTGATCGAGCCTTCAAGGTCGGCGGTCCGCGGCAGGAGTTCGGCCAGGATACTTGCCAGCAGATCCGCATAGGTCAGGCGCTGGTCTTCAAGCCAGTCCGGGCGATAGACATCTTCTTTGACGCGCGTGCCGTGAAAGGCGCCGTAAGGAAATCCGTTGATGGTGAAAACGTACAGATCGTTGATGCGCAGGAATTCACGAAAATCCGGAAGAACGCCCGGCTCCCACAGCCCGCGCGCGGCTGCGGCCGACAGCCGAAGGCCCACGCCGAAGGGTCGGTGCGGCGAGACGCGTCTTTTGACCGCCAAGACGTGGGTCGAAATGTTGCCGAAGACCTCATCCCAGGACTCACCGGCGTGGATGTTCGTGCAGTAGGTCAGGTGCACGTCCGGTTCGGTGCCAACGATCATGGCTGCTGCCTGGCGCGTCCGCGCATCCAGTCGAGCGCCGTCTTGATGGCGGCCTCGTCCATTTCATGGACGTCCTCGGCCTGGCCTAACCCACGCAGCAACGTCACCGTCAGATCGCCGCCCAGGTGTTCCTGAAAATCCGCCAGGCCGTCGAGCAACGACAGGCGGCCATCGGGGCCCGTGTCGCCAAGGGCATCGTGCCACCGGGGCAGACCCAGTGCGCCCAACACGCGGTAGATCCGCTCAAAGTCCGCGGCGGGAAGCAGTCCCACCTCGACGGCGTAGCGGCTGTCCAGCAGCACACCCAGCGCCACCGCCTCTCCGTGGCGAAGGGCGTGGGCAGTCAGGCTTTCCAGCTTGTGCGCCGCCCAGTGCCCAAAATCCAGCGGCCGGGCGCTGCCCCGTTCGAAGGGATCGCCCCCGTCGGCTATATGTGCCAGGTGCAGTTCAGCGCAGCGACGGATCAAGGTCTCAAGGGCGCCTGCGTGCCCATGCGCAAGATTCGCTGCATGCGCTTCTAACCAGCCGAAAAAGCCGGCGTCGCGAATCAGTGACACCTTGACCGCTTCAGCCATGCCGGCCACGCGATCGCGCTGCGGCAACCTTTCGAGAAAACGCAGATCGTTGATGACGGCGAAGGGCGGCACGAAGGTCCCCAGAAAATTCTTCGCGCCGAAAGCGTTGATGCCGTTCTTCACGCCCACGCCCGAATCATTCTGCCCCAGCACCGTGCTGGGCATGCGCACCGTTCGCAGCCCCCGGTGCGCTGTCGCCGCGGCATAGCCTGCGGCATCCAGGACGCTGCCACCGCCGGCTATCAGCACGAAGGAATGGCGGTCAATGCGCAGTCGGTGAAACAGGGCGTGCAGGTGATCGACGACGTCAGGGGTGTTCTTGGCCGACTCGCCGCCGGCGACCATGGCAGGGGAATCTATCAGCTGCAAGCGGCCGGCATGATGGGCGAAGAACGCGGCAATCTGGCCGGCCAGTTCGGGCCATGCAGCGGCCAGACCCTGGTCCAGGACGACCAGCGTGCGGTGTTCGCGCCGGGGCTCCCGTTCTGTCAGGACGTCCAGCAGCGCCGAATTGCGAATGTCGAAACTGTCCCGCGTGAACACCACCGGGTATTCGAAGGGGACAGAAAACCGTTGGCGGATCGTGCTGGGGACGGCGTCCGTGTCGTTTTCGTGGTGCAAAAAGAAAACTTATCGCATTCGCCGCCCGGTCCAAAGCGCGCAACTGTTGTCACGCCCGGACGACAAGGCACGCCATGCTGCTGGCGTTGTGGGTGGCCGCGTGGGCGACGGGGATCGCCGCCTGGCTGCTGAATCCCATCGTGGGTGTAGGGGCGCTCACAGGAGGGCTGGCGCTGGGGCTGTGGCGCGGGTGGCGACGGGATCTGGTCCTGGGCATCGCGGGCCTGGCGCTGGCGGGCGGCGGGCTGCAGGGCCGACAGGCTACGCGATCGCGCCCCCTGTCCGACGCCGTGGAACGGGCCGTGGCCGCACAGCGTCCCGCCGTCGTGATCGCGCGCATCATCAGCGGGCCAGACCCATCCGGTCCCGGCGGCGCCCAGGCCCGCCTGCGGCTTGCGTGCGAGTCCATCGATGGCAGGGCTGTCGACGCGACGCTGTCGCTGGGCGTCCTCACCGGTTGGCCGGACGTTGCCCCTGGCGACACGGTCAAGCTGTCGGTCAGGGTGCACCGGCCGATGGGTCTGGCCAATCCCGGACTGCCCGACCAGGAACGTCTGGCGCGCGCGCACGGCATCGATCTGGTCGGTGCCGTGCCGACTGCCATGGGCCTCGAACGCCTGTCCGCGGGTAGCGGGCTGAACGCGCGGCGCCAGATGTTCTTTCTCAGGCAGCGCATGGGGCGGGTGATCACCGACGGCGCATCGTCGAGGACATCCGGATTTCTCGCCGGCGTGTTGCTGGGCCAGCGCGCGGCCATTGCCGCCCCGGTCGAAGACGGATTTCGCGCCGCCGGGGCGACCCACGTGCTGTCCGTGTCGGGTCTGCACCTGGCATCCGTTGCGGCCCTGCTGTTTCTGCTGTTTCGCTGGGCGGCGTCGTTGTGGACGGCCCTTGCGCTGCGGCTGAGCCCGACCGCGCTGGCGGCCGCTCTTTCGATACCAGCAGTGATCCTGTACACGCTTTTGACCGGCGAGGCTGTTGCGACGGTGCGGTCAGCCCTGATGGCGCTGGTTGCTTTCGGCGCGGTCATCGTACGCCGCCCGTTTTCGCTGGCGGCGGGCATCGCGCTGTCCGCCCTGGCTCTCCTGCTGGCGTCGCCGTTGGTGCTGCTGGACGTCTCGTTCCAGCTGTCCTTCGCGTCGGTCGTGGCGCTGGGACTTTTCGCCGCCTCGCTGCGTGCGAGACTGGGCAAGGAATCGCGGCCGCTGACAGCCCGCGGGCGCGCGCTGCGGTGGCTGGGTCGATCTCTGGCGGCGTCCACCGCCGCGGCCGCGCTGACGGCACCGCTGGTGGCGCATCATTTTGCCGAGATCACGCCGATTGCGCCCCTTGGCAATCTTGTCCTGGTGCCAGTCGTGGAACTACTGGTCGTGCCCGTGGGCCTGGCGGCTGCGTTGCTGGGGACCATCAGCGCTCCGGCGGGCCATGTCGTCCTGCTGGTTGCCGACGGGGCGGCGCGTGCAGCCCTGGCCGCGGCCGAATTCTTCCGCGCCTTCGCGCCGGTGTGGCGGGTGCGCTCGCCCGATGCCTTTGAGACTGCGGCCCTGATCGTCGCTGGGGTCCTGGGCATGCTGGCTATCGCACGGACCGGACGGCACGCCAGGGGCTGGTGGATTGCCGCCGTCGCCAGCGCCGTTGTGGCCAGCGGCAGTCTTTGGGCCCGCGACGTCGCCCGCCGTC
>JANXXE010000018.1 GCA_025350815.1 Myxococcales bacterium | reverse complement strand
CGAGCGGCGGCGCAAGTCGTTCGAGCTGGCGGAGCTGTACGAGGATCGACTTGAGCGGCCCTACGAGGCCATCGACACCCTGGAGAATTACGTGGCCGCGATGGACGAGGACGAGCGCGGCGCCGACAACGCGGACGTGCTGCGCGAGTGCGCCGAGGCGTACGAGGCGTTGGCCCGGCTGTATTCGCGCGTGGGCATGTGGACGAAGGCGGTGGAGGCGGTGACGCGACAGACCGAGATGGTCTCGGATCCCGCGACCCGGCGCGACCTGTGGTGGCGCGCCGCCGAGATCCAGGAGAAGGAACTGCGACAGCCGGACGAGGCCGTGTCGATCTACGAAGCGCTGCTGGCGGCGCTGCCCCAGGATGCCGACGCACTGGCGGCGCTCGATCGCCTGCACGCCGCCCACGGCCGTTTCGAGGAACTGGAAAAGATCATCCAGCGCCGTGCGGACCTTGCTTCTGGCGACGAAAGGGCCGCGCTGATCCGACGGCGCGCCAAGATTCTCGAAGAGAAGCTGGTGAACCCCGACGGTGCGGCGGCCTGCCTGCGCAGCTTGGGTGCCGAAGCTCTGAGTGACGACGAGACGGCCGCCGCTTTGCTCAGGAATCTGCGCAGCGCGGGGCTTGGCGATGAGGCCCACCGCGTGCTTCAGCAACGCATCGACATGCTGAGCAGCGGGGCCTCCGAGCCCGAGCGCCTGGTGACGCTGCACTTGCAACTGGCGAACCTGCGGCTGGATCAACTGGGCGACGCCGTAGGCGCGCGCGCGGCGATCGACGCGGCCCTGTAGATCGCCCCGCAGAACGCGGCCGCGTTTGCTGCGCTGGCCCGGCTGCTGCTGAATCAGAATGACTTCGCGGGCTACGCCAAGGCGCGCCTGAACGAGGGCAAAGCCCTCAAGGGTCAACCGGCGGCGGCGGCTGCGTACCTGGAGGCTGGCCGTGTTTGTCGCGACCAGCTCGATGACCCGGGCGCCGCGGGCAAGTGCTTCGAACGCGCTCTCAAGGAGGAGCCCGAAAATCAGGAGGCGCTGCGCTCCCTCGCTGGGTTGAAGGCTTCCGAAGGCAAGCTCGACGAGGCGCGGGCCCTGTTCGAACGCCAGCTTGCCATCGTCGAAGAAACCGAAGCGCGGGCACCGATCCTGACCGACCTGGCCCGGACCTTGTGGGAAAAACCGGGGGACAGTCTGGCCGCGCTGCCGTTCCTCGACGAGGCGCTGGACCTGGCGCCCGACTACCTGCCCGCCGCGGTCACCATGGCGGATATATTCTTCAAAGAACAGCAGTGGGAACAGGCTGAGCGGCGCCTGTCCCAGGTCCTTCGTCGGATGCGCGGCGACGCCGTAGAATCGGCCAAGCTGTACTACCGCCTGGCCGAGGTCTACGAAAAGCTGGGACGCCTGGACGACGGCTATCGGCAACTGGTCGAGGCGGATCGCATGATGCCGGGGCAACTTCTGGTCCGCCTGTCCCTGGGCGAAAATCGCTTCCACGCCAAGAAGTGGCGTGAGGCCGCGACCTACCTGGATGGGATTGCCCAGCACCCCGAGGCGGCCGCGTATCCGGAGGAAGTGGCCCAGGGGCTGGCGCGCGCCGCCCAGTCCGAGCTGAAGCTCAAGAGACCCGAGCGGGCGGTGGCGCTGTACGAGGCGGCGTTGGGGCTGTCGGCCGAGCACCGGCCGTCGTTGCGGGCGCTGGCGGATCTCGCGCTTGAGCGGGGGGAAAAGCGGCAGGCCGTTCAGTATCTGCGCCGACTGGCCGAGTCCTCGGGCGAGCGGGCCGAGCGCGCGCAGCTGTTCGAGCAGATGGGGGATCTGTACCAGGGTCTGGAAGATCCGGCCGAGGCGCGTCGGTCATACGAGGCCGCCCTGGGGATGATTTCGCCCGTGACCGAGGACCACATTCCGCTGCTGGGGAAGACCCTAGCGTTGCAGCGGGACGACGGGGCCGTGCGCGAGGCCGGCGAGACGGCCCAGCGTTTGATTGATCTTGAACAGGATCCGACCGAGCGGGCCGCCCGTCGTCGCGAGGCCGCCATGCTGCTGATGGGGCAGGGCGAGACCGCACGTGCCACGGAGTATCTCGAGCGCGCTCTGGCCGACAACCCCACCGACGAGGAGGCCCTGGCCGGTCTCGCGACGGTCTATGAACAGGCTGGTCGCCTGGCCGAGATCGAGCCCTTCGTTGCGCGGGTTCTACCTGGGCTGGCGCCGCTTGCGGCCGACGCCTCGGTGCGGGCGCGCGCCGTTCGCGCCGAACTGTGGGAACGCCTGGGCACGCTGGCGCGTGGCAAGGACGACGAGGCCGCAATCGCCGCCTACGACAAGGCGGTGGAGGCCGATACCGCGCGCCTGGCCGCGCGCCTGGCCCTGGTCGAACTTTATGGCGACCGTCCCCGCTATCGGCAGGTGGCCCTGGACAACCACCGCGCGCTGGTCGCGGGCGATCTCACGCGGGCGACGTCGTTGCGGGCGCTGGCGCGGGCATACGCTGATGCGGGCCAAACCGACTGGGCGCGCTGCCATTTCGAAATGCTGGCGCTGTTGGGCCTGGCGGACGATGACGATCGCGCTTTTCTGGATTCGCACCCGGCGCCCCTGCGCAACGCCGAGGATCCCTACGCCGGCACCATCGAAGACGCGGATCGCGGGCGGTCGCTGGCGCATCCGGACGCGCGGGTCATGGCCGAGGTGTTCGCGGCAATCTGGGAGGGCGTTCCCGGCCTCAACGCGCCGACGCTGGAAAGTTTGGGTGTGGACGCCCAGGACAAAGTGTCCCCCCTGTCCGAGCTGACCATCGGCAAGGTGTACGGACAGGCGGCGAAGGCGCTGTCGAACAAGCGTACCAGCCTGTACATCAGCTGGGATTCCAAGTTGGACGCCGTCGTCATCGCTGGGACCCCGCCCCCATCGATCGTGGTAGGGCAGCGCCTGGTTACCGGCGAGGACACGGCCGAGATGCGTTTCTGCATCGGCCGCGCGCTTGAGCTGACGCGGCCCGAATACATCCTGGCGGCGACACTGGCACCCAAAGATTTTGCGCAGCTGTTCGCCAGCGTCCTCAAGGCCTTTCACCCGCGACATTCGCGCTGGCGTGCGGGCGCCCAGGACGCGGCCACCGAACAGGCGGCGAAGCTGAAGAAGGCCTTGCCCTACAAGGTGTCCAAGCGCCTGGCCGAGTTGTTCCAGGAGAACGACTCGACGCCCTTCAGTTCGGTGCGGTGGCGCGCGGTCGTGATCGAAACCGGGAACCGAGCCGGGTTGCTGCTGTGCGGGGATCTGCAAGCTGCGGCTCGGGTGGTCATGCGTGAACTGGCTTCCGGTGATTCGCCGCCCGTGGACGCCGCCTTGTTGCGTGAACACGCCGTCAAGGACGGCCCACTGCGTGCGCTGCTGCGCTACGCGGTCAGCGAGGATTATTTTGCCCTGCGGGCGTCGCTGGGAATCGGTGTCAGCCGGGCCGCGGCTGCGTAACCCTGGAAAAGTCGGCCCGGCCGGGCTATGGTGCGACGCACACCAGGAGGATTCGATGAGAACACGCGGCATTCGTACAGCTTCAATTTGTTTGGCCTTCGTCTTCGGGACGGCTCTCGGCTGCGGCAGCAGCGACAACAAGTCCGGCGCGGGCGGGGCCGGCGGGACGACGACGGGCTCGGCCGGTACGACGGGCTCGGCCGGTACGACGGGCTCGGCCGGTACGACGGGCACGGCGAAGGACAGCGGCGCACCCGATGTTGGGTCGGCCAAGGTGACCTACGCCGACGTCAAGCCGATCTTCGCGGCGAAGTGCATACCCTGTCACCTTGCGACCGGCTCGTTCGCCAACGTCCACACGCTGGCGTCGAGCTACGCGGACGCGAATAAGACGTCGTATACGGCAAGCTGCAAGGGGGCGAAGAAGGGCGAATGTGCGGTCATTCGCATCAAAGAAGGCAGTATGCCAAATGGCGCGGGCTGCACGGGCAACCCGGCCATGGACTCGGCAAACGAGAAGTGCCTGACGCAGGCCCAGATCGACAAGCTGGGCGCCTGGGTGGCGGGCGGCCTGCTAGAAAACTAGCGGCGACTATCGGGCCAATGCCAGCGGCGCGCGACCGGCGCTGGCGGGCAGGGCGGGGGCGCGGTGGGGCCGCATCCGGGGCGCCAGGCGCGAGTCCGGCTGCGCTTCCGACCGCCGCGTCGCCGGTGGTCGCGCGGGCGAGAACAGGGGCGCCACGGCCTCCCAGGGCGCTCGCGTGCCGTCCAGGGACGACAGCAGCAGGTTGATGTCGTTCTGGTAGCCGACCTCGTTGCGAAGATCGCCACGGTCGACGATGGATCGCCGCACGTGTGCCACGGCGACCACGGCTGTCTCTGATTGTCTGTCTGTCGTCATGTTAGGCCTTGAAGCCCCCATCAATCGGCGGTCCCGACGGGAGCTTGAGTTTCGGCCCAACCGGGGACCATCGGATCCGCCGTCACTTCGTTGACAGCACCGACGGGGCCGATTATAAGCGGCAGGCTTTCAGCAGCGGGCGAGGATGGCGGAACTTGGTAGACGCACTAGCTTGAGGTGCTAGCGGTTAACAGCCATGGGGGTTCGA
>JANXXE010000223.1 GCA_025350815.1 Myxococcales bacterium | reverse complement strand
ACGGCCGATACGCTTTCGTCACGTCCCTAAAAGATCATACTTGCCTGCCCCTGTCGATCCTCTGCGTGCGCTTTTTTCTGCCCGGCGACCCGAGCCAAGCGGCGCCAGTCAGGCGCCCCCTATGCGCAACACGCTCCTAGCGACGGGCGGGGCGGCCCGCACCATCAAGCTGTGGAACGCCACCAATGGGGCTTTCGTGCGCGACGTGACGGGCAGCGCTGGCACCGTCCGGGCTTTGGCGTTCTCAACGGACAGCAACTACCTGGCGAGCGCCGGGGACGACAATGTCGCCCGGTTGTGGCGGGTCAGTGACGGCGCGCTGGTGCGCACGTTCCCGGGCCACGGAGGCGCCATTCGTGGTGTCTCGCTGTCGGCCACGGTCCTCGCGACGGGCAGCGACGACAACACCGCCCGGACCTGGAATCTGGCCAGCGGGGCGTCGCTGCGCACGTTCGCCGGACACAGCGGCGCGGTGCGGGCCGTCGCCCTTTCCCCGTCGGGCGACACCCTGGCGACGGCCAGCGCCGACAGCACCGCCCGGTTGTGGAAGGTCGATGACGGCAGTCTTCTGCAGACGCTGACCGGGCATGCCGGTGAAGTGACGTCGGTGTCCTGGGATCCGTCCGGCAACAACCTCTACACCGGCAGCCGCGACGACACGGCAAAGATGTGGCCGGCGAGCGGCGGCGCCGCGACGAAGACCTTCACCGGTACCGGAGCCGATGTCTTGGGCGTCGTTGTCGCGCCCGCGGGCGGCGTTCTGGCAACGGCCGGCGCCGACGGATCGGCGCGGTTGTGGAAGACGAGCGACGCCACGTTGGACAAGGCCATCACCGTGCCCTCCGGCCAGTCCGGTGGGATTTGGTCGAACGGATTGACGGTCACCACCCCGGGGGGGTTCTGGGACGTCACCGCCAAGACACGCTTCCGCTACAAGTTCACGCCACCCGCACCGTACAACCCCTATTATTCAGGTTCTCCTGACGGCGCCTGGTTCCTTGTGCCCAAAGGCGACGGCTCTTCCACTCTGGCCATGGGCCTTTTCAAGGCGAGCGACGGCACCTTCGTACGAGATTTCACGGCTCCGGTCGCGCCGGGCGGGCTGACAAATGTCCGCGGGCAGGCCTTTTCCCCTGATAGCCAGCGCGTGCTGATGGCTTTGGATGGCACCTTCGGGGCGCCCGTTTACGAGTGGACACTCGATGGGGTTCTTGTCGTCACGTACGCCTCGGACGGGATACGAGGACACAACACCCTGCAAGTGTCGCCGGACAGGATAGCCCTCGCCGACAGTGACGACAGCGGCCCCTTGTTGGATCAGCCCAGCCAGTGGCTACGGAGCAACGGCGCAGTTGTGCCCCCTTCCTTGGCCTACCGCCCCCGTCACTACGCCCCTCAGCGAGTCCCCGCCGCCTACTCGCCCGATGGCAGTCTTCTTGCCGTAGTTATGGTGAACTACCCGTTGCCGGGTCCGCGAGGCGTCTCCATGCTGTGGGACGTGACCACGGGAACACGCCTGTGGCTCAAGGCCGGCCCAGGCGCGAACTACCCGACGCAAGCCCGGTTCTCGCGGAACGACGACATTGTCGCGACGGACTCGGAACTCGGGGTCATGCTTTGGCGAGCCAGCGACACGCTGGGCCTGGGCGTGATCGACGACCTTCGCTTCCCCGTGGCCTTCTCGCCCGACGCAACCACGATCGTCAGCACCGACGGAAACCTGGCCAAGCTGGCCCGCGTCGCCGACGGTGCTGTGCTGCGGACCTTCACCGGCCACACCGGGCCGGTCGACGGCGTGGCGGTCTCGGGTGATGGCGTATGGCTGGCCACCGGCAGCGATGACAAGACCGTGAAGGTGTGGCAGATGGCCGACGGCGCCAATCCATTGACCTTCACCGGCCACACCGCGGCCGTGCGAGCGGTCGCGTTTTCGCCGGACGGAAGTCGGGTGGCCAGTGGCAGCGACGATCTGACCATAAAGCTGTGGAGTGCCAGCACCGGAGTCGTCGGGCCGGTCTTCCTCGGCCACAGCGGGGCAATCGCGGATCTCGCGTTCTCTCCCGACGGCTCGTTGCTGGCCAGTTGGGGCCTCGAGGGCAAGGTGCGGGTGTGGAACGTCAGCCAGGGCACCGAGCTCACGTCCCTGACCGCCACCGGCCTTGGCCCGGTCGCCTTCTCCAAGGACGGGACTGTTCTCACCAGCGGCGGCAACCAGTGGCGGGTCAGCGACTGGACTTTCATCCGCGCCGTCCCCTCTGCCGTCGGTGTTTCGCGGGACTCCTCGACCTACGTGACCCGCCGCGCGCTTGCGCCCGGGGACGGCACCGTCTCGTACGGCCCGTTCGAAACGCGACTCATGAACGGCGGCAGCCTGGTCAAGTCGTTCGACCGATTTCAGCAGTTTGCGATTGGCCAGATCCGGCCCGACAACGCCGTCATGACCAACGCCGCGAACGGCCGCCAGCATTTCTGGCGCCCCACAGACGGCGCCTGGCTGGAGAGCGATCCTTACACCGGCAACTTTTCGCGGGATTTTCGCAGGTTCGCCACGGGCATGGCATCGCAGACACTGGTCTTCTGCAAATGAGGTCGGCGACGCCGGGTCACGTCAAGCGTACGAACCAGGAATCCCAGAAGTGACCGGCCGTCCGCGTGTCGCTTGCGCGTTGTACGCCAATGGCGTAGTTCCTTCTTCGTCGCTTGTACCTGAGAGAAACGCTCGTCGACCTGGTCGATTTGGCGAGCCGCATAAAGTCCGACGACAAGGCGCTCAGGGGGATTGCAGGGGGATTGGTCTCGGACTTTGGTACGCCATCGGCGATGAGATTTAAGGAACAAATCAGCGAGGTAGGTCGGTACGCGCTATTCCTTAACAGCGACTGCGAGTTTTTGTGGCCATCGCTTTCGACGACGGAGCGCTTGGGCCGATTGATGGGCCCACTGTTTCGGCGGAGTTCACGTGACAGCAGATCCCGGGTGCATTATTGGCCGTTTCAAACCAGAGCGGACCGACCCAGGGAATACTTCAGAGGCGCCTTCGTTAATTCCGCGTGGCGCGCCCCTATCGTGAAGGCTTCTTGAATATCCTGGTGTATTCGAGCCGGTACTTGACCGTGTTCTTGTCGTCGCCGACGTCCTTACCCTTTTTCCCGGAGAGGTAGTGCCCAATGAGTCGATCGGGACTGACGACTTTCAGGATATTGAAAAACCGCCTGTCGTCACCGGGCTTAATGGCGGCCTTGGTGAACCAAACGGTTTGCGTGGCTGGGTCGTACCTGAAGTCGACGATGTCAAACCAGTGCTCGCCATTTATTGAATAATGACCGTTCTTGTCTATGACGCAGGTCTCGGAGCCATTGCCGGCCGGAGTCTGGAAATCGTTTCTCCAGGTCCCGGTCAATGTGCTGCGCGAAATCGCCGGCGTCTCCGTTGTCGTGGCAGGTGCTGCCCGCACGCCGGAGCGAAACGACAGCAGCGCCCCGCCCGTCGAGATCGATATCCAGGTTAGGGCTGTTCGGCGGACGATTGGATGGTCGCAGGACATGTTTGTGCCTGCACCAATAGCACATGGTCAGCGCAAAACGACCATGCGGGTATTGGCACCAGACCGCATGGGCTATGCGCGCTGAGGGCGTCCGCGAAAATAGGTTTGTAAGACCCAGGACTGGCGAGAGTACCATTGGGAACAGCGACCATGCGTCAACGCCTACCGAGTCCCAAGAGAGTGCGCACGGGTATGGGCAGTGGTTCACAGGTGCGGCCGCGCCAGGGGCGGGCAACGGCAACTTCGATGGTTTCCTCGAGGCCGATTGACATGAAGGGCTGGTCGTGAGCATTGCTCAGCGGGTTCCTGGCCTGTGGCTTCGTTGCCTGTAGGAACGTTGGCGGCGGACCGGATAGCGGCTCGGGCGGAATGGCCACGGATGTAGGCGCCCGTTTGGATGGCGGCGCACAGGCGGCGGTGGGAACGGGCGGCAGCGGTGCTGTCGCGCAGCCGACGATTATCCCGCTTGTGTCGAGACTGCTCGGCGCAATGCCGCAGGGACGGCTTGAGGGATTTCTTGGTATCAGCGGGATACAGGTCACCAAGAGCATGAGCACGAGCGATTTCGCTTTCGCCGGGAAGCTCGGGATCGATTGGGTTCGCATGGCGATCTCCTGGGCCGATGTCAATCCGGCCAAGGGCGTTTACGACTGGTCCAGCACCGACCGGGCAGTTACCAATGCCGCTGCCGCAGGGCTGAAGAGTGCGCTGATGATTCGCAACACCCCAGCATGGGCTGCTACGACGGTGCCGTATTCGTTCGTGACGGTCGGCAGACAAGCGGCGTCGGTTCATTCAGTTCGTGACACCGTAGGTGGCGTACCTGCCATCACTACGACCGCCGCGGTCGGGGACGGGGCCAGGCGCACTTGTGCCGTCGATGGGACGCTGAAACAATGCGCCGCAATGCCAGCGGCAGCGTTGCCCGACCAAGAACAAGAGCGCCTGGCGGCTCTTGCGCGGTACCAGGTCCTGGACACCGCGGAAGAGCCCAGCTTCGATCGCCTGACCTCTCTGGTGACGCGGCTTCTCGACGTCCCCATAGCCCTTGTGTCGCTGGTCGACGCGCACCGGCAGTGGTTCAAGGGCAAGGTGGGATTGGAGGCCCGCGAAACGCCGCGCGAGCAGGCATTCTGCGCCCACGCGATCCTCGATAGCTCGCGTCCGCTGGTCGTCCCGGATGCACTGGCCGACGAACGTTTTGGAACGAACCCGCTGGTCACAGGAGAGCCGCGGATTCGTGCCTATGCAGGCGCGCCGCTCATCACCCCGGACGGTCATTGCCTGGGCACCCTGTGCGCAATCGACAGGCGGCCGCGCGTGTTCTCGCCCGAGCACATCGACATCTTGCAGACGCTGGCCGATCTGACCATGAACGAACTCGAATTGCGGATCGAGCGTCGCAGGGCCGTCGCACTGGCCGAGGAGTCCCGCCGGGCGACGGAGGAGTTGCGGCTGCTGTTCGACCGGGCGCCGCTGGCCGTGTGGACCCTGGATCCCAACGGGATCGTCCTGACGTGGAATCACGCGTCCGAGCAGACGTTCGGGTGGACCGCGGCCGAGGTGACGGGAAACTTCCTGCCGACGGTCGGCGACGGGCAACGGCAAGAGTTCTTCGACCTGGCGTCGGAACTGGCCCAGTCCAGGCTGCCCCGCGTGGTGCAGCGCAGGCGCCGGCGCAAGGACGGCGCCTCGATCGACATCAAGCTGGCGGTGAGCCCGCTGCTGGATGATGCGGGTGGTGTTCGCGGGTTCTTGAGCATCGCCCAGGATGTCAGTGAGGAGATCCGCCTGCGGGACGAGTTGCGGCAGGCAGCGCTGGTCGATCCCCTGACGGGCCTGCTGAACCGTCGCGGATTCGAGGAGATCGCCGCTCGCGAACTGGCACGGGCACGCCGGCACAACAGCAAGGTGTCGGCGGTGATGTTTGACATCGATCACTTCAAAAGCGTCAACGACCGGTACGGTCACGCGATCGGCGATCAGGCACTGGCCGTCGTGGCGCGGGTGGTGTTGCAGAACCTGCGAGGCACCGACGTGGGCACGCGCTGGGGCGGCGAGGAGATCCTGGTGCTGCTGCCCGACACGGACGGCGCCGGGGCGCGCGTGGTGGCCGAGCGGATCCGCGTGGCGGTTGCCGCGACCGGTGAGCCCGGTGTCCCGGCCCTGACGATTTCGGGCGGGGTGGCGACGTGGGAGGCTGGCGAGGACATCAAGGAGACGCTGTCACGGGCGGACCAACGTCTGTACCAGGCCAAGGACTCGGGGCGAAACTGCGTGTGTTGACGAGACGCGCTGGGTGTCTCCCGAATGGGGAATGCCTGGTTCTTCGCCAGGTGATCCATCGTGATTTGATGTTGCGATCTGCGCCAACCGCTTCAGCGAATTACCGGCGGGGCCGGCTCGCCGATCGTGCCACCGGGGGCCAACCTGACCACTTCGCCGGTAATCGTGACGGCCGGCCACAGGAACGGGATGAAGAAGAATATAGCCTGAACAACCTGTGTCGCCGGCAGGTACTGGTCCTGGTGAAAGCGTACATTGATGATGCCATCACCGCCCAGATGGCGAACTTCGGGCAACAGAACGTCCTTGAATCCGACGTTGAGATCCGTTCCCACAAGGTCAATGAAGCCGAACAACAGGTGGCCGCGCCGGGTGACCTGAACAATGCCGATGCTCTGATAGGGGCCGCGAATGTCGCCGGTGGTGACAAATGGTGTCCGCGACGCCGGGTCAGTGGGCAGCACGGCCGTATTGACCACGGTGCAAGCGCCCAGGGCGGCCAACGTCGCTATGGCTACGGTCAGGCGAACAATCTTTTTTCGCATCGTCAATATCCTCAATTTAGAAACTGAATGACTTCGCCGGTTGCGACGACAGATCGCCAGCGGGTTTCGACCTTGGGTTTGTTGCTGCCTAAACTATCAATGGATTTGGCAAGATCACCGGCCCGTTCAGCCGGGGTTTGTGGGTTCAAATCCAGAAACTCGATGTTGATGACGCCGTGGCCGCCCAGCCGCAGGGCTGCGTCGACGATGGCCCCATGAATCGTCGAATCCAACCCCGCATCTCCGATGTCAATCACCCCGGCGACCTGATTTCCGAAGCCTGTAGCCTGGACAAAGCCAACTGTCTTGTAGGGTCTGCCCGCCCCACCCGTCGATAGGAATATCGTCCGAGGGTTGTTTTCGGTCGGTTTCGCCCCCAGGGGCGCGCCGCGAACGTAGGCCGTGCAGGCGCCCAGCGTAAGCAGGATCCCACAGGCGGCCAGAAGCCTAGCGGCCGTGTTTATTAAGGGGTCACTTTTGATATTCATGCGGGGGGGGCGTTCCCCAGGCTCCCGAAGCCGTCTTCACAGCATTCCTATGCCGCCATTGACCGGCAAATGGCTGCCGGTGATGAATCCCGCCTCATCGCCCAGCAGAAATCCGATCAGGGCCGCGGTGTCATCAGGGACAGCCAGGCGCCGCATCGGCGCCCGCTGCGCTTCGAGCAGTTTCGCGCGTTGGGGAAGATCCGCCACCAGATCCGTGTCGGTCAGCCCCGGCGAAACCATGTTGCACGTGGTGCCCCGCTTGCCGAGTTCGACCGCGAGGCCGCGCACCAGGCCGAGGAGCCCCATCTTGGCGGCGACGTAGGCCGCGGCGTTGCTGGGGGGATCGCCCACAATGGCGGTCGTGCCGACGTATACCAGTCGGCCCCAGGATGCCGCCTGACAGTCGGCCGCTAGCGCCTGCGCCAGGGCGAGGCCTGTGCCGACATAGACCGTCTGCAGGCTGGACAAGCCCTCCTGGGTCAGCGCCTCGAAGGGCGCGTACGACAGCTGCGGGCTGGCCGAATGCACCAGGGCCAGCAGCCTGCCGAACTGCCGCCGCACATCGGCGACCAGGCTTGCGGCGGTTTCAGGCCGGGTGGCATCGAAGGCGTAGGCGTGGGCCTGCCCTCCATCCTTGCGGATCTGCAGGACCACGGCGTCGGCCGCGGCCAGGCCCGAATGGTAGGTGATGGCGACGGGATGTCCGAGTCGCGCCAGCTTGATCGCCGTCGCGCGGCCGATTCCCCGGGTGCCACCGGTGACCAGCACCGGCCGGTCGGCACGGCCCGCGGTCGGCAACGAATGGGGCACAGCCGGCGGCGCCGCCGCCGGCGTCGTCGACAATCCTTGCGTCGTCGCCTGGATGCCGACCGCCGCCGACCCGCGCAGGACTTCCACGTCCCGGCCGGTGGTCCCGGTGATGTTCAGCCTGATGCTGCCGGCAACCGATGACACCTGCGCCACGGCGACCCGCAGGCGCAGGACGTCCCCCGGGTACAGTGGGGCCAGCCAGTCGATCTGCAGAGATCGCCACAGCGCCCCTGTTCCCGGCAGCTGCGTGCCAATCAGGCGCGAGATGGCCGCGACGGAGATCGCTCCGTGCGCGACACGGTCCTTGAAGGAGTGGGCCGTCGCGAAGCCCTGGTCCATGTGAAGAGGGTTGTCGTCGTCGGAAAATTCTGAGAACCGATCAATGAGGCTGGCCGTTATCGCGAGCTCCAACTCGGCGGCATCCAGGGTCATTCGATGCCCTCGTTCTTCAGGATCTCCAGGATGATCTTCACCGACAGCATGTCGGCCATGTCGTCCGGTGTGAGGGTAATCTGGAACTCGGACTCGATCGCCATCGTGAGGTGCAGGACGTTGGCCGAATCCCAGTTGGCCACGTCGTCCGCGCTGCTGGCCTCGGACAGGCGCTCGCGCGGAACATCGAAGACGTTGGACATGACCTGCAGCAAGCGATCGAGTGTGTTCATCGTTGACACCGGTGCCACGTCTTGGCACCCGGAAGGGGGCGATAATAGTCTGAAGACACCGGTGCGATCCAGGAGACCGACAGATCGTGTAGTTGCCCAGCTCGTCGGTTTCGCGCGGGCTCGACCGGCCGCCCGAGTGACGCCACGGTGCCGCGACGCCGGACGCGTAGAGGTGCGACGGTGGGAGCGCGTTCAAATCCGTCGCCACGACGGGGAGAAGAGTCCGCGACCAGAAAGTTGTTGGACCACCTGCGCTGGATCGACGTCACGGTGGCGTTGGCCGATCGCGCGGGTGAGCTGGCGCGGAAGCACATGAGATCCCATCCCGCTATCAATACCGTCGACTATCTGATCGCGGCAGCCACCGAAAGCGTGGGCGCCCAGCTCAAAACCCAGGACGTGAAACATTTTTCAATGATCGTTGGCCTCACACCTGCCTACCGGCCGTGACCCGCACGATCTCGGGGGGGCGGGCAGGGCGTCGAGGGCAGCAGGGCCTGGAGGCGACCGATCTGATCGTCTTCGCCACGGCGCGCACCACGGGGTCGCTCCGGGTGCGCTTGTCGCGGCGCTGAACGCGATGGACCAGCACCGCGTCGCCCTCGCTGCCCAACGGCGTTGCCCTGTCCTACGTGGACCAGGGGAACGTCGATCGGGGTGCTGCAGGCCACAAGGGCGACGTTCCCTAGCCGGGCGTCCGCCGCCCATTGATGGGCGCCCCCGGGCAATGGGCGGATCCTCGGGCAGAGGCGCTCAAGGGGGTAGCCGGACCCGACGATGACTACCGCACTGCCTTGCCCCGCCCCAGCTCTCCTCGGCGTCACCGGGCCGCCGGCCCGAGCCTAGCGCTCACGGTGACGGTCGCTCTGGGCGGAACGCTCAGCTGCGGCCGGGTGGGTTACCAGGTCGTGGGGGATGGCGACGCCGGGCGCCGCGGGGGCAGCGACGCGACCGACAGCCCGCCCGATCGGGCCTCCACCGCCAGCGACGTGGGCGCGGACGGTCCCAGCATCGCCTTCTACATGGGGCCAAGCGGCGCGGACACGAACCCGGGCACCCTGGCCCTGCCATGGAAGACCTGGTCTCATGCGCTTGCCCAGCTAGACCCGGGCGAGACCCTGGTGCTGCTCGACGGCACGTATGGCGTCTCGACCGGCGCGGGCATGATGCACGTCGTCTGCGGCGAGGGTGGCACCGTGTGCGAGGGCAAGCCATGCCAGCAGGGCCAGGCCAGCAGGCCCATCACCGTCAAGGCTCTGAACGAGCGGCGGGCGAAGCTGCTGTACCCGGTGGGCGGCACCCAGGGCAGCCTGACCGTCGAGCAGTGCAACTTCTGGGAGTTCGAAGGGCTCCACATCGAGGGCGGCGACGACGCGGCCGGCAGCATGTACGTCGCGCGCATCGACGGGGCCCGGGACATCGTCCTGCGCCGGTCTCTTTTCCTGCGCGACAACCGCTTCAAGAATTCGATGCTGCTCGAAATATCCAACACGAGGAACATTGTCGTGTCCGACAACGAGTTCTTCCGCGGCCACCGCAACGCCATCACGTTCTGGTACTCGACGGGCGTCATCGCCAGGCGCAACTTCATCAACGGCGGGGACGGAACTGCGGGCTCGCCGACTGCCGACCTTATGGGCGGATTCGACTCGCGCTACAACTGCCCGAAGAACACCGACACGGGCATCGACCTGTGGGGATCGAGCGGCGGAATCCTCGAGAACAACGTCATCGAGGGGGCCTGCCGCGCCATCGCGGTCGTGACGACCAACAGCGAGACCGGCCCCGCGGGCGCGGGGGACAACGCGCGCGTGCTTGCGAACGTCGCCAGGGACAGCGCCGTCTCCGGCTTCAACGCCGAGTCGACCTGCGCCGGCGCGAACCCGTGCGTGGCCGACAACCAGGTCGTGACCGCGCCGACCTTCGCCCACAACATCAGTATCGCTGCCGCGGTGGGCTTCGACTCGCTTGGCGTGAGCGCGCTTTCCCTGCAGCACCAGAGCGTCTTTTCACCCTCGCAGGTGGGCGTCCGCCTGTGGCGGCCTGATTTGAACGCCGGCCTCATGCCCACGGCCACGGTGACCGACACGCAGGTGGTCGGGGGCCCCGGGACGAAGGGGTTCCTGGTGCGCGACCACGTGTCTTGGTTGATCGATCACAGCAACGCGTACCAGAGCGGCGTCAACTACGATCCGCTCGACTTGCACGTCACGGCGTCCACCCAGGTGAACCCCGCGCTTGGCGCCTGCAAGGTCGAGATCCCGGCTGGCTCGCCTCTCAAGGGCGCCGGTACGGGCGGAAGCGACGTGGGCGCCACCATCCGCTTCCGCACCGAGGACGGCGTGCTGACCAGATCGCCGCTGTGGGATCCGATCACCGGTCAGTTCCCGTGCGGCGCCGTGATCCCGGGTGTCAACGACGAGGCCACGTTCCCGAACGGCACCTGCCGCACCCTCCACCAACGCCTCGACATCGCCCCGGGCTGCGGACGGTAGCCAGCGTGGATCCCGTCTGTCCGAAAACTGGTCGCGGGAGAGTTTGCATGAAAACCGCAGGGTTTACCGCTTGAATCGCGAGCGCCCACCACGCTACCTGGCCCTCGGTCGATGCTCTACCTGCCCCTTCAACTCCAGTTCCTCGTCGCGATGATCGCGTACGCGATCAACGAGCGGATGTCGCGGAAGATGGAATACATGCAGGAGGAGATCCGGGTCCTCAAGGAAGCCCTGGCGGCCAAGACCGGAACCGAGC
>JANXXE010000222.1 GCA_025350815.1 Myxococcales bacterium | reverse complement strand
ACGGCCGATACGCTTTCGTCACGTCCCTAAAAGATCATACTTGCCTGCCCCTGTCGATCCTCTGCGTGCGCTTTTTTCTGCCCGGCGACCCGAGCCAAGCGGCGCCAGTCAGGCGCCCCCTATGCGCAACACGCTCCTAGGTCGGTTGCAGACGCCTCCGGTTTGCCACGCGCAGAGCGGCTCGCCGCAGACCCCCCGGCCGAGACTCGCCGATGCCGCGGGCGCGTTGACGGCAGCGCAAGCGTCGGCGGCCCGGACCACGAGGAATCGATCGCGGTCGGGGCGCTGGTGATGGTGCGCCAGCCCGAGAGCATGCCCGAGTTCGTGGCTCAGGCCGCCAAGAGTCAGGTTTCTGAGAGTCGCCTTTTCGTCATGAGGCGCGCCTGCCCCGACTCCAGTAGGGGCGGCTCCACCGCCGTTATACGAGCCGGCCAGGCGAACACGGTGACCTTGTGCTGTTTGCGTGAACCGAATTCGATTCCCGGTCGCCGTGCTCCAGGCATTCATTGCGGCTACTATCTCGATGCGCTGACAAGCACCCCAATATGACGGGTCGTCTCCGGGCTCGTATCGCAAGATTCCGTCGGGCCACAGATTGGGCATGGAATCCTGGATCGCGGTCTCACACATGCCGGTCGTGGTACTGGGGGGCACCGGCATTTCATCCATCACAGGCATTGCATCGGGGACAGTGGGCCAGGCCGGAGCCGGGGGAAATTGGCCAGCGGCCACCTGACATTCGCTGCAGGTACCCTGCGAGAATGCGATGTTGTCGACTAGAAGGTCTACGTCGCCCCGTAGCCGCGGGAGCGGGGGAAATCTGGGGGCGGGGTAGGGGAAGTTGACGGGTTGCTCAAAGAGGACCTTCCGGGCTGGGCTCGCCGCCGCATCGGGCTCCTGGCCGACGCCCCTACGGTGCGACCCCGTTGAGTCCGGCGTCGATGGCGTTCTTCACGATCCGCTGCAGCGTCGGATCAATCGCCAGTGCCCCACCCAGGTAGATGGACGCCAGCGTGAACACCCAACCATTGGCCGTGATCTGGCCCGCGGCCGTCCTGGTTCGGTAGTAGACGCAGTGACTCAGCCCGCCGCTGATGGCGGCCGTGGCCAGGGTCCTGGCGCCGATGGGCGTCTCGGCCCCGTTCTCGTCGGTCTCCCAGCCAGCGGCCATCTGGTTCTCGTTGCAGCCGCGCACGTTGCCGAACTGGGCACTGACGTTCAGCGGGGTTCCCGCGGCGCTGGTGAGGAAGGCGTGCTTCGCATTCACCCGGTAGAAGCTGGACAGGCCATTGAGCTGATCGCGGGTCTCGAACGCCACGCCCAGCACGGCACGCTCGGGCCGTCCCTGGGATCGCCACAGGTTGTTCGGCCGCCCCTGGGCCACCCGCATCTGTGCACCGTTGGCGGTGACCATCTCGTACAGGCCGTTGCCGCCCAGGTAAATCAAGTGACCGCCGCCCGCCAGGTAGGTATCCAGTGCGTTTCGCATCTGGGCCGACCAGTACTCGGGATGGGTGTGGATGATCAGGACCTTGTAGCGGATCAGATCCACCGTGCCCAGGTGCAGATCGGTGTCGGCGTGGACGTCGTAGTCGTAAGCCGCGTTCGATGCGACCAGGCTGTCTAGCCAGGTCGACACGTACACCTCGCCACGGGTCAGGTGGGTGGCGGGACGAACGTGAAAGTCGGCCAACTCCTGCGCCGCGGCTAGCTGGGGCCGATCGTAGCTGAGATCCAGCGGGAAGGGATTGATGTTGTAGTAGCGCGAGCCCCCGCCCCAGTGGTTGTAGGCGTTCCAGGTGTTGGTGTTGGCGATGACCGCGATGCGGCCGGTACGGGCGGGCCGCTTGACCACGAAGGGCGCCAGGAAGCGACCACCCGAGGGCGTGGTCAACTCGGCCGCCCACAATCCCGGACGCGCCCCGGCGGGCAACGCCAGCGTCGCCAGATCCGACGCCCAGGGGGCGCCATCCCGCCACATGTCGCTGTGAAACGCCTTCTTGAAGTTGCCGGCGTTCACGGCACCCACGGTGACCGTCGTGGTCGCCTGGTCGGCCCCCAGATTCCCGTCGACGTCCGAGCGCTTGAGGCGGATCAGCCTGACCGAATATTGCGGGGCGTGCGTCGACACGCGGACAGTCACCTGTCCACCCGTGATCACGCTGGCCTGGCCCCCGGTGCTGGGCTTGACGAAG
>JANXXE010000203.1 GCA_025350815.1 Myxococcales bacterium | reverse complement strand
AACACCGCGCGAAATTTTCCGCGTTCGTTCTTGTAGACCAGATCGTGATGATCCAGCCGTTTCATGGGACGGTTGGTCGGAATCACGTTGACGCTAAGCTTGTAGATCTTGTGAAACTCCTCGGCCTCGGTGTCCGCGGTGCCCGTCATGCCCCCGAGTTTCTTGTAGAGACGGAAAAAATTCTGATAGCTGATCGTGGCCAGCGTCTGGTTTTCTTCCTGTACCTCGACCCCCTCCTTGGCCTCGATCGCCTGGTGCAGGCCGTCTGACCAGCGGCGGCCCGGCATCTTCCGGCCGGTAAACTCATCGACGATGATCACCTTGCCGTCCTCGATCAGATAGTTGACGTCTCGTTTGTACAGAGAATGGGCGCGCAACGCTTGACCGATGTGATGCAACCACTCGATGTTCGCGGGGTTGTACAAGTTCCCGACGCCCAGACGCTGCTCGACCCGCTCGATGCCGGCATCGGTCAGCATCGCCGAGTGCGCTTTCTCGTCGACGTTGTAGTCGATGTCCTTGCGCAGACCGGGAATGATCGTGTTCACCTTCTGATACAGGTCCGCTGATTCCTCCGCAGGGCCGCTGATGATGAGCGGCGTGCGCGCCTCGTCGATCAGGATCGAATCTACTTCGTCGACGATCGCGAAGTTCAGATCGCGCTGAACGTATCGTTCGATCGAATCCTTCATGTTGTCGCGCAGGTAATCGAAGCCGAATTCCGAGTTCGTGCCGTACGCGATGTCGCAGCGGTAGTTGCGCTGACGTTCGTCATCGCGCAGGCCGTGCACGACGATGCCGGTCGACATGCCGAGGAAGCGGTAAATACGCCCCATCCACTCGGCGTCGCGTCGCGCGAGGTAGTCATTCACCGTGATGACGTGTACGCCCTTGCCTTGGAGTGCGTTCAGGTAGCAGGGCAACGTTGCGACCAGGGTCTTGCCCTCGCCGGTCTTCATCTCGGCGATGCTGCCGCCATGTAGGACCATGGCGCCCATGAGCTGGACGTCGAAGTGCCGCATGTTCAGCACGCGCCGTCCGGCCTCGCGACAGGCGGCGAACGCCTCGGGCAGCAGGCTGTCGAGTGACTGGCCCCGCGACAGGCGGCGGCGGAATTCCGGCGTCATCGCCGCAAGTTCGCTGTCGGACTTCTTCTGGAAATCCGGCTCAAGCTGGTTGATACGGGCGACGACGGGGCGCATGCCCTTGAGAACGCGGGCGTTCTTCGTCCCAAAAATTTTCTTGCCGATGTAGCTGATCAATGGACCGTCCTAGTCGTCGGTGGGCGCCCTGGGGGGGCAAACTTATTGCGGCGCGCGCGGGCATGCAAGCGTGAGCGGGACAATGCACCAGATGACTCGGCGTGACACATGCGGCGCGACCAGATGTGGTCGCCGGACGCTGGCCTCGGCCACCCTCGCCGATCGGCTCTGCGGCACGACACCGAGGGAAATGTAACGTTCAGGCGTTGTCTGGGCACATTTCAGGCGCATTCCCTCAATAGACAACGTTTGTTTATATGCTTACAATTTATACATGGCAAACGAATCACGGTCCGCTCGGGTGGCAGCGCAGGGTGGTCTCAATTCCGCACGCACGCTGGCGGCAGCGGCCGTGCTGTTTGTCGCCCCGTCGGTGACGGGGGCGCCCCATCCGCCGCAGCGACTGGATACGATCCCTGGCCCTTCGGATCCGTCGCTGCACCTGGTGAGCAACCAGACCGATTTCGGCAGCGCCGTAGCGTCGGGCGATCTGAACGGCGATGGTTTTTCTGACGTCGTGGTAGGCGCGCAATTGTCACTGTTCGCGGATCACGGCGGTCTGACGGGTGCGGCCTACGTCTATATGGGGGGACCCGCCGGCCTCGATGCCACCCCAGATTTCGTCATCCACGGCCAGACCGATTGGGCCGGATTGGGATTTGCCGTCCTGGTTGCGGACGTGGGCGGGGATGGCCGCCAGGACGTCATCGTGTCCGCTCCGGCCGACGGCACGTCCGAAGGCGCGGTGTACGTCTGGTTTGGCGGCGACACATTTCGCCGCCGGGCCTGCTGTGCCTCCAGTGATTGCGGGTCGCCCGGCAAGTGCGAAAACGGCGTCTGTCGTCTGCGGGAGGTCGGCCCACCTTCGGTCAGCGTCCACGTCAATCCTGCCAGCAACCTTGCCACCATGGCCCGTTTCGGCGCATCTGTGGCGGCGCTCAATTTCGCTGGGCACAGCGGGTCGGTGAGAGATCTTGCCATAGGTGCACCGGACACAGAGGGATACCAGGGCGCGGTCTACCTGTTGCAAGGGCCCTTGCCCGAGGGTGTAGTGACCCTCCCCGACGATCTCTATTCCGGTCCGAAGGTCCCGGGATGGTTAAGCCGCTTCTCGTCGCTTAACGGCGCCGTGCCCGGGCGTCTCGGCTTCGGTCTGGGCAATGCCGGAAACCTTGATTCCGCTGACCAAACGACCGGGCACTCGTTGTTCGTCTTTGGCACGAACGGCGATTTCTATGTGTTCAGCCCACAATTGCCGCCCGAGACTCGCGACTCGGAGGCGGACGTCACGGTGAACGCAGCGACGGGCGCCCGTGCGCACGTCATCGGACCATCGGGCCTTGCGTTCTCGAAGGGTCCCCTTTTTGCGGGATACACCTTCGCGGGCAGTGGCTGGGACCGCCCCGCGCCCGGCGTGTATTCGGCAGGCACCTCGTCGCTCATTATTTTCGCAAGCGATCTGCTGGGGGAGGTTCACGTGATGGGCAATGAACCCTCCATCAATTCGATCGCTTCCTCGGTCACGAATCCACTGGCGTCTGGAGTCCTCGATGCCTCCGATGTCGACGGTGATGGTGTCGCCGATATGGCCTTCCTCACCTCGGGGGCGGTCAGTCGGATCCAGATCTTCTCCCACATTTCGGCCCCGCGTAGCAGCCCGGGCGACTACAGCTATGCCTTACCGCCGGATACGGCCGGCGGCTTGCTTATCACGCTGGCGGGGGACGTCGACCATGACGGGCAAAGCGACGTCGTGGTCGGCGATCCGAACTTCAGCACCACACCGGGTGCCCACTGGGGCGATGGACGCATTCACCTGCTTCACGATCGTTTCTGTCCCGACTGCGTGCAGAAGGACGTCCACGATGTTTGTCGCATCGGCAAGGGCCAGTGTCTCCACCTGGGCGTCAGCAACGTGTGCGCGGCAGACGGGCACATGACCTGCGGCAATCCGTCACCGGCAACGCCGTACGACGTGACCGCCCCCGTGCTGACGTCCGTCGCTTCGGTGAAGCTTGAGCAGGCGAATCACGACGGGACCCCGTACGCCTTCGGACCTGTCGCCGCCCGCGACAATTGCGATGCGACCGTGGCGGTTGCCAGCAACGCGCCTGCGACTTTTCCGCTCGGCATGACGACAGTTACTTTCACCGCGCGCGATCAGACGGGCAACGCGGCGACCACGTCCGCGTTGGTCGAGGTCGTCGACACGACCCCACCCGCCATTGCGGCAGCGGTGGCCAGTCCGAATGTGCTGACCCGCGACCTGCGCAAGGGCGCCAAGAACAACAAGAACAAGATGGTGGCCGTTACCGTCGTACCGTCGGTGTCCGACATTTGCGACGCGGCACCGAAATGCAAAATCACGTCGGTGTCCGTCAATGACGGCTGCTTCGGCAAGCCGCCCAAGCACGCGCAGTTCGAGATGGTCGGCGACCTCACCGTCAAGCTGCGGGCCCGTCGCTGCAGCAAGGGCGCCGAGCGCGTCTACACCATGGCCGTTCGTTGCACGGACGCGTCGGGACAGAGCGCGTCGACGAGCACGACCGTGACCGTTCCCAAGCGCGACCTTCCCAAAGGCGAGCACAAGCGCCAGGTCTGCGCCGCCGCCAAGCAGGCCTGCACGAACGACAAGCGCCTCGTCTGCGAGAACGAGAAAAAGAAATGCGGCACCGACCAGCAGCGCTGCGAGGCCGCCGCCAAGACCAAGTCCGACCGGCAGAAGTGTGCCGCCGCCAAGCAGCAGTGCGACGAGGCGCGCGAGCGCACATGCCGGGCGGCTGAGAGATCCTGCGAAGACGACCAGAAGATCTGCACCGCCTCGAAGAAAAAGCACGGCCACGTGGCGAAGGGCGAGTAAAGTGGTCGGGTCGATTGAGCAGTCCTGAACGGCAGCCACGCAGCACCCGGCAGATCCTGTTGGCGCTTGGCGCTGTCGCGCTTCTGGCGGGTGGTCTGCGGGCGCTGTGGTCGCCACGGTCGCCCCCGGTGGCCCGGCCCCCTTCGGCGTTGGCCGCAAGCGACGACGCTGGACTGTCCGGTGTTTTCGTCGAGACCTTCGAAGGCGCGGCACTCGATTCGGCGAGGTGGCTTGTCACCAGCGCAGCCGACGGCAAGGGCGGCGCCAGTCTGGACGCAGGCCGCCTTCGCCTGTGGATCGAAAGCATGGGCACCCTGGCCCGGACTGTGAAGTACTTCGGCCTCCGATCGGCTTCGTCGTGGGCCCTGACCCACGGGCTTTCGGTCGCGGCCGACCTGGATTGGAGTCAGCTGGCGAATGCCAGTTATTTTTCCGCGGCCCTGGTACTGGCACCCGCCGCCACCGCCACGAACCCGCTCGAAACAGATGATTGGGTGATGGTGCAGTACATCGGCGTGCCCCCGCGCGCCAACGGGCGCATCGAGGTGTCAGCCCGCCGGGCGGGCGTCGTCAAGACCCTGTTCGATGAGGGTTGGCCGGACAAGAATCGGACGGGGCGGACGCTCGGCGCACAACGGGTCGAGTTGAGGTTCATCGACGGCGGCCTCGAGTTGCGAGAAAATGGGAACACGCTGTGGCGGTCATCGCCCGATGTCTTGCCCTTCCCGCGCGCCCACGTCTATCTGCAGGTCGCCACCCACAGCAATTATCCCGTCCGCGAGATCTTCTTCGACAACGTGGCAATCGGCCCGACGGAGCCGTGATGACCTAATTTGGTACTAGTTTCGGCGGGTCCAGATCAGCTGCCCGACAGCAACGCCGAAGCTTGCCAAGGCCAGTACGAACGCGTAGGCGAGGATGAGCGGCCCAAGGTTCAAGAGGGCCAGAAGTAGCCAGGCCAGTACGAAAAAATCCCGTCGGCCCACGGTCATCAGGATGCCGAAGCCCCCGACGCGGTTGGGATAAAGACCCTTGATGTCTTGCCCGCGCGTGAACCACCACCGGATCCTGAGCACCTCGCCCCCTGCCCGCTGGCGGACCAGTTCTGAGTAGGAGACCGCGTTATAGGCCAGCAACATCACGAAGGCCGCGCCGGACCACGCCAGATACGACGTGACCGCGGTTGCGCGCCACTGACCCAGGCCGATGGCCGCGATCAGGGCGAGGTTCATTCCGTCGTCGATGACGGTGTCCAGCCATTCCCCCAGGGCGCTTTGCTGGAAGCGCACGCGCGCCAGCTCCCCGTCGCAGCCATCGAGCACCGACTGCAAATGCGCAAGGAGGAAACCGAAGGCGGCCGACCCGTACGCACCCGTCGCGATGAGTGCGCAGCCCAGGAGGCCGATGGCGGCGGCTGCCAGGGTGACATGGTTGGGGGTCAAGGGCAGGCGACACAGCAGGTGGCGTGTAATGCGAAACGAGACCGGCTTGTTCAGGTGGCGGGCGACAAAACCGAGATCCCCGCGCAGCAGTTCGGCGAATATCTGGTCCTCAGCTTGCCGTCGCGTGATCTCGTCCACCACGCGCAGGCCCTCGTCATCCTTCCTGTTTGAAGGACGCACGACATCCGCCTCAATGATGGGCGGCCGGCCGAGTTCCTGCTGCAACTGCCCGACGGCCGCCGCCCCGTCCACAGGTCGGACCCGGACGCCCGCGGGCAGCACCGCCGGTAGGGGAAATTCCCTGCTGGCGGCGAGCACGACCGTGCGGTGACCGCGGGACAGCTGCTTGAGGCTTCTTTCGAGGACCGTCAAACCGCCCACGCGGAGGACGCCGCCCGGCCTCTGGGCCGCTGAGGCCCGCACTATCACCGTGTCTTCCGAAGACCCAGTCAGTGCTGTGGCGGCGCTGTCGGCGGGCTGGGCCGGGCCCGTCTGCGGGATCTCAGGACCAGCGGGAATCACGGAGTGCTTCCTCGGCCCGTGCGCGCTCGTCGGGCGTGTCGACCTCGAGCCAGCCGTGTCCGCTGATGTCCCGGCACAGCGGCGGGGCATCGGTCTCGGCCAGGCGTGCCAGAACCCGCTCGACGTGGATGTTGTCGCCTTCGGCCGTCAGGGCCGCGTCCACGGCGGCCCAGTATCGGTGCAGGGCCTGCCCGGGCACGCGGGTCATACCAACGTAGCCGGCGTCGAATGTCATCAGCGTCTTGGAGATCCGTCGCACCCGCCCGGAGGAATCGCGTTCCACTTTCATGTCATCGTCCCCGAGTTGCCGGTCGGTGTCGATGAAGGCCGTCACGTCTGTAACAGGTGGGCTGACGACAGCGGCGATCGCTGCCTTGAAGATGTGGTCGACGTTCAGCAGTAGGAAGTCGTTGCTGATGTAAGGGCGCGCCGCCAGCAGAGACACGAGGTTGCCGCGGCGAAAGTTTGGATTTTCAACCAGGGTCAGCGGCAGGTCGTGCTGTGCGCGCAGGCGTTCGGCCTCGTCGGCAACCGCGGCAAAACAAAATCCCCCGACGACGATGATCTTCTCGGCCTGCAGGCGCCGTGCGAAGCGAAGCGCATGACCCAGCAGGGGATCGGCGCCGACGCGAATCAGGGCCTTGGGAAGCTGTTCCGTCAGGGCTCCCAGACGGCTGCCAAGGCCGGCGGCCAGTAGTACGACCTGCACCCGAAGAACTTAGTCGAATAGCTCGACGATGTCCGCAAAGCGCTGGACGACGGGTAGCCCGGGAAAGCGCAGGGTGAAGCGTTCCTTCGAGAAGGTGCCCGCGACACCGACAAAAGCGAGATCTGCGGAGCCGGCAATTTCGCCGTCATGCAGCGAGTCGCCCATGAACAACATATTGGATTTGGCCACGCCGAAGGTGCTCACGGCGCGCTCGATATGTGGGACGCCCTTTGCGAGCCCGTCGCCGTAACCCAGGACGAGATCGAAGGGGAAGCGGGAATCGCGCTCGAAAGCCTGTACGTTGTCGATGCCGTTGTTCGACGACACGACGATGCGTACACCCCGTTCTTGAAGCGAGAACAGGGCCCTGCGGGTGTCGTTGGGCATTCGCGCTGACCGGCAGCGCGCGGGTTTTCGCCCCTCGAACAGCTCTGCTGTTGCGGCGTTTCGGGGATCGCCGGGGCAAATCGCATCGAGTTGCTGGAAGAAGGGCAGGCCGCAGGTCGTCAGGTACAGCTCGCGGCCGAGACTGCGCGGCATTCCGTACTGTTCCGCCAGGACATCCGTGGCCAGGTCGGCCAAAATGGGCATCGTGTCGATCAGAGTGCCATCGAGGTCACACAACAGGACCTTGGGCAATCGCAGGGTCGCCTGCCGCCGCAGCGCCGGCCCGGGGCCGCGGAGGGCGGCGGTGGGGGATGACAGGGCAAGCGAAGGTCCTTCCATGGCGGTTCCGGCAACAGCAATTGCGGCGCCACTATGGACTGGGTGCCCAAGTAACGCAAATTGTTGGTGTCTTGGCCGGTCGACGCCGAGCAATGGTGAGATTTCACCACCTAAAGTGTTGGGACTTCGACGCCGATGACGTGGGGATGGCGCATGAGGACGGACGAGCGATCGCTCGAGGGCACCTGGCGACCTTGCTGAAAAGGGTGATGGCGGATGGCAAGGTGGACGACGCAGAGCGCGAGGATCTCCAGCGGGTCTTTGGACAGGCGATTCTCACGGTCAATGACGTCCGGGAGGTTTTTGGGCAGTACCTGGGCGGGCTGCGGGACGAGGTGTTAGCAGACGGCCACGTCACCGCCGAAGAGCGGCAACGCTGTGTGTCCGCTGTCGAGCAACTGAAGATCCCGTTACGTTTGTTGCCACCCGCATTGCTGGCCATCGTGCGGGGCCGTCCCGTTGCGCCGGCTGCTCGCGGGTAGCCTTACGCCCAGATATCGATCAGCGTGCCCAGCATCTGGTCGGCCGTCTTGATGACCGCCAGGTTGGCGCGCGCGCCGTTCTCGGCCCCGATCTGCTCGACCGTCTCGTGCACCAGATCGGGGGGCGGGTCTTGCGTGGCGACGCGGGCGGCGGAGCGGGCGAAACGCTGATACTGCGCAGCCAGGGCCACCGACGCGGTATCCAGCGCGCGCACCATTCCTGGACAATATCGACAGACGTGTTGGTTGTCTTGAGTTCGTTGAATTCGCCCACTTGCGCGTCCGTCGAATGGTTGTAACCTGCGCAGCCTAAGGTTCGAATAACCTGATCTCACAAGGAGTCTGTCTGATGCTGACCACGCGGAAGCCCATACTGTTCACCCTTTGTCTCCTTACCGGCGGCCTTTTCGGCGCGTGCGGTGGTACCAATAACAACTCCGATGGTTCGGCCTCCGATGGTTCGGCCTCGGATGGTTCGGCGACGGACGGCGGCGGTACCGGGAGTGACGGCGCCAAGGATGGCGTTACCAGAGATGGTTCGGCCGGTGATGCGCCGGCCGGCGATGCCGCCAAGGTCACGTTCACGGCCCTGATGATCGTCGACAAGGACATCGACATGGTGACCTGCGGCACCACGAATGGCCCAGGCGCCGATATCGATGCTGTCGAACTGCGGACGTCGCTTAACGCCACTATTGGATTCGGACTGAAGGGTTCGGCCAGCTACGCAACGGAGCCGACGGTAGCGCCGTGCAAGGATGCCATGTGCAAAGGTGGCGTTTGCAAGTATTCGAATATCGCGTTCAAGGCCCGCACCGAAGGACCGAAGAACGCGGTCGTCAATCCCACTACCGATGACGAGGGGTATTTCTCCCTCAACAACGGCCGCCTGCAGCTGCAGATTGGAGACGCTCTGGGCGACGGTCCTGCCAAGACGCTCGAATCCGGTATGCAGATCAAGGTGTGGGAGGTTGATCAGACTTATAAGACGGCCGCAAACGGTTGCATCTGCGTGCCGGAAGAGTATGAGGTTTACATCCTCACAGCGCCGGGCACCAGTGTCGGGGCTGTCAAGCTTAAGTCGACCACTCTGGAGAGCGTGAACAGCGGGATGTGCGGAGGCACAGTGGCTGGCGGCACCCTGGGCTGTGGCACGACCGTCTTCGTGATTCCGTAGCGCCACTGCCGTCGATGAACCGCCGAGGGTTGTTATTCGTCTCGGGCGGCGCCGTGGTCACGGCGCTGCTCGCGGGGACGGGTTGCGCGACGGTGCCAGGAATCGGCCGTCGGCAGTTGCTGCTGCTGTCCGAGAGCGAAGAGATCCAACTTGGCCTTCAGTCGTATCAGGAGGTCCTGGCCAAGGAGAAAGTCTCGACCGATCCAGCGGCCAATGACCTGGTCGCACGGGTCGGGCGTCGGATCGCAGCGGCGACGGGCAAGACGGGCTACGTGTGGGAGTTCAAGGTCATCGACGCGCCGGGAACCGTGAACGCCTTTTGTTTGCCCGGCGGTAAAGTGGCGGTCTACACCGGGATCTTGCCGGTGACCGCGGACGAGGCGGGCCTGGCCGCTGTTGTTGGACACGAGGTGGCACACGCGATCGCCCGCCACGGGGGCGAGCGGTTGAGCGAGGGACTGCTAGCCAACGTCGGGATCGAGGCAGTGGGCGCCGCCATGGGCAGTCGCAATCCCGAAACGGTGCAGGCTGTAACGGCGGCGTTGGGTGTGGGCGCGCAGGTCGGCGTGGTGCTGCCGTTTTCCCGGCTGCAAGAGTCGGAGGCCGATCACTTGGGCCTAATCTTCATGGCGAAGGCCGGCTACGATCCAGAGGCGGCGCTGGCCTTTTGGAAGCGCATGGCGGCGGCGGGCAAGGACGCCCCGCCGCAGATTCTGTCCACCCACCCCTCGGACGAAACTCGCATAGCGCAGATCGAGCAGTGGATGCCTGAGGCGCGTGCGGCCTTTCGTCCAAGCGATGACGCGCCTCCCGCGGCAGCCCCGGTCGCAGGCCCCGCGGCGGTTGTGACCCCGGCGCCCGTACCTCCACCGCCGCCTCCCCCTCCCCCGCCTCCTCCGCCGCTGCCCGGCAGGTAGAATTCAGACGCTGAGCTTGCCCAGGACGCGCGGTCCTGCGGCGCCGGTCGCGGCCGGAACGTTGCCGGGATTGCCGAACAGGGTCTCGTTCGCGAGCACGGCGAAAGCCAGGGCCTCCTTGGCCTTGGGATCGACGCCCAGCACCCTGAGATCGGCCACGGGAATCGGGGCACACAGGTCGACCAGGTGGGCAACCAGGGTCGGATTGGCGGCGCCACCGCCGCACAGATAGATTTCGTCGGGGCGCGCGGGCAATAGCTCTTGGTAGCTGCGGGCTATAGCCTCGGCGGTGAAGCGTGTCAGGGTCGCCAAGAGATCGTCCAGGGACGAGGCGTCCGCGGTCCCTTGCGAGCCCTTGAGCCAGCGATCCAGCAGCGGATAGACGAAGGCCTTGCCGAATAGCTCGCGGCCGGTGCTTTTCGGGGGACGCTGCGCGAGGTAGGGGTGTTGGTTCAGCTCGGCCAGTAGTTTTCGGTCGATGCAGCCACGGGCGGCGCGTTTGCCGTCGAGGTCGAAGGATTCGGTCCCGCGGGAGGCGGCGCGGGCGACGGCGTCGAGCGCCATGTTGCCGGGGCCGTTGTCGAAGGCCACGAGATCGCCAAGCGTTGCGCCCACCAGGGTCAGATTGGCGATACCGCCGATGTTCTGCAGCACGCGCCGCTTGTCGGGCGCACGGAACAGCAGGTGGTCGACCAAGGGGACGAGCGGCGCACCCTCACCGCCGGCCGCCATGTCGCGCACGCGAAAATCGGAGATCACGGGCAGGCCCGTGCGTTCGGCTATCACCGCTGCCTCGCCAATTTGCAGGGTGGCGCCAATCTGACCCGCCGAGCGGGGCCGGTGAACGGCCGTCTGGCCGTGTGAGCCGATGAGGTGAACGTCGCGGATGGTCAGCCCGGCGGCGGCGCAGGCAGCGTGTGCGGCGGTCGCGAAGGTTTCGGCGATGAGAATATCAAGTTCGCACAGCTCGGTCGCGTCGGCGTCGCCCAGGGCGAAGATGCGCTCGCGGATGGGGCGGGGAAAGGGAATCGTGACGTATGCGAGAACGCGGGCGCGCGTGGTGTCACCGTCGCCGGAGATCTCGCAAAGCGCGGCGTCGGTGCCGTCGGCACTGGTGCCCGACATCAGGCCGATGACCAATCGCCGGGGCAGTTCGCGCAGCGCCAGCAACGCCTTGAGCGGGTCCATGCCACGGGGCGGGGGGAGGGAGGCCATGGACGTTAGGGGTGCGGGTCGAGATCGCCCACGATGGCCCGCAAGGAGCCCCTGTGCTGCACCAGAAGTTCCTTGGCGCGTACGGCGTTCACGCGGGCGTGGTGCATGACCAGGGCGACCTTGGCGCGTCCGCCCGCTTTTTTGATCAGCTTCAACGCCTCGTCGTCGTCGAGGCCGGTCAACTGCCGGACGATGCGCACCGCGCGCGCCCACAGCTTGGCGTTGGTGGGGCGGACGTCGACCATCAGACCGCCGTAGGTCTTGCCCAGTAGCACGAAAGCCGTGGTCGAGATGGCGTTGAGTACGAGCTTGGTGGCCGTGCCTGCCTTGAGGCGGGTCGAGCCCGCGATGACCTCCGGTCCGGTGGGCAGTTCGATGACGACGTCGGCCGGGGGATCGGCTGCGTCGGTCAGGCCCGGGGCACAGGTCACGAAGATGGTCGCCGCCCGACGGAAGCGGGCGTATTCGAGGGCGGCGCGCACAAACGGCGTCACGCCCGAAGCGGCGATGGCGCAGACGATGTCGGCGGGTCCCACGGCGGCCCGGCGCATCCGGTGTTCGGCCTCGCGGGCGTTGTCCTCGGCGCCCTCGACGGCGCGGGTCAGCGCGTGCGGTCCGCCGGCTATGACAGGCACGATCAGCGACGGGGGCACGCCGAACGTTGGCACGCATTCGGCCGCGTCCAGGGTGCCGAGTCGCCCCGAAGTGCCGGCGCCGACGTAGACCAGTCGGCCGCCGGCGGCCAGGCGCGCGGCGACCAGAGTGGCGGCTTGCGCGATGGGGCCCGTGCGGCTGCGGACCGCACGCACGGCCCCCGCTTCTTCCTCGACCATCAGCTTGACCACCTCCTCGGCGGGCAAGGTGTCGAGAAGTTCGGCGCGGGGATTCTCCGCCTCGGTCGGAAGCGCTCCGTAGTCGGTATCGGGTGCTGCGTGACGTCGAGCGGCCATGGCCAGGATGCCCGTCAGCCCTTCGCCAACCCCAGTACGTCGCGCATGTCGTACAGGCCCGGTGGGCGACCGACCAGCCACAGGGCGGCACGGACCGAGCCCCGGGCGAAGGTGTCGCGGGACGAAGCGCGGTGGGTGATTTCGACGCGCTCGCCGTCGCCCAAAAAGAAGACCGTGTGGTCGCCGATCACGTCCCCGCCGCGAATCGTCTGGATGCCGATCTCACCGGCTGGGCGCGGGCCGATGTCGCCGTGACGGCTGTAGCGGCCGTGCGTTTCAAGGGTGCGTGACGTCGCTTCCGCGGCCGCCTCGGCCAGGCGCAACGCTGTTCCCGAGGGGGCGTCGCGCTTGGCGCGATGGTGCGCCTCGATGATTTCTATGTCGTAGGCGGGGCCGAGGACGCGCGCGGCGTCCGCCACCAGTTGCAGCAGGACGTTCACACCGATCGACATGTTCGGCGCGACCACGATCGCGGTTTTGCTGGCAGCTGTCGCGATGGTCTGCTTGTCGGCGGCGGAAAGTCCTGTCGTGCCGATGACCAGGCGCGCACCGATGGCCGCCGCCGCGTGTGCGTTGGCAACCGATGCGGCCGGCGAGGAAAAATCGATCCACGCATCGGCTTCCGCGGCCGCGGGCAGCGCCGTCCGCACGAGGACACCCGCAGCGGGCAACCCTGCCAACACGGCGGCGTCGCGGCCAAGGTCGGGGCTGTCCTCGCGCTCAAGTGCGGCGCCCAGGCGTGCGCCTGGTGTCTCTGACAGGGCGCGAATGATGGCGCGGCCCATCTTGCCGGCTGCGCCGATGACGGCGATGCGCGCGGGAAGGGTCATCGCTGTCGCTACACCAGACCGAGATCGACGAGAATCTTCCGCAGCTTGTCCCGGTTGCCCGTCGACAGCGTGTAAAGGGGCGGGCGGATCTCGTCGGTGATCCGGCCCATCATGACCAGTGCGGCCTTGACGGGGATCGGATTCGACTCGACGAACAAACCTTCGCTGAGCGCAAAAAGCTTGTAGTGCAGAGCCCTCGCCTCGGCCCAGCGCCCGGCGGCGGCGGCGTCCCACATGGCCGAAAAATCCCGCGGGACAACGTTTGAAACGACCGAGATGCAGCCTTTGGCGCCGAGGGCGAAAAGCGGGAAGGCGGTGGCGTCGTCGCCCGACAGCACGACCAGGCGATCCCCTGTGCGCGCAAGAATCTGTGCCGCGCGCTGGGCCGAGCCTGTCGCCTCCTTGATGCCGACAATGAGCGGCAGATCGCACAGGCGTTCGGCGGTTTCGGGCAGGATGTCGGAGGCTGTTCGCCCCGGGACGTTGTAGACGACGGTCGGTAGCGGGACGTCGTCGACCACCGCCTTGAAGTGGCGGTAAAGGCCATCCTGGGTCGGCTTGTTGTAGTAGGGCGCGACCTGCAGCAGGCCGTCGGCACCGACGGCGCGTGCGGCGCGGGATAACTCGATGGCTTCGCGGGTCGAATTCGAACCGGTCCCGGCGATCACCGGCACGCGCTTGCGGGTCTCCTCGACCACGACCTTGATCACGCGAATGTGTTCGTCGTTGGTCAGGGTGGGTGATTCGCCGGTGGTGCCGCAAGGGACCAGACCATCCACGCCGTTGGCCAGCTGGTCGTTGACCAGGCGGCGCAGGGCATCCTCGTCAACGGCCCCATTGCGAAAGGGGGTGACGAGGGCGGTGATGACTCCAGTAAACATGGCCGTTACCCTAACACGACCGGCGGGCAGGCCAATCGGGGCGCAGCGCCTGGGGTCAGGCTGCGCCGGCGTGTCGGGCGTGGTCTGCATGTGCTAAACTGGTTATAACCAGTCATGCTAGACCGCGGTAAGGCGAAACCCTTGTACAGGCAGCTTGAAGAACGTCTGCTCGCCGAGTTGGCGCTTGGCACCCGGCCGGTGCACTCGCAGTTGCCGTCCGAGCGGCAATGGGTGCAGGAGCTGGGGGTCAGTCGCATCACGGTTCGTCAGGCGCTGAACGATCTGGTGCAGCAGGGGTACCTGTACACCGTGCCGGGTAAGGGCTTCTTCGTGGCGGAGACGCCGGCGGCGCGCGAGTTGAACGCGTTCTTGAGCTTCACGGCCGCAACCCGGGCCCGCGGGGAAACGCCGTCCAGCAGGGTCTTGCAGGCCAAGATCGTGCGTGCGCCGTCGGCGGTGGCCCGTGATCTGAGGATCGCGCCGGGCGCCGAGGTGGTGATGTTGACGCGCGTGCGTCTGGCCGAAGGAATCGCGGTCATGATCCAGAAGTCCGTTCTGCCCCATGCGCGCTGCCCCGGCTTGCTGGAACGGGATCTCACCACGATGTCCTTGTTCGCGACCTTGCGCGAGTCATACCGGGTTGCGCTGGCGCGCGCGGAGACAACCATCACCGCCCGGCCGGCCGACAGGGCGGCGCAACGCCTGCTGGGGTTGCCGCATCCGGGGGTGGTGCTGGTCGCCGACCAATTGACCCTGGATGAGGACGGTCTGCCGGTCGAGCGGGCTGAGTCGCTGTTGCACCCGGAGCGGCACCCATTGAGCCTGGTTCAAGACAATATCGGCCGATCGCTGGGGGTGTCGTAGTCATGGCATCGACGCTGGTGGCCGAAATCGCGAGCCAGGGCAGCGAGATCGCCCGGCTACTGGAGCGGCAGGTGGACCCGGTCAGGCGCCTGGTTCGTGAACTGCCGCCGTTTTCGTATGTGGTCGTCGCCGCGCGCGGCAGCTCGGATCACGCGGCGGCGTATGCGCGCTACATCTGGGGCGCGCTTGCGGGGCTGCAGGTGGTGTCGGCGGCGCCTTCGCTGCACACGCTGTACAAGGCGCCGATGCGCTATGACGGGGCGCTTGTGGTGGGGATCTCGCAGTCGGGGCAATCGCCCGACGTGGTGGCCGTCATAGAGGAGGCGCGGCGGCAGGGTCGGCCGACACTGGCGTTGACGAACGATACGGCGTCGCCATTGGCGCGGGTGGCCGATCACGTGATCGATCTGTGCGCGTCGCCGGAACAGAGTATCGCCGCCACAAAAACCTATACCTGCCAGCTGACGGCGGTGGCGATGCTGGGGGCTGCGTGGGCGGCGCAGCCCGACGCGCGCTTCGACGAGCTTTTGGCGATTCCGACGGCGGTGGCGCGGACGTTGGAGGGCGCCGCGGCGCCTGCAGCGCAGGCGGCGACGAGGCTGCGTGACGCGACCACGGTGTTGCCGATCGCGCGCGGGATCAACTACGCCACGGCCTGCGAGATGGCGCTCAAACTGCGCGAGCTGTTGAGGTTGTCCACGCACGCTTTTTCGGCCGCGGACTTCCGACATGGGTCCATAGCGCTGGTCACCGACCGATTGCCGATGGCCTTGATAATGCCCCGGGGCGCGGCTTTTGCGGACATGGTTACGTTGGCAGGTGAATTGCGAGCGCGGCAAGGGGACTTGACCGTCATCAGCGATGATGAGGCCGTCGGTGCACAGGCGGACAGCTTCCTTCCGCTGGTGGCGTCCGTGCCCGAATGGTTGAGTCCCCTGACGGCCATCTTGCCGGCCCAGTTGCTGGCGGTGGAGCTGGCCTGCGTGAAGGGACTGGATCCGGATCGACCGAGGGGTCTCGCGGACAAGGTGGTCCGCACCTTGTAGCGACGGCAGGGACTTCCGGGGTACTCTGCGGGCCGGCGGGAGCTAGGGAACGCGCAATGGCCGGCACCAATCCACCCGCAATCCGCCCAGCCAGCGCCCCCCCCGGCGCGCAGCGCTTCGGCCGCTACATTCTGATCGACCGGCTGGGTGTCGGCGGCATGGCCGAGGTGTTCCGGGCGCTGGTCATCGGGCCCGAGCAGTTTCAGCGGGTGGTCGTCGTCAAGCGCATCCTGCCGCACCTGTCGGAGAACCCGAACTTCGTCCGCATGTTCATCGACGAGGCCACGTTGTGCGGTCGCCTGTCGCACCCGAACATCATCCAGGTGCACGAGTTCGGCAAGGTGGACGGCAGCTACTTCATCGCGATGGAGTATGTCCAGGGGCGCACAGTGTCTGCCATTTTGGGACGCCTGGCTGCGGACAACACGCATATGCCCTTCACCGTCGCGGCGGAGATCGCCCGGCAGGCGGCACTGGGTTTGGGACACGCGCACGCGCTGGCGGCGGCCGACGGGACGCCGCTGCAAATCATCCACCGGGATGTCACGCCGGGGAACGTGATGGTGGCCTACTCGGGGGTGGTCAAGATCTTGGATTTTGGAATCGCGCGCGTCGCCGGTGAGGCGCAGGCGAACACCACGGATGCCGGACAGGTCAAGGGCAAGAGCGCCTACTTCGCCCCCGAACAGCTGAAGTCGGGGCCCATCGACGGGCGGGTCGACGTCTGGTCCCTGGGCATTGTCCTGCACGAGGCGCTGACCGGGCGCCGGCTGTTCAAGGCGGCCAATCCCTTGCAGACGATGGAGCTGATTCAGCAGATGCCAATTCCGACTCCGTCGACGGTCAACCCGGCGGTTCCGGCAAAACTGGACGAGATCGTGATGAGGGCGCTGGAGCGCGATCGGGATTGGCGATACCGCACGGCGGATGAGATGGCGGAGGCCCTTGAATCGTTTCTGATCGAGCAGAGGTATTCCAGTCAGGAGTTGCCGAAGTTCTTGCGAGCCCTGTTCCACGAGGAAGTCACGCAGGAGGTGACCCTACCGCGCGACGAGTTGCAGGCCCTGGTCGACAGCGTGGGTGCCTCGAATGAAATCCGATCGCTGGCCGACGAGGTGGGACCGCCAACCGGCGGGGCGCGCGCGTTCGGCCTCGAGGAAGAAAGTGCGACGCCGGCCGTTGCCCCGCCCGTGCCCGCGCAAGGCAAAGCGGGCAGGGGGCGAAACCTTTCGTTTTTCGTGGTGGTGGTGGTGGTGGCGTTGGTGGCAGGTGGGATCCTGTTCAGCCAGCGGGCAGGGCGCGTGCCGGCCGTGGAGGTTTCGGCGCCGCATCCAGCTGTGGGCGCGGCAGCGGTGCCGGCTTCCGTGCCGCCGCCATCGGCAACTGTTCGCATCGCTTTGACGTCCGAGCCGGACGGCGCTGATGTCTTCCGTGGCGGCTCGGATCAATCGCTGGGCTTGACGCCGCTGCCGCTGGTTCTGCCGCGCGGGTCCGAGATGGTTGAGTTGCGGATCGTCAAGACCGGCTACGTCACGGCGGTCTTGAAGGTGATCCCGGATGCCGATCAGCCCGCCCTGGTCGCCCTGGCGAAAGCGCCGTCGGCGACGCCGGGCGCGAGCACCCGGTCAAAACGCGGTAAAGTGCGGAATGCCATTCCGATCGATCCCTTCGCTCCTTAGGCGGGGGATCGCAGTCCTGGTGTTCGCGAGCGTGCTGGGTCCGGCGGTCCGATCGCTGGCGGCGGAGAGCGAGGAAGACGTCCGACGTTCGCGCGAGCACTACAAGAAGGGCGAAGAGGCATTCGCCGGCGGACAATATGGAGATGCGTACCGCGAATTCGAGGCCGGCTACGCCCTGGTGCCGCGCCCCTTGTTCCTGCTGAACATGGCGCATTCGGAGCGGCGTCGGGGCCAGTTGCGCAAGGCGTTCGCGCTGTACAAGCGCTACCTGGTGGTCGAGCCAGAAACGAAATTTCGCGCTGACGTTGCATCGGTCATCAAGGAGATTGAGGGCGCTCTGGCCGCCGAGGAGGCCGCGCAAACACCGCCTACGAAGGCGGTTCCGCTTTCGCCCCGTGCGACGCCCGCTTCTGCGGTGCCGGCAGCGGGGCTGTTGACGACGTCGCCGCGCGTGGCACCCGACGCTTCGAGACCCGTTTACAAGCGCTGGTGGTTCTGGACAGCAGCCGGTGGGATCGCGATCGGCGTGGTGGTGGCGGGCGTCTTGCTGTCTGGGGGGGCCGATTACCAGAAGACGGGCTCACTGGGCACGCTGGGGATGAAATGATGGGGCGGCCGTTTGGCGTGCGTGCCGTCGCGGCCATTTTCGGGATGTTGTTGCCGCTAGTGGTCGGCGGGTGCAGCCACCGGGTGCCCGCCAGCGTCGTGTTGACGGTGTTCAATGGGGATGCTGCGCCGTGGCCCGAGGTGGTGCGCGTGACGGCGTTCGCCGGGATGGGGCTGGTTGCTGGTTCTGACTTTGTCGTTCCCGGGGCGGATCCCACCGACGCGGCACCGGTCGCACCTGCCGTCGACGCGGCAGGTGGCGTCCCCGCAGGCCGTCGCCTCGGGACCGTGGTGGTTTACGGAACGGCCAGTGACCCGCTGTTGAAGATCGTGGCGGTGGGACTCAAGGCCGGCCTTCCGGTTTCATCCGGCGTCGTCGGTGTCCTGCTGGACAAAGATCACCAAGGTGCGGCCGAACTGACGTTGGTTGCCGGGCTACCGGCGGATGCCGACCAGGACGGCGTTCCCGATTCCGTCGACAACTGCCCCCAGAGCAAGAATCCCGGCCAGGAGGACAGCGATGGGGATGGAACAGGCGACGCCTGTACCACCGACGGCGGCGTTATGGGTGACGGGGCGCCGGCTGATCTGGTGCTTGGCACCTTGCCAAACGCTGCCGTGTGCGCGGCGCCCGGCGACTGCCAAAGCGGGTTCTGTGTCGACGGCGTTTGTTGCGACGGCCCATGCAAGGATCTGTGTCGTGCGTGCACAACCCCGGGGACGGTGGGTCGCTGCACGCCGGTTCCCGATGGACAGGATCCGCGGGCCGTGTGCGCAGCCCAGGCACCGGAGACCTGCGGTCTTGACGGTGCTTGCAACGGTCTGGGCGCGTGCCGCCAGCACCGCGCGGGCACAGTGTGTCGCGCGCCTGGCTGCGCCACGGCCGTTGACCAGGTGCTGCAGGGCCTGTGCGATGGCGGCGGTGATTGCATCGCGGGCGAGTCGCGTTCCTGTTCGCCGTTCGGCTGCGCGGGGGGGGCGTGCAACACCGTGTGCCAGACGGCCGCGCAGTGTGCCCCGAATCGCATGTGCACGGGTGGCTCCTGCGGTGCCAAGGCGTTGGGCGGAACCTGCACCATCGGTCGCGATTGTGATTCGGGATTTTGCGTCGATGGCGTTTGCTGTGACGTGGCGGAATGCACGGGGCCCTGTCGCGCTTGCAGCGTGAACGGCGTGGCGGGGTCGTGTCGCTTCATCAAGAGCGGTGACGAACCGAAGGCGCCTGGCTGTGTCGCAGAGGCCGTTGCGACCTGTGGCTTGACCGGCAGATGCGACGGCATTGGTTCGTGCCAGAAGGCGCCAGCGGGCGTTGTTTGTGGCGCCCGTACATGCACGGGTTCGACGGAGATCACTGCCGCGGTTTGCAGCGGGGCCGGGACCTGCCTGCCCGGCCGCAGTCGAAGTTGCCAGCCGTATCTGTGCGGCGGACAGGAGTGCGCGACCGGGTGCGCGACCGACGCCGATTGCACCGGACCGAATTTTTGTTCGGCTGGTATTTGTCGCCCGCGAAAGACGTTGGGCTCGCCCTGTGTGGCCAGCGGTGATTGCCAGAACGGCCTGTGTTCGGGCGGCGCCTGCTGTGTCAGCGCGTGCCAGGCAGGACAGTTCTGCCTTCGGGGGCTCGTCTGTCAGACGAAATTCGCGTTGGCGTTTTCGTGCGCCGGCGATGGCCAGTGTGAATCGGGTTTTTGTGCCGACGGTGTGTGCTGCGAGGGCGCCTGCAGCGAGACGTGCAAGCACTGCCGGGGCGCGGTCCCTGGGCGCTGCGTTTTCGTCGCGGCCAACGGAACCGATCTGTCGGCGGCCACACCTTGTCGCGCGCCCAGCAAATGCGACGGGGCGGGCATATGCCGATAGCCGGGCTTATGCCGCGCCTGGGCGCACGGTGGCATTCCAGATGATGAGGGCCAGCGCCGATGCACCCGCCAGCGCCGCGCCCACGGCCAGGGCCGCAGCGGCCCCGAAAGTTCGCCACAGGTACCCGGTCAGCAGACTGGCCGGCAACGCGGTCACCCCGACGATGAAGTTATAAGTGCCGTACGCCCGGCCACGGCAGGCGGCGGGCGCGAGATCTTTGACCAGCGCCTTCTCGGCGGGCTCGGTCAATCCGTAGTACAGGCCGTAGATCACGAACAGGCCCCACGCGGCCATCGGGCCGTGCGCGAGGCCCAGGCCCAAGTAGACAGCGGCATAGACGCCCCAGCCACCGAGGATGAGCCACGTTCGCGGCACCCGATCGGACAGACTGCCGCCGTGATAGGCGCTGACGAATTTGCTGATGTTCAGCACGGTCCACAGCGCGGGAATGACACCATTGGACAGGCCGAGCTCGCGCGCGCGCAGCAGAAGAAAGGCGTCGGACGAGTTGCCGAGTGAAAAGACCAGCAGGATGACGAAGTAACTCTTGAGGGCGCGCGGCAAGGCCGGTTTGTCGACGGAAGCACCGACGATCGGGGGGCGGGCGGTGGCGTCTGTCCGCGCCGGCTCTTTGACCGTCAACAGGGTGACAAAGGCCAGCACGCCGGGAATGGCGGCGACCCAGAAAACGTTGCGCAGGGACAGGCCCAGGGCCAGCAGCCCGGCGGCCAGGAGGGGACCCACCACCGCGCCCGCGTGATCCATGGCCTGATGAAATCCGAAGGCGCGCCCGGATTCTTTGGGCCCGGCCGCGTCTGCGATCAGCGCATCACGGGGCGATGAGCGTACCCCTTTGCCGACGCGATCGATGAGGCGGACGGCGAGCACGTGCCACGGCGCCAGCGCCAGGGCCACGAACGGACGAACGGCGGCTGCCAACCCGTAGCCGAATAGCACCAGGGGTTTGCGCCGCCGCAGGCGATCGGCCAGTGCCCCCGAGGCTAGCTTCAGCAGGGCCGACAGGGTGTCTGCCGCGCCTTCGATAAGGCCGAGGAATCCGGGTCCCGCCTTCAGCGTCTCGGTAAGAAACAGCGGCAGCAACGGAAAGATCATTTCCGTGCCCACGTCGGTGAAGAAGCTGGTGATCCCGAGCGCGATGATCGTCGGCGACAGGCGCGGGCGGCGGGGCGAAATCGTCGTGCTGATCAATCGACGGGTCCCGGGGTGCTACGCGCGCACAGAGCGGGCGAGGGGCACGAAACGTCCGTCGCTGGTGGTGCCCACCGCCGCCAGTGCCGAATGAATCCCAGGGGCGCTCAGGCCCAGACGTCCCGCGGGATTGTCGACGCTGAGACTTTTCTTGATGGTTTCTATGCCGGCGGGTGTGCGTTGGATCAGCATCAATTCGATGGTCACTGGTTGCACGTGGCCGGGCAGCGCCCAGGCCACCGTCACTTGATCCTCGCTGGCGAGGACCGTCACCCCGGGTGCCGGGGGCAGGGGCACGTCAGCGGGGGGCGCCTCGGTCACGCGTCCCGGCTGCCAACGCGCCTCCAACTGGCCAAGTCGGATCTTCCAGCGCTTCCGTGCCTCGGGGGCAGCGCCGGCATCGGTCAGGCGCCGGTAGATGTCGATGGCCTCGCCGAGGCGGCCCTGGCGCGCGAACAGCTCGGCCATGGTCTCGGTTTCATACAGCTCGCTTGCGCTCATGACAGAACCTTTCGGGTTTGGACGATGTCTCGCTGGATTTGCGCCACCAGGTCAGCGACGGACGGGAAGCGCGCCTCATCGCGCAGGCGTGCCGCCAGTTCGAGTCGCAAACGCGCCCCGTACAGATCGCCGTCGTGATCGAGCACGTGCGCTTCGACACTGAGCCCGCCGCCGTCCTGAAACGTGGGGTTGGTGCCGATGCTCACGGCGGCCGGGCGGACCCAGGCATCGTTGTCGCCGGAGTGGCCGATGCGGCGAATGCGCGCGGCGTAGATGCCGGCGGCGGGCAGCAGTTCGCCCTCGGGCTGGATGTTCGCCGTCGGCACGCCGATGGTCCGCCCGCGGCCCGCGCCGCGCACGACCACGCCGGTGATCTCGAACGGCCGACCCAGGAGCAGCCGGGCATTCTCGACGCGGCCTTCGCGCACGAATTCGCGAATCTGGGTCGACGAACAAATGACGCCGCCCACCTGGACAGGCGGCACGACGGTCACGCCCATGCCATCACGCTGGCCGATGGCCGTCAGCAGCGTCCCGTCGCCCTTGCGGCCGCGGCCGAAGCTGAAGTCGTATCCCACCACGACATGCCGTGCACCGAGATCGCCGCGGATGATCTGCTGCACGAAGCTGTTCGCCTCGACGGCGGCAAAGGCCGTAGTGAAAGGTTCGACCACCGTGAACTGCACGCCCGCTGCCGCAAGCAACTCCAGTCGTCGGGCCAGGGGGACCAGCAGCGGGGGGGCTTGTGTCGGCGCAAAGAAGCGCGCCGGGTGGGGGTCGAAGGTCAGGACGCCGGCTTCGCCCCCGAGTCGCGCCGCGAGATCCC
>JANXXE010000198.1 GCA_025350815.1 Myxococcales bacterium | reverse complement strand
CGTGGCCCTGTACTTCCATCTCGAGGATCTCCGGGTTGCCCTTGAGCGTCGCGGCCACGGCGTCGAGGATCGGGTAGGAGATCGGCTTGATGATCGCCTTGTCCGTCTCGAAGAAGACCTTGTCGAGGATCTCCAGCTTGCCGCGGCGCACGACCACGCGACCCTTGTCGGGGCAGCCGTCCTCATCCTCGAAGCCGTTCTTGGTCTCAGGATCGTTGGGGCACTTGTCGTCGACGTCGAGGATGCCGTCCTTGTCGTTGTCGGGATCAGGGCAGCCGTCCAGGTCCTCGAAATCGTCGAAGTCCTCCGGGTCGTCGGGACAAAGATCGACGTCGTCCTTGTAACCGTCACCGTCGCGATCGCCAATCGACGGCTCGAAGATGAATCCGACGAAGAGCCGACCCGCCGTCACGCCGTACGACGGCAGCGCGCCGTAGCCGCCACCGAGCTCGAAGAAGGAATTGTGCGCCAGATACAGCTTGATGCCGGCGATCGCTTCGGCGCCCGGGCCCAGGTTCTTCTCCATGGCGCCCTCGATCTTTTTCGAGTCGAGGCCAATGTGGGAATAGACCTCGCCGACGATGTCGAACTTCTGGGGCACCACCGCAAAGGACAGGCCGAGGCCAGCCAGGATCTCGTTGCCGACACGCACGCCGTAGTTGGTGTTCCGGGGGACGCCACCGACCGGGCGCGCAAACGACGCTGCGTTGTCGATGAACTGTGACTGGCCCTTGGTGCGTATACGTGCGCCCACATTGAGGGCGATGCGAAATCGGCTGCCCGCACCGAGTTCTGTGTCCACCACGGCGCTGGGCTGGAAGATGACCTGCCCTTCGCCAAGAAAGTGTTCCTTGTCACCGGTCGGCAGCACGACGGCGGGGATCAGCGAAAAACCCATCTTGCTGCGGCTGGCGTTCGACAACCGCACCTTCGGATAAACGGTGATGTCGCCCAGGCCCTGGGCGTCATAGGCGTAGTCCTTGTCGTCGTTCGTGGTGGCGAGATCACGCGGGTCCGACGGTGTGGCCTTGCCCGAAATGATGCTCATCGGGACCACCAGACCAAGCTCAAGCCCGAACTGGCGGTCGGCAAAAAGCCCGACGGCGCCCTGGAAAGACGGCGTGATCAGGTTCGACACCTCGAAGCTCGACGGCCCACCGGCGACCTGGGCGTCAAACGCCAGTGGCTTGTGCGCCCATGTGCTCACCAGGCCGAACGAAAAATCCTTGGGCGCCAGAATCTGCGACGCATTCAGCGTCAGAAAACCCTTCGAATCCATGGCGGGGCGGAAGATCTGCAGGTCCACCGGCGCGTTCTGCAATTGGGCGTTGGCCGCGGACGCGATGAACCCCGACACAAAGGCGACGGCGAGCGCTTGTCTTCGCAGGTGCATGAATTCTCCGGGCGGATGTGGACAGACCCCACTCGCTGGGGCGGCCGCCAAAGCGAGCAAAGTGCTTTATATCAGTGAGGAAACTGGTGTCAAAGGCCCGTGTAGCTGGCCGCAAGAAGAACCAACCCACAACGAGCGGGCGTAGCGCGTCCGGTACAGTATCCTTGCGCCGTGATCTTGTGCGGCAGCTTGCTTCGACCCCCGGTGGCTCTGGGTCCAACCCCGCTCGTGCGTCTGGCCAGTGAAACCGGCTGTGACGGACTGGCGATCGACGGTGAATGCTGGACCAGCCTCATTTCCCTCATCGCCACCGAGGGCGCACGCTCGGGCCTGCCGACACTTTCGATCGTCGGCCCGCAGCCCGAAGCGCGCCTGGGCATCGACAAGCGACTACCCGCCCTGTCCGCCTGGGTCGACAAGGAAGAACGCCTGGCCGCAATCAACCTGTGCCGCCGTCTGATGCAGCTCGGCCGCGACGTCGGGGTCGGCTTGATAGCGCTCGATTTCGGGGCCGTGCCCCTGGTCGCGGACGAGGCGGCCTTGCGCTACGCTTTTTCCCGGCGGCAACTTGGCGAGGATGAACCGGGCGCGCGGCCCCTCGGCCGGGCCATCGCGCAGCGCCGCGCGCTCAGTGAAACGATTCTCGATGCTTGCCGCGCGGCCCTCGATCGCCTGGTGCGCGACGCCGAAAAGATCGATACGACCTTGTCGATCACGATCGCCTCTGGACCCTGGCAGACGCCCAGCCCGCGCGAGGCCGCCGAGTTGCTGCGCGAATTTTCGGGCGGGCCGCTGGGCGTGGTCATCGATCCCGGTCGTCTCGCCGCACTCGACTCGTGGGGCGTCGGCGCGTCACCAGCAAGACTCGACGAGCTGTGCGGCCGCGCGAACTTGATTCACGCCGCAGACGCCGTTGGCCTGGACACCGATTTGCTGCCCGGCCTGGGCGAGGCACCCTTCGCGATGATCAGCCGCGCACCTGGCAAGGCAGACTTGCCGGTTGTGCTGACCGGCCGCCCCGATTCCAGCGAGGCCGAAGTTCGCCGCGCCCGGACGCTGCTTAGGGACCTACGGGCTCGGCCAGCAAACCCGTAAGTTGCTTGGTGATGCCTGCGCGGATGCTTCCCGCCAGTGGACCCAGCAACAGGCCCAACTCGACGTGGATACGCAAATGGGCGCCCTCCAGGGTGACACGCGCGGTCAGGCCCTTGCGCGCAACGATCAAACGCCCGTCGCCGTCCCAGCTGCACGCGGCGCCATAATCCCGTTCCAGCTTCGCCGTGGCCCGTCCCAGGCGCGCCCGCACTTCGTCCAGGGGCAACGCATGCGGTATTTCCATCTCGAAGCGCGGCATGGTTGGTCGTATCTACCAGGCACGCCGGACTGTGACCAGCGGGCCCGTCCACCAAAGTCCCGTGGTGTATGATCATGCGCTACCGACGCCATGGCGCGCACCCGCTATCAGCTCCAGTCCAAGCCCCCGTCTTTGGGTGAGCTTCCGGCGGCGGCCCTGCGCGCGGTTCTACACGAAGGCTACGGCCGCGCCGACTTGCGGGCTGACGCCCTTGCCGGACTGATCGTCGGCGTCGTGGCCCTACCCCTGGCGATGGCTCTGTCCATCGCCGTCGGCGCGCCGCCGCAGCACGGCCTTTACACCGCGATCCAACCAAGGACGCTGCTCGAAAATGCCCACATCACCGAACGGGCCGGACGCCTTCTTCTTCGCCCTGATATTCAGTCCGCACTGGAAGCCGCGCGCGCCCATCTCGACGCCGAATCCTACCCGCCCAGCGCCTCGACCAGCGCCGGGGGCAAGGCCTGAACCTTGCCGTTGAAGTCGACGCAGGCGTGAATGGTGTGCCCGGTGGCGAGGACCTCGTCCTGCCGCAGAACCCGGTACTCAAAGCGCGCCGACGCCCTGCCCCGCTTGGCCAGAATCGTCTCGATAATCAGCAGATCGTCGTACCGCGCTGGACGTTTGTAGGTCACCTGCGCCTCGACGACCGGCAGGTGGACCCGGTGGCTGGCCTCGACATCCCGATACTGGGCGCCCTTGTCACGTAAGAACTCGTTTCGCCCCGATTCGAAGAAACGCAGGTAGTTGGCATAGTAGACGACCCCCATCTGGTCGGTGTCGCCGTAGATCACCCGAATTGTGGTCTTGACCATTGAGGCTTTGCCCGGCGTGGACTATAGACTCGGCACATGTCTCTCGTCTTCGAGGAAGTTCACCCCGCCCCCGACTCCAAGCGCATCAACGAGGAGTGGTTTGTTCTCGCCAACACAGGGGCGAATGCCATCAGCACGGCGGGCCTCGCCGTCGTGATCAGCCGGCCTGGCAAGCGGGGCTCGGTGCTGGGCCAGATTGACCCCGGTTTCGTACTGCAACCCGGCGAACGAATCCTGATCGTCAGTGGCGTCCCCGGCAAAAAGTCCCAGGGCGAGCCACCCACCCGCGAGGGCCTGCGCACCTACCACCTTTTCGTGCGCGAAGGCATCCTGCGCGGCGACGGCACGACATTGCGCTTTGCCATGAACCAGGTCGACGTCGCGCGCGTGACCTACGACAAGTCGGCGCCAAATGGCGTCGGGGCTGTCACCAAGAAGTGATGGCGCCTGAGGGTCGGCCCCTCAGACTTCCATGATCTCGTGTTCTTTTTTCGCCACGATCTCGTCGATCTTGGTGATGGCGCCGTCGGTCGCGTCCTGAACCTTCTTCAGTCCCGCTTTCTCGTCGTCCTCGGTGATGTCCTTG
>JANXXE010000137.1 GCA_025350815.1 Myxococcales bacterium | reverse complement strand
GGTTGATCTCGGTCTCCTGCACCGACGACAGTTCAATCTTGGCCTTCTCCGCCGCCTCACGCAGACGCTGAAGCACCATCTTGTCCTTGGACACGTCGATGCCCTGATCCTTGCGGAATTCGGCGATCAGCCAGTCCATGATGCGCAGGTCGATGTCGTCGCCGCCGAGGTGCGTGTCGCCGTTGGTCGATACGACCTCGACCACGTTCTCGCCGACTTCCAGAATCGAGATGTCGAACGTGCCGCCGCCGAAGTCATAGACTGCGATCAGTTCGTCCTTCTTCTTGTCGAGGCCGTAGGCCAGCGCGGCTGCCGTCGGCTCGTTGACGATGCGCTTGACGTCGAGGCCCGCGATGCGGCCCGCGTCCTTGGTCGCCTGTCGCTGCGAATCGTTGAAGTACGCCGGCACCGTGATGACAGCCTCGGTCACCTTCTCACCCAGGTATTCCTCGGCGGCCCTCTTCAGCTTACCGAGGATCTTGGCCGACGCTTCCTCCGGCGTGATTAGCTTGCCGCGCACGTCGAAGGCGGCCTCACCCTTCGGCCCGCGCGTCACCTTGTAGGGGATGCGGCTGGTCTCGTCGGTGGTCTCTTCGTGGCGGTGTCCGATGAAACGTTTCGCGGAATAGATCGTATTTTCGGGATTGGTAATGGCCTGCCGGCGCGCGATTTGCCCGACCAGGACCTCGCCCTTGTCGTCCCAGGCCACCACGGACGGCGTCAAACGCCCGCCTTCCTCGTTGGGAATCACCTTGGGCTCCTTGCCTTCCATGATCGCCACGACCGAATTGGTGGTTCCGAGGTCAATTCCGATGATCTTGCCCATGATGCTGATTCCTTTTGATAGGGGTCCCGCGCTTGGGGCGGTACGTAAGCACGCTTCGGGATTCCGTCAAGCGCGTCGCCTGGACGTGTCGCCTGGACGTTTCGGGCCCGAGGCGTCAAGGCTCGAACAGGTCGAGCTTCGCAAAATAGTCGCGGTAGAAGCCGCGATCGCGGGTCAGCAGGCGATCCGCGATGAGGCTGGCGTGCGCCCCGATCAGAAAATCGGCCACCACGCGGCCGCGGCCGCCGCGGCGCCGCAGGTACGCAGAGAACATCTCGCCGGCAAGCAAGCTGCTCTCCTGCGTGGAGGGACGGAACCGAATGTTCCAGTCAACCAGGAACTCACCGAGGGCGTCCGACGTGAACGCTGGACGAATCTCGGCCAAGACGCATTCACAGATCACCAGCGCCCCGGCCGCAGCCGCCTTGCGAATAGCCCCTTCGGAGGCGTCGGCGTGCTTCCTATCGTTCGTGACCACGTCCAAGATCATGCTGGAATCTAGGGCAGTCTCCACGGGCCAACCTACCCTCTGATGCGGGCGATGTAGTCGTCCACGGAGGCGTCACCCGGAAGTCGCCCCCTGCCGCGCCACTTGCGAAACATATCCTCCGACAGGTGCTTGACGGCGACCAGGGTCCCACCTTGCGCTTCGAAGTCGAGGACAGTGCCGGGGACCAGCCCGAGCTTGTCTCGGACGGCCTTCGGGATTGTGACCTGTCCCTTCTCGGAAACCACGCTGCTCATACTTCCATAGTAGTAATTCCTACTTCGTAGTTCAAGTCTCGACGGCGGCTCGCAGGTAGGTCGGCGGGTGCGCAGGTGTGAATGCCGCGTGGCATTGACTGGGGCCATTCACTTCGTAACGAATCGGGGGTGAAGTACGTCGCGCTTTTGGACCATTTGATCGATATCAACGGTTCGGCAACCTTGATGTACGAAACCTGGGCGAGGCAGGCAACGCCCGAAAAGCAGCCGCAATACGACACGGCATATGCCACGGTCGCTCGGGGCGGCCGGCGCCTACGTTGCACCCGACCTACGTTGCCTCCTACCTGGCGGCGGCGGTCTTCTACTAAGACGCGGCGGCGCCCTACAACGCGTTCTTCAGCTTCGTGACTGCGGCGATGAGGGCCGGGATCGACGCTTCCCAGGTCCCGACCAGGCCGTAGTCGGCCACCTGGAAGATGGGGGCTTCGGGGTCCTTGTTGATCGCGACGATGACCTTCGAGCCCTTCATCCCGGCCAGGTGCTGAATGGCGCCCGAGATCGCGACTGCGATGTACAGCTTGGGCGCCACCACCTTACCGGTCTGGCCCACCTGCATGTCGTTGGGCACCATGCCCGCGTCGCAGGCCGCGCGGCTTGCGCCCAGCGCTCCGCCCAGAAGGTCTGTCAGCTCGCCCAGGATCTTGAAGTTTTCGCCCGCCTTCATGCCCCGGCCGCCCGATACGACCACTGCGGCTTCGGTCAGGTCGGGCCGGCTGCTCTTGGTGGTGTGCAGGCCAACGAAGGTCGCCCCAATTGTGTTCACCCCCGCGACTGCGCGGGTCTCGACGGTGCCCCGGGTGGCCGCCGGCGTTGCTGGCGCAAATTCTGTCCCGCGCACGGTCGCCACAACCACGGCGGTCAGGACCTCGACGTCCGCCAACGCATTTCCGGCGTAGGTCGGGCGCCGGAAGGTCTTGCCGCCTGTGACCGCCAGGATGTCGCTGGCCATTCCGGCCTCCAGCAGCGCGGCGGCGCGGGGCAGGACGTCCTTGCCGGTCGAACTGGCCGCGGCGACCAGCGCGCTCGCCCCGGCCTGTGTGACAGCGTCGGCCAGTATCGGTGCATAGCTTTCCGCCAAGGGGTTGCCCAGGTCCGCGTGGTCGTACGCGATGACCTGGTCCACGTACTGCGCGGCATCCCCGGCCGCCGCCGCAATCCCCGAGCCGACTACGACGCCCACCACCGGTCCGCCCGTGTGCTGGGCGACCTGGCGCGCTGCCGTGATGGCCGGCAGCGAGGCCGTCCGCACGGCCGTCGCCGAGGTCTCCAGGAAGACGACGACCGCGCCCGGCATCAGATGACCTTCGCCTCGGTGTGCAGCTTGGCGACCAATTCATCCACGGATGCGACCTTGACGCCCGCTTTCCGGCCAGCCGGCGCCTCGAAGCGAACGGTCTTCACCATTGCGCCCCCGGTCACGCCCAGAGACTCCAGGGTGACTTCCCGGATCTCTTTCTTCTTGGCGGCCATGATTCCCTTCAGCGACGCATACCGCTGGCTTTCTTCCCATTCGGCGTCGGGCGGGGCCAGGGCTTCGTTCCGAACCGCCTTCTTGCCGATGATGCGCAAATCGACTGTCACGACGGCCGGCAGCGGAACACGCTTTTCCTCGACGCCCGCGTCCACCTCGCGCGTGACCGTGGCCGATTTCCCGTCGGCCGCCAGACTGACGCTGGCGACGAAGGTGGCTTGCGGCCAGCCCAGGTACCCTGCCAACAGTTGGCCCACCTGATTGGAATCCCCATCGACCGTCTGTTTGCCCAACACCACCAAGTCGGGCTTCTCGGCGGCCACCAGCGCACGCAGCGTTCGTGCCACGACATCCGCATCCAAAGTCGCGTCGTCGCCCGTCACCAGCACGCCCCGGTCGGCGCCCATCGCCAGCAGCCCGCGCAT
>JANXXE010000128.1 GCA_025350815.1 Myxococcales bacterium | reverse complement strand
CGATCTCCCACCGCCGACGGAATCCGGCCCAACAGCGCCGAGACCTCGGCGCCGGCCTGGGTGAAGCGGAAGATGTTGTCGATGAAGAACAGTACGTCCTGGCCTTCCTGGTCGCGGAAATACTCGGCCATGGTCAGGCCCGAAAGCGCGACGCGGGCGCGGGCGCCCGGGGGCTCGTTCATCTGGCCGAAGACCAGGGCCGCCTTTGAAATGACGGCCTCGCCGGTGGACAGCTTGGACTCGCTCATTTCGTTGTAGAGATCGCGGCCTTCGCGGGTGCGCTCGCCGACGCCGGCGAACACCGAGAAGCCACCGTGCTTCTTCGCGACGTTGTTGATGAGTTCAAGAATCAGAACGGTCTTGCCGACGCCGGCGCCACCGAACAGGCCGATCTTGCCGCCGCGGCGGTACGGGGCCAGAAGGTCGACGACCTTGATGCCGGTCTCGAACATCTCGACCTTGACCGCCTGATCCACGAACTTCGGGGCCGGGCGGTGAATGGGCAGGAACTTGTTGGCGTTGATGGGACCGCGCTCGTCGACCGGGCGCCCGACGACGTTCATGATGCGACCGAGGACCTCGCGTCCGACCGGCATGCGGATGGGCGCGCCGGTGTTCTTGACCGGCATGCCACGCACCAGACCGTCTGTTGTGTCCATCGACACGCAGCGCACGGTGCGCTCGCCCAGATGCTGCGCGACCTCGACTATCAGGTTGTCGGCTTGATTGTCGATCGCCGGGTTGGTGATCGAGAGGGCCGTGTATATCTCGGGCAGCGCGTCGCTGCCGAATTCGACGTCGACGACGGGACCGATGACCTGAACGATTCTTCCTGCTTGATTCGATGCACTCATATGACAGTCCTTAGCCTTTCGGCGCTTAGCCTTTGAGCGCTTCCGCGCCGCCGACGATCTCCATCAGTTCCTTGGTAATGGCCGCTTGTCGGGCCCGGTTATACTCCAGCGTCAATCGCTCGATCATGTCCTTGGCGTTGTTGGTCGCGTTCTCCATCGCGCTCATGCGGGCACCGAATTCGGAGGCCACGGATTCAAGCAAGGCGCGCTGGATCTGCGACTGGACATAAAGCGGCAGCAACAGCCCCAGAAGCTCGTCGCGCGCAGGCTCGTACACGAAGTCGATCTGGCCGGCCTCGGCGGGCAGGGCGGCCGGGGTCACCGGCAGCAAGGGTTCGACTATCACCGTCTGCGAAATCGCCGACTTGAATTCGTTGTAGATCAGATACACGCCGTCGATGCGGCCGGCCGTGAAGTCATCGCTGACGGTGATGGCCAGTTCCTTGGCGCGGTCGAGCACGGAATCGCCGGCCACGCCCGGCAATTCATGCGCGACGGGCAGGTGCCGCCGCCGGAAATATTCGCGGCCCTTCTTGCCGACGACCTCGATGCGAAACTCGTCTACCTCGGCACTGGCGGTTTTCTCTGCGACCAGGCGCTGGGTGGTTCGGCACACGTTGGCGTTGAAGCCGCCGCACAGGCCCCGGTCCGAGGTGATCGAGATCAGGGCCACGCGCCGTCCCGAACGCTTTTCCAGCATCGGGTGGGCCGCCCCACCGGCGCGCGCCGCGACTTCGCTGACCGCCTCGGACAGGCCGCGGGCGTAAGGCCGGGCGGCGACGATGGCGTCCTGGGCCCGGCGCAGGCGCGCGGCCGCGACCAGTTTCATGGCGCGGGTGATCTTCTGGGTCGACTTGACCGAGGAGATGCGGGTTCGAACGGCTTTGAGTGACGGCATGGCGGCAGACGCTGCTTAGGCGGCCTTCACGTCGGCGGCGAACTGCTTGCCGAATTCGGTCAGCGTGGCCTTCAATTTGGCGGCCAGGGCATCCCAGGCCTTGCCGTCGTCACCCTTGGTGCGCAGGTCTTGCCACACATCCGCGTGGCGGCTGTCCACGAAGGCATATAGGTCGCGCTCGTAACGGGCGAGCGACTCGATCGGCAGGGCGTCGATGAAGCCGTTGGTGCCGGCGAACAGGATCAGAACCTGTTTTTCGACGGGCAGGGGCACGTACTGGCCCTGCTTGAGCAATTCGGTCATGCGGGCACCGCGGGCCAGCTGCTGCTGGGTCGCCTTGTCCAGGTCCGAACCGAACTGCGCGAAGGCCGCGAGCGCGCGGTACTGCGCCAGTTCCAGTCGCAGCTTGCCGGCGACCTTTTTCATGGCCACGATCTGCGCGGCGCCACCGACGCGACTGACGGAAAGGCCGACGTTCACGGCCGGGCGCTGACCCGAATAGAACAGATCGCTTTCGAGGTAGATCTGACCGTCGGTGATCGAGATGACGTTGGTCGGGATGTATGCGGATACGTCGCCGGCCTGCGTCTCGATGATGGGCAGCGCGGTCAGCGAGCCCGCGCCTTCCTTGTCGGACAGCTTCGCGGCGCGTTCCAGCAGACGGGAGTGCAGGTAGAACACGTCACCTGGATAGGCCTCGCGGCCGGGCGGCCGACGCAGCAGCAGTGACAGCTGGCGATAAGCCACCGCCTGTTTCGACAGATCGTCGTACACGATGAGGGCGTGGCGCCCGCTGTCGCGGAAGTATTCACCCATGGTGACGCCCGTGTAGGGCGACAGGAATTGCAGCGGCGCTGATTCAGCCGCGGTGGCGGCGACCACGGTGGTGTAGGCCATGGCGCCGGCTTCGCGCAGTTTGTCGACGACCGCGGCGACGGTGGACTGCTTCTGTCCGATGGCCACGTAGAAACAGAATACGTTCTGCCCCTTCTGGTTGATGATGGTGTCGATGGCCACGGCGGTCTTGCCGGTCTGGCGGTCGCCGATGATCAATTCGCGCTGCCCGCGGCCGATCGGGATCAAGGCGTCGATGGCCTTCAGACCCGTCTGCATCGGCTCGTGCACCGACTTGCGGGCGATGATCCCGGGCGCCTTGATCTCGATCTTGCGGAAGTGCTTGGTGTCGATGGGCCCCTTGCCGTCGATCGGCTCGCCCAGCGCGTTGACGACCCGGCCGACCAGCGCCTCACCGACGGGAACCTGGGCGATTTTCCCGGTGCGCTTGACGATGTCGCCTTCGCGCACGGCCTCGTAGTTGCCCAGCAGAACCGCGCCGACGTTGTCCTCTTCCAGGTTCAGCACCAGGCCCACGACACCGTGCCCGAAGTCCAGCAACTCGCCGGCCATCGCCGCTTGCAGACCGTAGACGCGCGCGATTCCGTCGCCCGCTTCAAGTACGGTGCCTGTCTCGGTGACGGCGACCTTCTGGTCGAACCCTTCGATCTCCTTGCGGATGATCTGGCTGATTTCTTCGGCGCGAATCTGCATCGTTGTACCTTTTTCCTGTGAGGCTGCCTCAGTTGAGGACGCGGGTGCGAAGGGTCTCCAGTTGCGTGCGCAAGCTACCGTCGAGCAGCAGATCGCCGACGCGGGCGACGATGCCGCCAATCAAGGTGGGATCGACGGCGGTTTCGACGACAACGGTCTTTCCGGTCCGCCGTTCAAGGGCGCGCTGTACGTCGGCCAGGGTGGTGGCATCGAGTGGGCGGGCCGATGTCACGGTGGCGCGCACGCGGCCCAACTGCAGGTCGGTCAGCTCGCGCAAGGCGCGCGCAATGGCCGGCAGCGCGACGACGCGGCGTCGGTCGAGCAGCAGCAGCGCAAAGTTGCGAACCACGGGGCCGGCTGCCACGCGCGACAGCACACTTTCCAGCAACGCCCGCTTCTGGTCGGGTCGGAAGACGGGATTCTCCAGCACCTGGCGCAGATCGGCCGAGCCCGCGTAAGTGGTCGCCAGACTGTCGAGTTCGTCTCCGTAGGATTCCAGCGAGTTCTTCTCGACGCCGATGGCGAACAGCGCGCGCGCGTAGCGGCGGGCGACGGAGCCTCCCATGGCGGCCACTAGCTGACCGGGCTCCCGGTGACGTCGGACACGAAGGTGCGGGCCAGACGCTGTTCGTCCTGCGGCTCGACCGAACGACGCAGCAGCTCTTCGGCGATGCGAACGGCCGCTGTGGCCACTTCCGCGCGGAAGGCGAGTTCGGCCTGCTTGACTTGCTGGTCGAGGAGGAAGGTCGTCTCGGCCTGGACGCGCTTGGCCTTTTCCTCGGCGAGTGCGACGAGGCGCGTGGCTTCAAGTTCGGCATCCTGCTTCATGGTCGCTCGCAGGGCGGCTATTTCCTGTTCAAGGTTGCCGACCCGCCGCACTTGTTCAGCGAGGCGCGCCTCGGCCTCCTGGCGCACGCGGGCTGAGTCCTCGATTGAGGATTTCAACTGCTGGTGGCGCGCCCCGAGCGCCTTGGTGACGGCCCCGCCGCCGAACTTGATCAGCACGAACAAAAGGACGCCAAAATTCAGGAACTGCGAGGCCAGGGTCTTGGCGTCGATTCCGTGCGCTTCGCCGTGCGCTTCGCCCGTCGCCTGGCCCTCGTGTTCCTGGGCGAAGGCGCTTGGCGACAAAGCGACGGGGGTCAGCAGCGCCGCTGCCAGCAAGACTGTATGAAGGACCCGGCTGCGGCTGATCATCGGGCCACCTTGCGGCCCAAAATGCGTTCGGCGGCTTCGGCCCCGAGGGCCTGCGCCCGCGCCGCCAGACTGCTTTTCTCGGCGGCCAGTGCCGTCTCGATGCGGGCCCGGGCGGCGGCCAGATCGCGCTGCGCCTGCGCCTGCGCGCCGGCCAAAATCGCTTGCTCACGGATCTGGGCCTGGTTGCGGGCCCGCGCCAATTCGTGGCTGCCTGCCCGTCGGGCCTCGGCAAGGTCGGCCTGGCAACGTTGCAGCCGCGCCTCGGCGTCAGCGTCCATGCGGGCGGCCTCCTCGCGAAAGCCCTCGACGCGGGTCACCCGTTCCTCGCGCACGCGCAGGTAGGGGCGCCACAGCCAGCGCGACAGGACGGCCACGGCCAAAAGGAAGATGGCCAGCATGATGTACACCGTGCCATCCAGGTCCAGAAGCTGGGACTCGTTGCTCTGGGGAGCGGCCACGGCGGCACAGATGAACAGGTGGGAGTAAGTCATGGCATCAAAGGGCCCGGGCTCGCGTACCAAAATCCCCGGTTGGCGTCAAGTCCACTTCCGGCGGCTGGGGTAACAATCCCGGTCGCTGCGGCGACTTTCAGGGCAATCAGCTCGTGCTGCTGCTGGCGGAAGCCAGGGCCAGCGTGCCGACCGCGCGCTGCGGCTGTGTTCCCTGAGCGGCCGACTCCATCTGGCAGGTGCCGTCGAACACGACGCCCTTTTCGATGTACAGCGACGGCGTGGTGATGTTGCCTCGCACCCGACCGGGTGTGTGAATCTCGACGGAACGCTTGGCGTGGATGTTCCCGTGCACGGTTCCTTCAATGATGATCGCGCCGACGTTCACTTCTGCGTTGATCTCGGCCCCCTCGCCGACCACGAGAACGTCGTCGGTAAAGATTTCGCCCGACAACTTGCCGTCGATGCGGACCGTTCCCTCGAACGACAGCTTGCCCTCGAACTCGCTGCCGCGTCCGAGGAGGGTGGTGACTTCGTGCGCGTCGCCCGATGGATGATCTTGGGAGCCAACGGCCATGTTGCTTCTCCTCACAGTTGCCTGCAAAACGGGTCCGAACCTACACGCTGGTGTGGAGGCCGTCAATCGCGGCGCGCGTCTTCGGTGGTAGAAGATGTATCGATGGGCAAGGGCAAGTCAGCGGAGGATTTCATCGAGGCTGCGGCGGCGTTGGCAACGAGGGCCGGCGACGGGATTCCGACGCGCCCGCTGGGTGACACGGGTGTCGAGGTGTCGATCCTGGGCGTTGGCGGCTGGCACATCGGCGCCATCGTGGACAAACCCGAGGCCATCCGGGTCATGCACGCGGCGATCGACGAAGGCATCAATTTTTTCGACAACTCGTGGGACTACCACGGGGGCGGTGCCGAGGAGATCATGGGCGATGCGCTTTCGCGCGACGGCAAGCGCAAGAAGGTCTTTTTGATGACCAAGAACTGCGAGCGCGACTATATCGGGTCGATGCGCTGTCTGGAGCAAAGCCTGCGGCGTCTGCGCACCGAGTACCTGGACCTGTGGCAGTTTCACGAGCTGGATTTCGACAACGATCCCGACTGGATTTTCGAAAAAGGTGGCCTGCGCGCGGCGCTGGAGGCGCAGAAGGCGGGCAAGATTCGTTTCATCGGTTTCACCGGCCACAAAAGCCCGGCCATTCACCTGGCAATGCTGGACAAGCCGCATCCGTGGGACACCGTGCAGATGCCCATCAACGTGATGGATGCGCACTACCGCAGCTTCGCGAAAGAGGTCCTACCGGTTTGCAACAAGAGAAAGATCGGGATCATCGGAATGAAAAGCCTGGGTGGCGGCCATCCGCACGGACGATTTGCATCGCACACGGACCTGCCCGTCGAGGCGTGCATTCGTTACTCACTGGGCCAGCCGATTTCTTCCCTTGTCGTGGGGATGGAGTCCATGGCCGATCTCAAGCAGAACGTGGCCATCGCGCGCGGGTTCAAGCCCCTGTCGGCGGCTGAAACCACCGCCCTGCTGGAGCAGGCTCGCGCTGAGGCGACCGACGGCCGGCACGAGCTATTCAAATCGACGATGGAATTCGACGGGCCGCACCACCGCGCGCAGCACGGCTTTGACTAGCGCAGGTATGCGAGGCTGAGCAGGATCAGCAAGGCGAGTGCGCCGAGGCCGATGCGCAAAGCCCACGGATCGGGGGTCATGCGGCCGAGGATATCGCGGGCCGCGTCGGCGACGGCGGCAGATGGATTCGTGGCCAGCAACGCATCGAGATCGGTGCGGGCGCCCAGAAAATCGCCCCGCTCAAATCGGGCCAGCGCCCGCAGGACCTCGTCCGGTGGCGTTGCCGCCGGCGGCTGTGCTGGGGGATCGGTGGCGGTCACGACGCGCCTATTTGTCCCAGGCGTCGCGGCGCCAGGCTGAGATCTCGGATGATGGGGCGGTGCTGTCGGCCGTGGCGGCCGCGTCGCGACGGCCGGCGAACAGGGCCGCCGCCAGGGCCGCATTGTCGACGGTGACGGGGCTGGGCGCCGGGGGGGTCAACTGGGCGCGGTGGCGTTCGATGAAGCCGGTGTCGTAGTCGCCAGCGACAAAGGCCGGGTGGCGCATGACCTGGCGGTGAAAGGCGAGATTGGTCTTGATGCCGCCGACGAAATACTCGTCGAGCGCGCGGCGCATGCGATCGATCGCTGCCGCGCGGTCGGCGCCGTAGACGCACAGCTTCGAGATCATCGGGTCGTAATAAACCGAGATGACGCTGCCGGCGGTCACGCCCGAGTCGTCGCGCACACCGGGCCCCGACGGCACTTGCAAAGACGTGATGGTTCCGGGTGATGGAAGGAATTTCACGGAATCCTCGGCGTAGACACGACATTCGATGGCGGCGCCGCGGCGGGTGATGCCGTCCTGGCCAAGGGGCAGCGGCTGCCCCTGCGCGACGGCAATTTGCCAGCGAACCAGGTCGAGGCCTGTGACCAGTTCCGTGACCGGATGCTCGACCTGAAGGCGCGTGTTCATTTCCAGGAAATAGAAATTCCGACTGGCCTGGTCGTACAGCATCTCGATGGTGCCGGCGCCGACGTAGCCGACGGATTTGGCAGCGCGCACTGCGACCGCGCCCATCTTCTGGCGTGTTTCGTCGTCCAGTGCCGGCGACGGTGATTCCTCGATGACTTTCTGGTTGCGTCGCTGCACGGAGCAGTCGCGCTCGAACAGGTGCACGACGTTGCCGTGTTCGTCACCGAAGACCTGGATCTCGATGTGACGCGCGCGAACGATCGCCTTTTCCAGATACACGGTGTCGTCGCCAAAGGCCGCCTTCGATTCGCGCCGCGCCCCCGCCAGCGCGGCCTCCAGCTTGTCTTCTGAATCGACCAGACGCATGCCGCGCCCGCCGCCACCCGCGGCCGCCTTCAGCATGATCGGGTAGCCGACACGCGCCGCAGCCGCCTTGGCTTCCTCGACGGACGCAAATCCGTTTCCGCCAGCCCCGTTGTCGCCGGGCACGACCGGTACGCCTGCCGCCTGCATCAGCGCGCGCGCGGATGTCTTGCCGCCCATGCTGCGGATTGCGGATGGCGGTGGCCCGATGAAGGTCACGCCGGCGGTGGCGCAGGCCTCGGCAAAGGCCGCGTTCTCGGACAAAAAACCGTAACCCGGGTGAATCGCGTCGGCGCCCGTGGCTCGCGCGGCGTCCAGGATTGCATCGGCACGCAGGTAGCTGTCCTTTGCCGGAGGCGGCCCGATGGCCACGGCCTGGTCGGCCATGCGCACGTGCAGCCCTTCGCGGTCAGCCTCGGAGAACACGGCCACCGTCGCGATGTCGAGTTCGCGGCAAGCCCGGATGACCCGGCACGCGATTTCGCCACGGTTGGCGATCAGCAGCTTGTGGATGGGGCGACTGGGCATTCGTCGTTCAGCGGGTGGTCAATATCCGGCCGGCGCCCCGCCGCCGCGGAATTCCGATGCACCTTCGAACCCCGCATCGGTGCGCACGACGACGTTGACCGTGCAGATATGCTCGCGCCCCGCTGTCTTGTGGCCGCGCCTTTCGAGGCCCTCGATGACGTCGCGGGGCAGTCCATTTTCGTAGCCAAGCACATTGGGCGCCCATTGGTGGTGAATGCGTGTGGCGGCGCTGGCGGCCTGCGCGTCCATCTTCCAGTCCAGCACGTTCAGCATCACCTGCAAAGTTCCACTGATGATCGTGGGACCGCCCGCCCCGCCCACGGCCATCTTGACCTGACCGTTTTCCACGACCACCGTCGGGGACATCGACGAAAGAGGCCGCTTGCCCGGCGCCACGCCATTCTTTTCTGTGCCTATCAGCTTGAAGGAATTGGGGACGCCCGGCTCGATGGAAAAGTCATCCATCTCGTTGTTGAGGACGATGCCGGTGCTGCCGGCTATCAGGTGCGCGCCGAAGCCCAGGTTCACCGTGGTGGTCAGCGCGACGGCGTTCCCCTCGCTGTCCATGACCGACAGGTGGGCGGTCCCGCCATCGTGCGGCGGCAGCACGGGACCGTCGCCCGGCATGCCATAGGCATCGGGCGCAAGCACGCCGTTTTCGGTGATGCGCCCGGCCAGGGTCTTGTGATACGCGGGATCCAGCAGCTTGCCGACCGGCACCTTGATGAAATCCGGATCGCCCAGGTGTCGCGCGCGGTCGGCAAAACCGTGCTTCAGGGCCTCGCCCAGTAGGTGCAAATGCGCACTGGAATCGTGGCCCAGCGACGCCGGATCCTTCATGCGCTCGCCAAGGATCCCGAGCACCTCGCTGATGACGATCCCGCCTGACGAGGGCAGGGGCATCGTATAGACGTCGAAACCCCGGTATCTCGTCGCGTATGGGGCGCGTTCGACAGCGTTGTACTTTTGCAGATCCTCGACGGTCATCACCCCGCCGGCCGCGCGAACGGCGTTGACGATTTCCTGAGCCACCTCGCCCGTGTAGAACGCGTCCGGGCCCTTCGTGCGCAGTTTTGCCAGGGTTTGGGCGAGGGCAGGGCGCGTTACGGTGTCGCCGGGCCGCAGCGGTTTTGCGTACGTGAAGACGCGCGACATGAAGTCCTCGTCCTCGGCGCCGCGGCCCCCGCCCGCGATCATGCGCACAACGCGATCGGAGGCGGGTGTGCCCTTGGCCAGTTGTTCCGCCGGTGCGACGCAGTCGGCGAATGTCCGGCGGCCCCAGCGTTTGACCATGTCCGCCAGGCCCCGCGCCTCGCCCGGCACGGCGACGGCCAGCCCGCCGCGCACGGTCAGGCGGCGATCCAATTTCCCGTCCTTGAAAAAAAGCTCGCGTTTGATGGCCAGTGGCGCCTTCTCGCGAAAATCGATCGCGAAGGATTTCTTCTCTTTGGCCAGGTAGACAACCGCGAAGCCGCCGCCGCCCAGGCCCGATGATTGCGGATTGAGGACGCCCAAGGCCATCGCCGTGGCGCAGGCCGCGTCGACCGCGTTGCCGCCAGCCTTCAGTGCCTGCATACCAGTGACCGAGGCGTCCTTGTGGTCGGAGGCGACCATCCCGTGCGCTGCGCGCAAAGGCGGCGGCGTCGCCGCGTGACCCAGCGGAACGCCGGGCGGCAGCAGCACCGCCGCAAGCCCAAGGCCCCAGACGATTTTTCTGCGTCCAGGATTTCTGCGTTCAGGAACCGTCCCCGGACGCGCCCAAGCCGAGAAGAATGATTGAAGTTGCATCAGCGCGGGCGTATAAATCACGTTGTTTTTCCTGGGTCTTTCGCAGTAACAGAAGAAGCCGAGATGGATAATCCGTCAAGGACAGAAGATAGTGGAATCACTCTTAGAATAAAGTTCAAGAGCGAGTCCCTGGACAAGTTCATCGACCGCTATGGGGCGGACGTGACGGCGGGTGGAATCTTCGTGCGGACCAAAGAGCCGTTGTCGATCGGCGCGGTCCTGAACTTTGATTTTACGTTGCAGGACGGGCGTCCCCTACTGGCGGGGCGGGCCGGGGTGCTGTGGGTTCGTGAGTACGATCCGCAGCGGGTGGGCGCCGTACCGGGCATGGGCCTGCGTTTCGACAAGCTGGACCCCACGAGCCAGGCGACCCTGACGCGAATCCTGGCGGAGAAACTGCGCCGCGAGCGATCGGGTGTCGGGTCGGGCGCCGAGGCGGCGCGGTACACGGCGCCCATGATGGATGTCGTGCGCGACGCCCCGGTGCGCCAGCCCAGTTCGCCAGCGGCTGCGCAGGTCACGGTGAAGATGCCCATCCCGACCCGTGCGGCCCCCACTGTCAGGGTGCCGCCCGTGCTGGCGGATGTTGCGCCATTCCTGCGACCGGGCGCGATGCCCGTGTCGCCCTTCCGCGAGGCGGCTGCCGACGATCCCTGGAAGGAAGACAAGACGGAGATCGCCAATGAGCCCCCGGCCTTCTCGGAAACCGCGCGGGCCGAGGTCACGCAAGATATTTCGTTGGCCGATCTGGTCGGCGAGGGCGACGACATCACGACCCCGCGCGGCTCGCTGGGCGTTTGGCCCAGCCCGACCGCCCCGGTCGAGACGACACGCATCGAACCCGCTCCCACCCGTCCCGCGGCACGTCCCGCGGCACGTCCCGCCCCCGCAGTCGCAACACCCAGTGGCCGCCCCAGTCGTACGCCGCCCGCCGGTCTGGCCGGGGCGCGTTCGCGCCTGACGCCCACGCCCATCATGTTTCCCATCAGCAACCGGCAGCCCACGCCGCCGCCGCTGCCAACGTCCATGCCGGCGCACGCCCAGATGCCCTCGCAGCTGCCGATCCCCGTGCTGGCAAGGCCCACCACCGGCGGGCCGCGCTTGCCGCCGCCGACGCCGGCGCCGCTGATTGGCAATTTCGAGATGACCGCAGGCCTGCGGTCGTACGGGTCGCCCCTGGAACCGCCGCAATCCCGGGGCAAAGGCAAGATGGCAGTCGTGTTGGTCCTGGTGGCCGCAGCGGGTGTCGCGGTCGCGGCGATCATGTTTCCGGAGCTTCGCGGCGGGGTGCACACCAGCCAGGGCGTCGCCGTGGTTGCGCCGGTGCCCAACCCCGCACCGGTCGCCATCCCACCGGCACCCGCGGCGGTCCCGGTCGCAGATCCCGCGCCTGTTGCGGCCGAGGCACCTGTTCCCGCGCCGGTCGCCCCCGTGGCCGCCGCCGCACCCCCCAGCGCGGCCGAGCCCGTTGCAGCGGTCGCGACGCCCGCGCCAGTCGTGCCGCCGGCACCTGTCGCCGCTGCCGTTCCTGCTTCCGCACCGAAGCCGGCTGCGCCTGCCGAACCGGAACCAGAGCCGCCCGTGGTCGCCGCCGCAGTCCCCGCTGCGATCAAAAAGCCGCCTCGCGGTGTGCGCAAGTCGGTCGTGCGCGCGGTTGCAGTGACGCCCGCGCCACAGGCCGATCCTGCCGAGCCGGAAGATGAGCCCACCGCCGACGGAGGCGATGAAGTCTACTGGCTCAAAGTGCATTCGGTGCCCTCGGGCGCCGAGGTGCTGGTCGACGGCGAACTGGAAGGCAAGACGCCTTTTCAGCGTCGCATCTTCGACCCGACGCGTCCGTACGCGCTAACCATTCGCAAGGCCGGTTATGAAAGTCACGAGCGCATGCTGAGCGCGTCGGACGAGTGGGTGAAGAAGGGCAGTCTCAAGACGTTGATCGTTTCTGCGAAGCTGCCGAAGGCCAAAGGCGCCGAGGCCGCTGCCGCTGACGGTGAGCCAAAGGCCGAGCCCAAAGCCGAAGCGCCTGCGCAGCCGTGACCCCGTGATCCGGCGGCGGCACAGGATGGGCGGTTTCAGGGTGGCGACCGCCGTGGTGGTGCTGTCTGTGATGGTGGCCTTGCCCGCCGGGCACACGGCACCGTCGGGCCGACGGCTGCCGCGCATAGACGTGCACATGCACATCAGTCCGACGGGAATCGACCGCCTGTTGACCCTGATGGACAAGTGGGGCATCGACGGCGTTGTGAACCTGTCCGGTATGTACCCGGGCCCGCCGCGCAACATGCTGGAGATGCAACTTGAGGCGGCCCGCCGCGCGGGCGGACGCATCGCCGTGTTCGCGAATGTCGATTTCGTGCGCGTGGTGAGATCCCGCCCGGACTATGGCCAGGGCCTGGCCGAGCAACTGGTTCAGGCGAAGAAACTGGGCGCTGTCGGGCTCAAGATTCCCAAGGGCCTGGGCCTCGGTTATCCCGGCCCTGGGGGCAAGACCCTGCTGGCCGTCGACGATCCGGGCCTTGATCCGTTATTCGCGAAGGCGGGCGAGTTGGGCATGCCGATTGCCATCCACACCGGCGATCCGAAGGCATTCTGGAAGCCCGCGAATCCCGCCAACGAGCGCTGGGACGAGCTGCAGGCGCATCCCGAATGGTCGTTCTATGGCCAGCCGGTGCCATCGTGGGAGGCGCTGTACAAGGCCTTCGAGCGCCGCGTGGCCCGGCACCCCAGGACGATCTTCATCGGAGTGCATTTCGGCAACGTGCCCGAGGACCCGGATCGCGTCGCCCGCATGCTGGACAAGTATCCCAACCTGTACGTCGACACGGCCGCGCGCGTGCCCGAGATCGGCCGGCAGGGCGCCGCGAAAATGCGCCGATTCTTCGAGAAGTACCAAGACCGAATCGTGTTCGGCACCGACACGGGCGTGGGCGAATCTCAGGACGAAATGATGTACGGCTCGAATGGCGCGAACCCGCCCACCGCCGCCGACGAGAAACGCTTCTACGAGGCCACCTGGCGGTACTTCGAGACCACCGACAAGCAGTTCGAAAGCCCCACACCCATACAGGGCCGCTGGAAAATCGATGGGGTCGGCCTGTCCGAGGCCGTGCTGCGCAAAATCTACTTCGAGAACGCCGCCCGCCTGCTGAAGTGGAGGCCCCCGGTCAAGGCCACCGTCGCACAGTAACGGCGCGAAGGGCTTGACTCGGTCGCCAGGGTTCCCATAATGGCGCGTCCATTCCGAAGTAGCTCAGCTGGCAGAGCAGGCGGCTGTTAACCGCCGGGTCGGGGGTTCGAGTCCCTCCTTCGGAGCCATTCGCCCGCCACCGCGAACAGGTCGTGTAAAGTTTTTTGTGTCTGCCCGGTTTAGTTGAAGAGTCCCTCGTTGATCGCCGCGAGCTGCTTGGCATCGC
>JANXXE010000092.1 GCA_025350815.1 Myxococcales bacterium | reverse complement strand
CGCGAATCGCGCCGCCAGCCCGGCGAGCAAATACTCATGGAAAATACAGTGGATACGTAGGTCCCGCCTCTGGTGTCCCAGCTTCTGGCGCCATTCCTGGAGCGCTATTATAATAGCTGTCATGGTCACTAAGACGCTGATTCAGATCGGAGATTCCGTCGGGCTCATCTTCGACAAGCCCTTGCTGCAGAGCCTCGAGCTGAAGAAGGGTGACGAGGTGGGGGTCGAACTGCGCGACGGCGCGTTGGTGGTTTCGCGGCTGCGGAAAAAGGGAGCACCAGCAGGACCAGCGAACCGTTCCCGGTCCGCGCGAATGGCGGCAATCCGGGAGGAGCTGCACGCCAACCTCGGCCCGGCGTTCCGGAAGCTCGCGAAGTGACGGAGCCCGTCTTCCTCACGATTGACGACGTCCTGGCTCTGCACGAAGACCAAATCGAGACGTACGGGGGAGATCTCGGGATTCGAGATCTGGGCCTCATCGAATCCGCCGTCGCCATGCCCGCGGCGACCTACGGTGGACAGTTCCTGCACGGAGATCTGTTCCTGATGGCGGCAGCCTATGCCTTCCACATCGCCGAGTCCCAGGCCTTCGTGGATGGAAACAAGCGGACCGGTCTTGCGGCGGCCGGCGCGTTTCTAAAGCTCAACGGTTACCAGCTGCGCGAAGCCAACGATCGGCTGGCAGACGCCATCCTTGCCCTCGCCACGCACGATCTCGACAAGGAAGGCCTGGCCAGGGTGTTCCGCGAGATGTCGGAAGCAGACGCGCCGTAAGCCGGGATGTGGCCGGTAGGCCATCGGGCCAGCCTGCGGGCGCGCTTTCCGCTTCCGCCACGCATAGAAGCCGCTGCTGGAGACGCCCATATGGCGACTTGCTTACGGAAAGGTGATGGCGTGATGTTTTGGGTCGCCGCCCACGATGGGGCGCACGCCCGCCAGGGACGATCTCATCGTGCCGTTCGCCGCGCCGGGCGACGACGGGGTCCGGACATTCTTGTCAGGTATTCGGCATTGATCGCGAATGCAGCAGCCGCGGGTCCACGATCTGTGCCGCCCTCTGCCTGCGAATCGCCGGAACGTATTTTGCTTTTGGGGCGTGGCACACCGACGTTCTGTCAGCCGGTCGGCTGTTCTTCACCCCGAGGTCCCCAGAACGTCACTTTGAATAGGAGACACCATGAAAACTGACCGCGACCCAGCAGTCCCAGGTTCCAACAAACACCGACGGCAATCTGGCCCACGCTTTCCGGGTGGCATGGTCCTGGCCGCCCTCACCGCGGCGTCGGTGGGCCTGGCGGCCTGCGCGGACACCGAGGGCGAGGATCGTGCTGATCTGGTGGCCATTCTCAAGGACGGCAACTTGAGCCTGCTGGGCACACGAAGCGCACTCACGGTCGGCGGGACGGGCGGCGCCGGCGGCCAGGGCGGTGGACACGGTGGCGCGGTTGCGGGGCGGGCGACTGTCGTGGAATGGCCTGACGTACCGGCTGGTCCTGACGAAGCGACTGACCTGGCTCAAGGGTCGGCGGTGGGACCCGGTTCGTGCCGATCTTGCGGCCTGAACCGCACGCCCATGGGAGCGCTGGCGCCCGGCTCTCGCATGGACTTTCCGATCGACGTGCTCACTCGAATCATCCGACCTTCGGGTTCGGCGTGAAGTTGAGCTGGCGTGATATACAAAAACTTGTATAGTATATCGAGGTGAAGCCGGTTGAATTCGTTGGTGACTCGTTGGATCGGCTGCGGCTGTTTCCCGGAGACGTACGGCGGGCGGCGGGTTTTCAGCTGTACCGGGTGCAGGGAGGTCTTGAGCCCCTTGATTGGAAGCCGATGGCGTCAGTGGGGGCGGGCGCGTGCGAGATCCGCATCCGCGAGGAGTCCGGGGCGTATCGAAGACGAGGGCTACGTCCAAACGTGACACTGAACTGGCAGCCAGGCGCTATCGTGAGTTGAAGGAGGATCAGAAATGAGCCGGAAACGTTTTGCCTCGGTGTGGGACGCGATCGAGGACTCGGCGGTCGATGCGGCCAGCATGAGGCTTCGCTCAGAGATCGCGAACGAGGTCATCGAGAGATTGCGTATGCGCAAGGTAACGCAGTCCAAGGCCGCGGTGCTTCTGGGCGTGACCCAGCCTCGGATTTCGGATCTCATGCGTGGTCGCCTGGACCTGTTCTCACTGGACTCTCTCGTGGACATGGCTGATCGCGCCGGTCTGCAGACACGTTTGGTGGTTCGCCCGAAGCGCGCCGCATAGCCGGGCCGCCCTACTGCGCAGCTGGCGCACGCAGCGCCTCGAGATGAAGAAGGGTGACGAGGTGGGGGGCGAACTGGCGCGACGGCGCGTTGGTGGTTTCGCGGCTGCGGAAAAAGGGAGCACCAGCAAGACAAGCGAACCGTTCCCGGTCCGCGCGAATGGCGGCAATCCGGGAGGAACTGCACGCCAACCTCGGCCCAGCGTTCCTCACGATTGACGACGTCCTGGCTCTACACGAAGTGGGCGTCGTCGGCCCCTCGCCACAACGCCCCGGCGGCGCTGCTACCGGTCGACGATCATGTGAAGGTGCAGCGCGACGTCGTCCATCTCTGCTTCGAGACGGGCTGTTCACCGACTATTACCTCTGTAATAGTGGCTATTAACGCCATAATAGTCGTATGGCCAGAACACAGACGCGCCTTACCACGCAGGGACAGATTTCGATCCCACTCGATTTGAGGGAAAAACTGGGGATTCGGGCGGGTTCGACCGTCGAGTGGACCGTCGAGGGCGACCGACTCATCGGGCACAGGCTTGGAAACAAGACTTTTGACGACGTGCGACGCTCGCTGGGTGTCGACAAGCGTCCGCTGTGCCCGCCGCGGACACTCGACGAGAAAAACGAGATCATTGCGCGCTTGGCCCACGCGAAAGTTCGCCGTGGACGCGATTGACACAAACGTTCTGATCCGGCTGATCGCCCCGGGTGACGGAGCCGAGGACCAAAAACAGGCGAAAATCGCAGCGGATTTTGTGCGTTCCGCGGGGACCGTCTGGATACCGTTGTTCGTGCTGGTCGAGGCCGCCTGCGTGCTGAAGATGGACCGGACGCCGAACCAGATAGCCGCCGCAGTTGAGGATCTCCTCGATCACGAATCAGTCGTCCTCGAAGCTCCGGAACTCATCCGGGCGGCTCTGGAGAGGTTCCGGCGAGAACCGCGGATTGGTTTCTCGGACGCCGTGATTCTTGCCTGCGTCGGCGCGCGGCAAGCGACACTGGCTACCTTCGACGAGCGACTGGGCAAGCAGCCGGGCGCAAAATGGCTCCTTCGTAAAACGAAACGATAGACATGACCGACGCCCGCCCCAAGCGCGCCGAGCACGGCTACATCTTCGATCGCAAGTCCGGGGGACCGGCAGCCTTCCGCCTGTAACACCTCCTGCAACATGTGACAGTTCCGGGCGCGAAGGCTTTGGGGCCAGGCGCGGGCGTCATGGCGGTTTCCCCGCGATTTCCTGCCATGCATAGCCGCAGCGGCGCACGCGAGCCGCTCGTTTCGCTGGCCCGCAACTTGCTGCTTGTCGCGGCATCGTGAAACGGGAGGCCCTTATGATAAAAAGCGCACGGCGATCCTTCGGACTCTTTGGTGGCGCCGCCTTGGCGCTGCTCCTGTCTTGCACTGGCCAAGTTGGCGAGCAGGGTGGGGGCGCGGCACCGGCCAAGGGCGCGGGCAGCGGAACGCCTGGCGGCAAGGATCCTGTCACGGGCAAGGATCCGACCCCCAACCCGCCCGCGTATGAGCCGGTCACGCCCCGGATCTACCTCACCAAGGTGAAATCGCTGCTGGTCGGGCTGGCGCCCACCGACGACGAGCTAGCGGCGGTCACGAAGAACCCGAACGCGTTGCGCGCCATGGTGGATGCCTGGTTCGTGACGCCTCAGGCGCAGGCCAAGTTCTTCGCGTTCTTCAAAAACGCCTTCCAGCAGACGCAGATAGGCGCCGCCGACCTGACCGATCAGGGCCTCACGCGGCTGAACAGCGCCCCCCTGATGGTGGCGGTCACCGAGAGTTTCGCCCGCACCACCATGAAGCTGATCACGGACGGACAGCCGTTCACGAACGTGCTGACCACGCGCACGTACATGATGACCCCCGCGCTGATGGCGCTGTACCTGTACATCGATCAGTCCCTGCGCAGCGACGACGAGAAGCGATCGGCGAGCATCCCCATGCCGGACGGCACCCTGGCCACCACCATCAAGGCGTACGCCACGTACCTGCCGCCGGCGACACCGGGGGCCCCGGCCGGCGTCATCCCGCTGTCCGAATCACTGGACCCGAAAAGCCCCAATTTCCTGCGGTTCGCCATCGCGCAGCCGTTCCACTGCCCGATGCCGATGCTCGACGCCACCGGCCACGCCATCGTCGATGCCAACAACAAGCTGATGGCGATGGACGTCCCCTACAACGAGCGGGTGTTCGAGACCCCCGAAGGCGTCTTTTCGCTGCTTTTCGGGCTGGCGACCAATCCGTCGGCGTCGACGATGCTTCCGCCGCTGCCCGTGATGCCCGATGACGTGCAGCCGATGCAGAAGCAGTACTACCAGCGCAACAACGGTTGCATCGGCGACGTGGGCGTGACGCTGGCGATCACCGCCGACGACTCGATCTGGCGCCCCGTCAAGGTGCGCGCGCCCATGGGCAACGAACGGATGGTGCCGTTCTACGACCTCGCCACCCTCCGCCAGGCCGACACGCTGCTGGTGCGCGCGCCGCGCCTGGGCTTCTTCACCACGCCCGCCTTCTTCGCCAACTGGCAGACCAACAAAAGCAACCAGTCGCGCGACGTCATGAACCAGGCGCTCATCGTGGCGATTGGCCGCAGCATCAATCCGATTGATTCAGGCCCCACCACCATCCTTGACACGGGCAAGGACGGCGAGCACTCGGACCCCAACGGCCCCTGTTACAGCTGCCACCAGATCCTCGATCCGATGCGCCAGGTGTTCGCCAAGTCCTACACCTACGCGTACCGCCGTCAGGAGAATGCCGCCCAGCGGTTCTCGACGGCCACGTTCAAGATGGGTGTGACCGCCAACCTCGAGTCGTTGGACGACCTGGCCACGACCCTGGCGAACCATCCCGCCTTCGCCGCCGCGTGGACGCAGAAGCTGTGCTACTACGCCAACTCCGGCCCCTGCGGGGAGACGGACCCTGAGTTCCAGCGCGTTGCCGCCGCCTTCAAGGACAGCAACTTCGATTTTCACACCCTGGTCAGCGAGCTGTTCTCGTCGCCGCTGATAACCGGCGCGAAGGTCACCAAGACCTGGTCCGACCAGGGCGAGGTCATCAGCATCGCGCGTCAGGATCACCTGTGCGCGTCGCTGACCAACAAGTTGCGGCTGCCGACCAACGTCTGCGGCTCGATCGCCAACCGGACACAGGCGCAGATCGTCTCCAACAACATCCCCGCCGACGGCTACCTGCGCGGCGCCGAGGGCCCGCTTTTGTCCACCGACGCCACGATGTTCTTCCGGGGGGCAGCCGAGACCATGTGCCAGATTGCCGCGGACCTGGTCATCGATCTGACCAAGGGCAAGAGCCTGTACACCAGCGCCCAGAAGGACCCGGCGATCACCGACTTCGTTGGCAACATCATGAACCTGGGGACGAACGACCCGACCAGTGGGCCGGCCACGAAGATCCTGCAGGACCACTACACCGCCGCGATCGCCAAGGGCGCCACGCCCACGGCCGCACTGAAGTCGACCTTCGTGGTCGCCTGTACGTCGCCCACCTCGCTGGCCATCGGTTTATAGGAGAACGCCCATGACAAAGACGACGACCACGACCACGACCAACGCGATCCCGGCCCGCAGAAACATCCTGAAGGCAGCACTGCTGGGCCCGGGCGCGATCGGGCTGCGGGCGCTGGCGACGGGGCTACCCGCCTCGTTCCTGCTCGACCCGGTCCGGACGGCGAGGGCCGCGACCGCCGCCATAACGGCGCCGCAGTACCTCATCCTGTCCTTGTCGGCCTCGGGGGACGCGCTGAACTGCAACGTGCCCGGGACCTATGACCTGCCGGCCAGCTTCGCCGCCGGCTCAGTCTATCACCCCGAGACGCCCGAGATGATGCCGAAGGCGCTCAAGCTCAACGGCGCCAGCTACACTGCCGCCTCCCCCTGGGCGAACCTGCCGCAGAATCTGCTCGACCGGACGGTCTTCTTCCACCACCGCACCCAGACGGCCAACCACGGCGAGATGGAGCGCGTGCTGGCCTTGTTCGGCGTGTCGCGCCGGGGCGTCGAGGCGCCGTCGTTCTTCTCGGCGCAGCTGGCGACCGCGTTTGGCACCGTGCAGCCGCAACCGATTGCGCTGGGTGGCGAGACGGTCAGCTTCAACGGCCGGTACCTGCCGAAGCTGAGCCCCACCGGCCTGAAGGCCGTGCTGGCCAGTCCGACGGATCTGGCGCGCGATCTCCAGAATTTGCGTGACGGCAGCCTGGACGCGCTCAACAAGCTGTTCAAGGAGAACCGCGCCTCGACCAAGCCCGAGCGCAACTTCCTGGATCAGCTGGCCCTGTCCCAGAATCAGTTCCGCAAGGTCGCCGATCAGGTGTCGACCGATCTTGCCGCCATCACCGCCGACAACGGCCCCAACCAGGTGCTGGCCGCGGCGCTGCTGGTCAAGCTGAACGTGACGCCGGTGGTGACCATCCACCTGCCCTTCTCGGGTGACAACCACCTGGACACGAACTGGCAGAACGAGACCACCCAAACCGTTGCGTCGGCCGCCAACATCAAGCTGTTGTTCGACAAGCTGACTGCCTACGGCATGCAGGACAAGGTCAGCTTCGCGGCCCTCAATGTCTTCGGCCGCACCTTCGATGGTGTCGGGTCGGGCCGGGGGCACAACCCGTCGCACAACGTCGCCCTCATGATCGGCAAGCCTTTCCGCGGCGGCGTCGTCGGGGGCCTGCTGCCCGGAGGCGTCAGCTCGGATCTGGACGCGGCGACGGGCCGCGCCATGCCTGGCGGCGACGTAGCGGCCGCGGACAGCCTGCCCGCGGTGGCGAAGACGCTGGGGGTGGGCATCGGACTTCCCCAGATCGTGGTGGACGACCAGATCACCGGTGGCAAGATCGTGCGCGCGGCGCTCGCCTAGCGCTGGCGCTCTCATGATTCGTCACATCTCGGGTCGCCTCCGCTCGGATTGAGCGTGGTCGGCGGAGGTGGGTGGTGTGTCAGTTTTCGCGGACGCGCTGATACGGCCGC
>JANXXE010000074.1 GCA_025350815.1 Myxococcales bacterium | reverse complement strand
GACGCGCTGATGCGGCCGCTACGCGGCCACGCGCTCGGGCGCGCCTTGGCATCGGCCGCGGCCGGCCGAGCAGGCACTTACGCCGCCAAAAGCCACACCCCGCCTCCACCACCCTCGTCCGCGTTCAACACTCGCGCCGACCAAGAGCGCTTCGCCCACGTCTCTATCGTAGCGAGCATTGAACGCACAGGAGGAGGAGGTGGGTGGTGTGTCAGTTTTCGCGGCGTCCGAGGCTGCTCGGCCGGCAGCGGCCGATGCCAAGGCGCGCCCGAGCGCGTGGCCGCCTCGCGGCCGCATCAGCGCGTCCGCCAAAAGGCACACCCCGCCCCCACCACCCGACCGTGATCAACGCGAGCGGAGCCAACCCGAAATGTGACGAATTAGCCGCCGCCGCCCGCATCGGTGCCGGCACCACCATCGCCACCGGCCTTGACCATCACGCCGCCTTCGGTCAGCGAGCAGGTGATCGGGATGCCCATGTACATCGCGGTCACGGTGCCCGTGCCGTTGGTGGTCGCCATCGTGCCCGTGCTGGTCATCTTCCAGGAGGTCTGCGTCAGGGCGCCCATGATGACCATGTTATTGAAGGGTACGGACAGCGTGCACGTCTGGCCTGCCTGGACGCTGGCGACGTTGCCCTTGACGTCCACGTTCGTGGCGCAGCCCAGCTGGATGCGAATGAGGTCCGACTTGGTGCCCCTGGTCAGGTCCAGGCCCTGCCCGGCCAGCATGACGGCCGGGGGATTTGCCATGCCCAACCCACAGCCCAGCGTCAGCTGACCCGACGTGTAGATCCAGCTTCCGATGAACTTGTCGACATCCGCCGCATTCGTACCGCCACCGGCGCTTCCGTCACCGCAGCCGGAGGACACCGCAACGACTGCAGCCAGTGTGGCGGCGGATGCGCACAGACGCGAGATAGACATGTGGTGCTTCTAGCGTGGAGGCCGTTCGGGGTCTACTGGCATATACTTCGACCATGTTGCGCAGATCATCTGTCGCCGCGTTGGTTCTTGGCCTTGTTGCGGGCGTCGGCGCTTCGCTGGCGCTGGGCGACGAAGGCAGCTCGGCAGCGGTGTGCCGCCAGGATGGCGACTGCGCTTTGCTCACCGACGGTTGTTGCAGCTGTAACGAGGGGGGCAAGCAGATCGCCGTTCCCGCCAAGAAGAAAGCGGCGCGCGAACGTCAGCGCAAAAAGGACTGCCAGCACACGGCGTGTCCGTTCGTGATGTCGACGGATCCTTCGTGTTCAGCCAAGGCCGTTTGCCGGGCCGGGCAGTGCACACTGGCCCCTGTCGGGTCGTGATTGTGCCGCGTCGTGGCGCCTGTGCGCTGATGCTGGCGGCGTCGATCGCCTCGGGCCCGGCGGCGGTCCGTGCGCACGGTCCCTACCATGCGCAGCTTGCCGACTGTTCGTCGCAAATTGCGCGAAGCCCCGACAGCGCCCCGCTGTATGTGGCACGTGGCGAGATCTACCGGGCGCACGGGGACACGGACGCCGCGCTGGCCGATTTCGGCGTGGCGGCGCGGCTTGATCCGACGCTGACCGAGATCGACTTTCTGAAGGGTCGCGCATTGCTGGACGGGCAGCGGGCGCAGCTGGCCCTGTCGTACCTGGATCATTTTCTCAAGGGCCACCCGGGGCACGCTGCGGCCCTGATGCTCCGGGGCCGGGCGCTGGGCGCCGTGGGTCGCCCGGGGGATGGCGGGCGTGATTACCGTCTGGGGTTGGAACAACTGCGCACCCCCACGCCGGATGATTATCTGATGTTGTCGAAGTTGTACGGCGACGCAGGACAGGCGGATCTGGCCCTTGGCGGCCTGGATGCGGGCATTCGCCGGCTTGGCCCGGTCGTGTCGTTGGAACTTCCCGCCATCGAACTGGATGTCAGGGCGCGCCGGTGGGACGCGGCGCTTGGCCGCCTCGACCGGCTGACGGCGCAGTCGCCGCGGAAGGAATTGTGGCTTTACCGACGGGGCGATCTGGCCGTGCGCGCGGGTCGCCCGACGGAAGCCCGACGGGCGTTCGCGGCCGCGCTCGACGCGATCAATTCGTTGCCGGCGCCCGCGCGCGACAGCGTCGCCATGACCGATCTGAAAGACAAGATTCGCAAGGCCTTGTCGGGCCCGACGGCGTCGCCTGACTACGGCGCCAGCGTGGGCCGATCCACGGCCACGCCCATCGCGTGGTAGCCCTTGTCGACGTAGACGGTCGTGCCCGTGATGCCGCTTGCCAGCGGGCTTGCCAGGAAGGCGGCGGTCGCGCCCACCTCCTCGGCCGTCACGCCCTCGGGCAGGGGCGAGTTGGCCTTGCAGTATTCGATCATGCGATCGATGAAGCCGATGGCGGATGCCGCGCGCGACGCCCACGGGCCCGCCGACAGGACGTTCACGCGGTGGCCCCACTTGCGGCCAGCCTCGTAAGCCAGCACGCGCGTGTCGCTTTCGAGAGCCGCCTTGGCCGACGACATACCGCCGCCGTATCCGGGGACCACGCGCTCGGATGCCAGATACGTCAGCGCCAGGAAGGCACTGCCGGCGCGCGCGACGGGGCCCAATCGCTGGACCAGGGACGCATAAGAATAGGCACTGACGTTGACCGCACCCAGGTAGCCCTTTCGGCTGGTCTCCAGTAGCGGTTTTTTTACTTCGGCGCCGTTGGCCAGGCTGTGAATGACGATGTCCACGGCCGGCGTACCGAAATCCGCCTTCAGATTGTCGGCCAGGCCTTGAATGGTGAAGTCGCCGAGATCGCGGTAACGCTTGCTGCTGCGCAACTCGGCGGGAACGTCGTCGAGGGTGTCGAACTCGGCGTCCAGCGGGTAGATGCGCTCGAACGACAGTTTGCTGCCGTCACGCAGTTTCAGCGACTCGTCGAACTTGCCGCGTTCAAGCATGGTCTTGAAGATCCCCAGCGCCGGCGGCCACGTCCCCAGGCACACGGTCGCCCCGGCCTCGGCCAGGGATTTCGCGATCGCAAATCCAAATCCCCCGTCGTCGGCAACGCCGGCAACGAGAGCCCTTTTTCCCCTCAGATCAATCGTCAACATCGGGCGGCATGCTTCCCGACAAAGCGCCCGGGCGTCAAGTGCGCGTCTTCGAAGCCTACTTCGTACCGAACAGCCGATCGCCCGCGTCGCCCAACCCGGGGACGATGTAGCCATTTTCGTCCAGCTTCTCGTCGACGGCAGCGGTGTAGATGGGGACGTCCGGATGGCTTTCGTGGAAATTGGCCACGCCCTCCCGCGACGCGATGATGCACATGAACTTGATGGACTTGGGCCGCGCGCCCTTGACCCGATCAATGGCGGCGATGGCCGAATTCCCGGTGGCCAGCAGCGGGTCGACGACGATGACATCGCGCCCGGACATTTCATTTGGCAGCTTGTAGTAGTACTCGACCGCGCCCATGGTTTCGGGATCGCGGTAGATACCGATGTGGCCGATGCGCGCCGACGGCAGGATCTGCAAGATGCCGTCGACGATGCCGCCGCCGGCGCGCAGGATCGAGATCAGCACGACCTTCTTGCCGTCCAGCACCGGTGCCTTCATTCGCGCGATGGGGGTCTCGATGTCCTGATACGTCAGCGGCAGATCGCGCGTTAGTTCGTACGTGAACAGCATGCTGATCTCGGACAGCAGCATGCGAAACCCATTGGTGCTGCGCTCTTTGTCGCGCATCAGGGTCAGCTTGTGCTGCACAAGTGGATGGTCAAGGACGATCACCTGGCCGGGCATGGGGTCACCTTTGGTCGGGGCGTTGTCAAAACACGGTCCCGTCGCTGTCAACGCGAATGGGCGGTCCGCCGTCGGGTCGTTTCTCTTTCGCGATCTGGCGGCCGGCGTTCCAGGTGCCGCCCTCAAGAACCTTCGCCAGCGGCAGTTGCTGCGCATCGACGCCCAGCAGTCGTTGCACTTCGGCCGCCGTGCGGTCCAGCAGTGCCACGGTCAGCGCGCGCCATTCGACCACCACGGCCGATCCGACCACGTGCGCGTCGGTCAACACGCTGTCTTGTTTGGGCACCAGCACGCCGCCGTCGACGAACAGGCCGCCGTTGCGGTATTCGGCCAGGCCCGTCAGGTCATCAAGACCGGTGACGCGAATGCCGGCCTGTTCCAGTGGCTCCAGCAGCGAATAGGTCAGCCACTGCGACAGCTTGTGAAAGGGCACCAGTCCCACCTGCGGGTGCATCCAGGTGTCGCCCAGGTTCACGCCGTGAAGACTTTGCCGGCCCGGCCATATCGGGCCGAGGGCCTCTAGCACGGCGCCCAGCACCGCCGTTGCGGGCAGGGCATCGCCGACCGACAGGCGCAGCAAATAATCGGCCAGATTGCCGAGGCGCGGGGCCGTGCCGCCGAAATACCGCGGCGTTGTCGCCACGACGTCCCCCAGCCGCCGCAGCAGATCCGCGCGGCCCTCGACACCCGGCAGGGGATTGTCGGGCCTGACCGCGAAGGCGCGCGCGATGTCGGCCGCGCTGACGTGTGCAAGGCCGGCGGCATCCGCGCGCAGGGGTCGTGCCGGATCGCTCGAAAGCCCACCGTCGACGAACAGATGGAAACTGGCCAGCGCCAGGCCTTCTGATCGCCCAACGGCCACGCCGGTGGACGGCTCGCGAAAATTCCAGCGGGTGCCGGCGCCGGCGTCCAGCAGCACGCTGGGAATCACCAATTCGAACTGGGCGCGGAGTCTGTCTTCTGTTGAGGCCTCGGCCAGCCGTTCATTCAGCGTGCGCAGCCGGTCCGCGCCAAAGTGCCGCCAGCGGCTGTGATAGGGAATGGTGTCGAGACGGGGATAATTGGCGCGCGTGACACCCACGACCCGTGCCGCCACGGCGGGCAGGGCGGTGGTATCGACGCTGAAGTGGGTCAGGGCGCCGCGCTCGCCCAGCGCCAGCATCTGTTCGGCCCGCTCGCGGACGGCGCGCGCGCTCAACAGGTATGCGACCTCCGCCGCCCCGGATGACCCCGCGACGGTCATTCAGTCACCGAGCTTGCGGCCCTGCACGCGTGCCAATTCCTCGTCGGTGGCGGTGGCGCCGTCCGGCGTGAAGTACCCGGCGGCCATCTTGGCTTCCATCTCGACACGCGCATCGGCGGGGATCAGCTCGTCGGGAATGGGCACGCGGTCCACGACCTTGATGCCCGAGCGCACGATGGCGTCGTACTTCATGTTGCTCATCGACACGAAGCGATCGATGCGGGTAATCCCCAGCCAGTGCAGCGCATCCGGCATCAGTTCCTGAAAACGCATGTCCTGCACGCCGGCGACGCATTCGGTGCGGGCAAAATACTGGGCCGCGCTGTCGCCGCCCTCCTGGCGTTTGCGCGCGTTGTAGACCAGAAACTTCGTGACCTCGCCCAGGGCCCGGCCTTCCTTGCGGTTGTACACGATCACGCCGGCGCCGCCCGCCTGCGCGGTGCGGATGCATTCCTCGATTCCGTGGGCGAGATACGGCCGGCAGGTGCAGATGTCCGAGCCAAACACATCCGAGCCGTTGCATTCGTCGTGAACACGCACAGCCAGCTTCTTGGCGGCATCCGCGATGTTGTCCACCGGCCCGAACATGTAGATGGTCAGGCCCCCGATGGGGGGCAGGAACACCGACAGATCGGGGCGCGTCACCAGGTCGGGAAACATGCCGGCCGTATGCTCGAACAGCGTGCGGCGCAGGACGGTCTCGGTGCAGTTGAACCGATTCGCGATCTCGGGCAGGTACCAGACCGGTTCGATGGCCGCCTTGGTCACCACGACATCGCGGCCGGCTCTCAAGATCTTGCCGTCGCAGGCCAGTCGGCCGGCGTCGATGGCGTCGTCAATCTCGGGCAGGCGAATGTGCGCGCTGGTCACCGCGATCGTGGGGCGGATGTCGTAGGACCGATCCAGATACGACTTGAATACGTCGGCGACGACCGCGCCGAAGGGATCCAGCGACACGATTTGCTGCGCATCGAACCACTGCGGGTGCGGGCCGATGGCTTTCGACGGCGACGTGTTGGTCAGGTCCGGGCGTCTCAAGGGATCCAGCGCGCCCGCCGCCACCGCCAGCGCGCGGTACACCGAATACGAGCCCGAATGCGTCCCGATGACGTTGCGCTGGGCCATGTTCGTGACGGTGGCGATGGCCGGTCCCCGTTTCATCGGATCGCGCACGCCCCATTTGATGGGTATGGGTTTGGGCCCATGGCCGCCCGGGTGGGACGTCAGGACAATCTTCGCCGGCTGCTTGCCGGGCTTCTTTGCCGATGGTTCAGTCACGGTGATTTGCCTTCAGGGCATCCAGGTTGCAGGTCGACGTCGCCTTCGCCCAGATCCCCGGGACGAGGTCGTCGCAACGGCGCGCCACCGACGGGATGTCGACCAGACTCATGGGGGTAGTCGCCCCATTGTCGATGGTTCCCCGGTAGCTGTCCAGTCCAGTCCTGTCCAGTCCTGGGCGGGTGTCAGCGCGAGGCGACGTTCGGGGCGCCCACCGGCACCACGTCGTCCAGTTTGGTCAGGTCGATGACCATGCCCCCGTTGGCGCCCGGGGTCATTACGTCGACGTAGTGCGCGTCGTACGCGATGTCGTCGCTGGTATAGGTCGCGAATGCGTACACGATCTGCATGAACGTGCCGTCGATGCCGGTCACGCTGGCGAAAATGCGAATCTGGGCCTTGGCCATTGTCGCGGCCGTCAGGCCCCAAAGGGGGCTGTCTTCGTCGATGGGGTGAATCACCAGCCATGACAGCAGCAGGATCGGCGTCGTCGATCGTTCCAGCTTCAGGTCACGCAGGCGGCGCATGCTTTGCCCCTCGGTCGTGGTATCGGGCACGGTGGCGGTCAGGCGGATCGAGGCGTCGACAATGTCGCCCCCGCGCGAATTCGCCAGCCGCAACATCAGGCAACGCTGGCCGTTGCGTGGTCCGACGACGGCGCGGCTGGCGAAAATCATCCCGGGGCTCGGGCGGGCGAACTTGTTGAACACCATGCCGGTCGCCATCGCCGCCAGCAATACGCCGGCGAACACCTCGGCGGTCACGATGATATTGCCCAGTGGCGGCCGGGGCGTCATGGCGCCGTAGCCGACGGTGGACAGCGTCTGCACCGAAAACGCGAAGGCATCTTCGAATGATCCCGGACGCGTGTGGGCAATCGCGTCGCCCGCCAGCAGGTACACCGCGGCGAACACGCTGTTCACGGCCAGGTACGCCCCCGCGAAGAACGAAACCAGCACCCACCACCGCGCCCCCAACAGGGCCGCATAGAAATCGCGCAGATATCCGTGGCTGCCGCCGATGCGGACAATACTTCGGGAAAAGCGTTCGACGTTGTCCGCTGCCTTGTTGCCGCCCATGCGCGGCCGAGTCTACGACAGCGCCTGCGCCACAAGGCGCGGCATTTCCTCGACCGCGTAAAGCGGCAACGAGAGCAGTCGGCAGGTCGGTCTTGCCGCCGCCTGGGGAAGGTTCAGTTCCGTCATTGACGGCCGGTCGCCGTAGAAGCGCACGGCCAGGGGGAATCCGCGCGCCGCCATGAACAGATGCAGGCTGCGAAGTGCGCCGGTTGTCCCCGCCTTGACCTCGACCGGCACGACCGCCGGTCCTTGCTGGGTCACGTAGTCCACCTCCGCCTCCGCGCCTCGTGCCTCGCGGTGCCAGTAATACAGGGCTGGCTCGTCGTGCGCGCGGAATCCCAACCGCAGCAACTGTCCCACGGCCTGCTCGGCCAGCGCGCCCCGGTGGGCCAGCATGAGATCGGTGCCGGTGTGCAGGCCCACCTGCGACAGACCAAGCTGCGCTGACAGCAAGCCTGCGTCGACAAAGATGAGTTTGAAGCGGCGCTCGTCGGCACCTGCCAGCAGCGGTACACCGGTGGCGGCCGTCGCCGTCACCCGGTGGCAGACCCGCGCCAGGCACAGAAGCTTGACCGCCGTCTTCATGGCCGCGCCTCGTTCGTCGGGATCGACGTGGCGGTAGGTGAATTTCCCGCCCAGTTGCTGGGCCGCACTGGCAAGCACCGCATTCAGACGGCCGTGGTGCGCGCGGGCGGCGTATTTCGCAAAGTCGGATCGCAAGGCCGCCAGCAGGTCGGCCTGAACTTCGGCGGCGGCAATCAGTGATCGGTCGCGGCGGTAGGCCGCCACGGCGGCGGGCATGCCGCCGACCAGCAGGTACTGCGAGAAAAGATCCATCAGCCGGTCATGCACAGGGCCAAGGCCCCCCCGCGCCGCGCGAATGCCCTCATAGGTCAGGTCTTCCGCCAGCGTGCGCGCCAGCAGGCCTTCGCCAAGCGCGTCCAGGAATTCGCGAAAGCCCAGCGGCTCAAGATGCATGAACGACACGCGGCCCACCGGCATGCTGAACGTCGGTTCGCAAAGCGCGAAGTCCAGCAGCGACCCGGCCGCGATCACGGGCAGGTCAGGTAGCTCTTCGGCAAACCAGCGCAGCTTCGCCAGTACCTCGGGCGCTGCTTGAATCTCGTCCAGGAACAGCAGAGTCGATGGCCCAGGTCGAATGCGGGTGCGCGCCACGGATTCGAGTCGTCTGAGCGTGGCGCGCGGATCGTTGTCAGAAAAGCAGGCGGCGACCGCCGGATCCCGTTCCAGGTTCAACTCGACGACGTCTTCGAATCGCCGGGTCGCCCATTCCCGGATTAGGTAGGACTTGCCGACCTGTCGCGCGCCGCGCACGATCAGTGGGCGCCGATTCTCACGACGCAGCCAGTCATCGAGCGCTTGTTCCCGTGCCCTTTTCACATGATGAGTATATAAGAGCCGTCTTTTTTTGCCACCGTAGTGACATTTGAGACGGTTGTTTGGGTCGCGCGCGGCCCAGGCGGCGCGCCGAAGGCCGTGATACGGTGGGGCCCATGGGCACCATGACAACGTCGGGGGGCCGTTGGACCTCGTTTCTTTGTCTTTTTCTGGCTGGCGCGACGACTGCCGCGTCGGCCTGCTCAACCGATACGAAGATCGGCGGCGCGATCGTGGCGGATGGCAGCGCCGCCGCCGATGCGCCCATGTTGACCGGCGGAACCACGCTGCCGGATCTCGAGAAACTGCGGGTCGACCCCGTCATGGCGATGGTCGACGCCAAGGACGGCACGCCCGGCACCCAGCAGTTTCGTGCCATCGGGACCTTCAAGGGCGGACGCGAACAGGACGTCACGACAATGGTCACCTGGACCTCGGGCCGCGCGGACCTGGCAACCATTGCCGCCACCGGTCTTGCCACCAGTGGCACGCAGCTGGGCGGGGCTGTGACTATCACTGCCACCTCGGGCGCCCTTGCGGTGGCCGCGCAGTTGCGTGTCCGCATCTTGACCGTGGTGCTGGGACCGGGCGGCCTTGCTGTGCCGGCGAATCCCGCGAACGCGTTTGCCGGCAAGGCCGACCCGGCGCGTGCGCCCGAATTGCTGTACCCCAACGACGGCGTCCTGTTTCCGCCGAACCTCAACCGGGTCGAAGTGCATTTCCGCCCCAAGGCGGCCGCCAACAACCTGTACGAGATCTCGTTCGGCAACGCCTTCACCGACGTGCGCATCTACACGCGCTGCGTGCCGCTGGCCGACGGTTGTTTGTACGAGATGCCGCAGGATCTGTGGCGAACCTTGGCCGGGACCAGCGTCACGGTGCCCATGGGCGAGCCCGCCTTGCCAGTCGACCTGCGCGTCCGCGCCACGGATGATCAGGGCGGTGGCGTGGGCACCAGCGCCGTGCACAAGCTGCAATTCTCGTTCGATCAGTTGAGCGGCGGGCTGTACTACTGGTCCACGTCAACGCCGGTCGCCATCTTTCGTTGGAATTTCGGCAACACCACGCAGAAGACGCCGGAACGGGTGCTTGGCCCCGAGGCGGGTGACGGCACCTGCATCGGCTGCCATGCCCTTAGCCGTGATGGCAAGAAGATGGTTCTGACCATGGGCGACGCCAACGTCGGGAACCTGTTGCTGTACGACGTGGCCCAAAAGAAGCCGCTGGTCCCTTATCCCGCAGCCGGGAAAAGCTGGTTCGAATCGTGGAATCCGGATGGCTCGGCCTTTGTCGGCATCGACGGGACGGGCGTCGTCAAGGATCTGTTGCTGTTCGACGGCAACACGGGCGCCCAGACGGGCAAGATCGATCTTGGCGGGCTGCGGTCGGATCATCCGGACTGGTCGGTGGACGGCAACACCGTCGCGTTTGGAAGCCCGGCCTCGTGGCCGACCAATGCGCAGAACACCTGGGACGGATCCATCGCCACGGTTACCAACACAGCGGGGACGTGGTCCAAACCGGTGATCCTCGCGCCGGCGGTGGCGGGCAAGAATCGCTATTACCCGGCGGTGGCACCCGACGGCAGTCTGGTGGTCTTCGATGAATCGACGTGCTCGGCGCAGCAGTCCGACGACTGCGACACGGATTCCGATCCCAGCGCGCGGATCCTGGCGGTGCGCTTTCCCGCTGGCGGCGCGCCCGTTGATCTGACGCGGGCGAATCAAGCCGGTGTGGCCGACGGCAACGCGACGAATCTGATGAATTCGTTTCCCAAGTGGAGCCCCTTCCCACTGTCGGCGCGCAGCAAGGTCTTCTGGCTGACGTTCTCGTCTCGCCGGCGCTACGGCCTGCGGTCGGTGGCCCCGGGCGGGCGCGACAAACTGGGCGGCACGCTGATTTGGATGGTGGCCGTGCAGCCCGATCAGCTGGCGGCGGGCAAGGATCCCAGCTTCGCGCCGTTTTGCCTGCCGTTTCAGGATCTGTCGACGTCGAACCACATCGCCCAGTGGACGCGCAGCGTGCCCGTCGTGCAGTAGCGGCCGTCAATCATGACCCCGATGATCCTGGGTATCGCGGGCGGTACGGGCAGCGGCAAAACCACACTCGCCTCGAAGATTGTCGAGGCCCTGACCCCGGGCCGTGCCGTCTTGATCCAGCAGGATTTCTATTATCGGGATCGCAGCCACCTTTCACCCGCCGATCGCGCGCGCATCAATTTCGACCAGCCCGACGCGCTGGACAATGATCTGCTGCTGGCCCACATGCGTGCGCTGAAGGCTGGCCAGGCGGTGGATTGTCCGCAGTACGATTTTTCCAGTCACACGCGTCACGCCCAGGGCCGCCGGGTCGAGCCGCATCCCGTTGTGGTGGTCGAGGGCATCCTGCTTTTCGCGGTTCCGTCGCTGTGTGAGGTCTTCGACCTGCGGCTGTTCGTGGACACCGACGACGATGTGCGCCTGCTGCGCCGGATCAAGCGCGACATCCTGGAACGGGGGCGCGACATCGCCGCCATCGAGGCGCAGTACCTGGGCACCGTGCGCGCCATGCACCAGCAGCACGTTGCGCCCAGCAAGCGCCACGCCCACCTGTTGATTCCCGACGGTGGCGACAACGCCCAGGCCCTGGAGGTGATTGTCGGCCGGCTGTCGCACGCCCTGCGGATGATGGGGCTTTAGCGACGACGGCCCGCGCTACCTACGCTTGCCCCTGCGATCTTTGGGCGGCGACGCGGGGGGCGCGGCGGGCTCGGGTTTCTTTTCTTCGGGAACGATGGCGTCACCCAGCGCCTTGCCTTCAGCCTGTGGCAGCTTGATGCCGACGATCGCGGCCAGCGTCGGTGCGATGTCGGCCGGGCTGGCGGCCCCCGTGTACTTCCCGGGCTTGATGCGCTTGCCGAACAGGACCAGCGGCACGCGTTGGTCGTAGTCGTTGATTGACCCGTGGTTGGTGCCCAACGACGAGCTGACGACCCAATCGCGCTTGGGCGCAATCAAGATGTCGCCGCTGCGTCCCGGATAGTAGCCGAGAGCGGCGGCCTTGCGAACGGCGTCCCGGGCGTGTGCCACGTCCTTGATCTCGTCGCTGTCGAAGGCATCCTCGATGCCAGGCACCGTGCGAATGGCGGTCAGCACCTTGGCCAGCGCCCCCGGCTTCGCCAGCAGGCGATCCCGCACGCCGTCCGCCAGGTACAGATCGTTCCCCTGCATGTCGGCCACGTAACTGGTGCGCGACCCGCCCAGCACATCAGCGATGGTCTCGTTCGCCAGCGCCTTGACGTCCGCCGTCGCGACGCGGCCGGCGTCATGACCTTCGCTGCGGGTCTGTTCGGGGATCACCGCCACGCCGTGATCCGCGCTCAGGGCCAGGACATAGTTTGCCGGCCCGACCTGTTCGTCGAGGGCAGCCAGAAGCTGGCCCACCGTGAGGTCCAGGCGTGCCAGCACGTCCTGCACTTCATGGCTGCGCGGCCCGTAGGCGTGGCCGACCAAATCCGTCATCGAGAAACTAACGGCAAGCAGATCGACGGTATCAGTCTGCCCCAGTTTCATCTGGGTCAGGGCGGTGCGCGCCAGCCGGCCCAGAAAATCGTCGGCCACGGGGCTGTTGCCGAAGCGGCCAATGCCCGCGCCGCGCCCCTTGAGGGGGTGGGGAAAGGTCGTCGTCCAGCCGAGGGGCGGCTTTTCTCCGCTGGCGTCGTCCTGAAACTTGTACGCCTTGTCCGGCAGCAACTTGGTCCACGGCGTTTCGACGGCGGGCGGAATCAGGTTGTCGCGCGCGAAGGCCTGCACCCAGGGCGTCGGGCTGTCGGTGAACGCGGTCGAGGTCACCCAGGTACCGCCCTCGAACCACAGCGCCACGTCCGGTTTGTGCCCGGTCAGATTGATGGTGGCGCGCGCCTTCATCGAAAAACCAACCACGCGCGACCGCGGGCTGAACTGCGCCTGCAGCTCGTCGCCCAGTGTTGGCACCAGCAGGTTGCGGGCGCTGTCGTGGGTGGACAGGCGCCCGGGGCCGTACGCGATAAGCGGCGCGCCCGGATCGCTGGTGCAGTCGATGACCTTCTTGCTGGGGCGGTCGTACCAGGTGTTGGTGATCATCCCGTGGCGGTGCGGATACGCGCCCGTCCCGATGGTGGCGTGGCCCGGACAGGTCACCGTATTCAGGTAGGGGTAACGCGCGGCCATGAACCAGGCGCCCTTGTCGAACAGCCGGCGCAGGCCGCCCTTCCATGCGGCGCCATACCAGCCGAAATAGTCGCCGCGCATCTGGTCGACCACCAGCAGCACGACCAGTTTCGGGGCGCCCGCAGGCACAGCGGCTGGGGCGGCCGTGCCCAGTCGGCTTGCCAGCAGCAAATACAGGCATAGCGCTGCCGGGGTGCGCGTGCGACGGGACATCACGCCTTTGTACACCGACTTGCCGCCCGCAATGTAGCCGGGAACGTAGCGAAGGTGACGGGTAACGCAGTAAGAATGCGTTTGTGGCGGATCTCACCAGGTTGCTCGCGGCCCTGCGCCGGGCGTGCAAGGCCGGAATCTGGTCGAATGGGGTCAGTCTGACGCGATCCGGTGCGGTCGCCATCGAATCGCAGAACGACGAGGAAATCGTCCTGCGGGTGCGGGCCGCAGGGCGTCCGGTCGCGCCGACGGTGGTCCTTTATCCCGGCGAGATCGAATGGGATTGCGACTGCCCGGCGCGCATTCGCCCGTGCGAACATATCGCCGCCGCCGCGATCGCGGTTGGCCCGGACGAATCGACCCCGCGGGGCGATGGCGACGCGCCGACCGAGCGAGTCGGGTCCAAAGTTCAGCGGGTGCAGGACGCCTGGCGGCGCATCGTCTATCGATTCTCACGGGTTGAAGGTGGCTTGCAGTTGCGCCGCTTCATCACCAGCACTGACGCCAGCGAGACGCCGCTGCCGACCACGCTGTCCGCGTTGCTGTCGCAGCCGGTCGAGGCGCAGACGGTTCAGGTCGAACAGCAGGACTTGCAGGCCGACCGCCTGCTGGAATCCGCGGCGCGCGGGATCCTGCCACCGACCAAGCTGGACGCGCTGTTGCAGGTGCTGGTCGGCGCACGCAACGTCTACCTCGACGGCCGCCCAGTCGCCTGCGCCGAGGAGGAAATCCTGCCGCACGCGGTGGTGCAAGACAGGCAAGACAGGCAAGACAGGCAAGACAGGCAAGACAGGCAAGACAGGCAAGACAGGCAAGACAGGCAAGACAGCCTGGACACCGGGCAGCCCGACGGCGGCATCGTCGTCACCATTCGCCGCGATCCGCGCATCACGGCTGTCCTGAGCGCCGGCGTCGTCCTGGCCGGCGACACCCTGGCCCGCCACGGCGAGGTCGAGCTGTGCGGTGGCTGGCTGCAACACCTGCCCATCGTCCACACGTACCGCGCGTCCCAGCTGGGCGAACTGGCCACGCGGGTCCTGCCCGACCTGTGTCGCCGGATGGCGGTCGACGTCCGGACCGGCCGGCTGCCCAAGGTCGTGCGCGGTCTGGAACCGCGGCTGGTGCTGCAACTGGATCAGGCGGGTGCGGGTCTGACCGTCCTGCCCCGTTTGGTTTACGGCAATCCCCCCTGCGCCCGAATCGACGGGGGCGTCCTGGTGCATCTGGGCGGTCCCGTGCCGGTGCGCGACGAGCCGGTCGAGCGGCGCCTGATCGAGAAGCTGCGCTCGGACCTGAATCTGGTGCCCGGGCGACGGTCGACCTTCGAAGGGCCCGACACGGCGCAGTTCGTGGAGAAACTGAAACGCTGGCGGGGTGCCCTGACCGGGGACGCCGCCCGGCTGGTCGGCGCGAACGTGCGCCTGGTGCCCCGCCTGCGCGTGGATGCCCCGGCACTGGCCGGCGTTTCCGCCATTCCCCACATCCGTTTCGATCTTGCCTTTGATGTGACCGGGGCCAACGACGGTGGCCCGCGCACGGTGGACGCCGGTGCCGTGATTCGCGCCTGGCAGGATGGCCTGGGCCTGGTGGGACTTGACGGTGGCGGCTGGGCGCCGTTGCCGCAGGCCTGGCTCGACAAGCATGGCCGGCAGGTGGCGCAGTTGCTGGCCGCGCGCGACAGCGACGGGCGCGTCGCCAACCACGCCCTGCCCGTTCTGGGTGTCCTGTGCGACGACCTGGACCAGCCGCCACCGCCCGGTCTCGATCGTCTGGCGCCGCTGGCGCAAACCTTTGAACGCCTGCCCGAGTTCGCGTTGCCCGTCGATCTGACGGCCACCTTGCGGCCGTACCAGCGTGTCGGCGTCAACTGGCTGGCCTTCCTGCGCAGCGTGGGTTTGGGCGGCGTGCTGGCCGACGATATGGGCCTTGGCAAGACGCTGGAGGCCCTGTGCGTGTTCGGCAAGAAGACCCTGGTCGTCTGTCCGACCAGCGTGTTGCCCAACTGGCAGGCCGAACTTTCGCGCTTTCGCCCGTCGCTGCGGGTCGCGGTCTATCACGGGGCCGCGCGCCGGCTGGATGACAGCGCGGACGTCACGCTGACGACGTATGCACTGCTGCGCCTGGATACCGCTGAACTATCAGCGCGTCGCTGGAGCGCCGTTTTTCTGGACGAGGCGCAGGCCATCAAGAATCCCGACAGCCAGGTGGCGCGCGCGGCGTATGCGCTTGCTGCTGACTTCCGCGTCGCGATGACCGGTACGCCCGTCGAGAACCGCCTGGAGGAATTGTGGAGCCTGATGCACTTCACGAACCGCGGTCTTCTGGGCGGCCGGCGCGACTTCGACGGTGAATACGGCCGACCCATCGCCGACGGCGTCGCCGGCGCCACGGCCGCGCTTCGCCAGCGCATCCGCCCCTTCGTGCTGCGCCGGCGCAAGGGCGAGGTCGCGCCCGAATTGCCCCCGCGCACCGAATCCACGTTGCGCGTGTCTCTGGACGAACGCGAGCGCACCGTCTACGACACGGTTCGCGCGGCCAGCCGCGCCGACGTGGTCGAGGCGCTTGCCGCCACCGACGGCAAAGGCCTGAATGTAATGAAGGCCCTTGAAGCCTTGCTGCGCCTGCGCCAGGCCGCCTGTCATCCGGCGTTGCTGCCCGGGCACAGCGCGGCGACGTCGTCGAAAGTGCAGGTGCTGTGCGAGGCGCTGGAAACCGCGGCGGCCGACGGCCACAAGGCGCTGGTGTTTTCGCAGTGGACGTCGCTGCTGGATCTGATCGAGCCGGCGCTGGTCGAGGCCGGCATCGCCCATTGTCGGCTGGACGGCTCGACGAAGGATCGCGGCGCCGTGGTCGAGGCCTTCCAGTCGCCCGACGGCCCACCCGTCATGTTGATTTCGCTGAAGGCCGGCGGCACCGGTCTGAACCTGACGGCCGCCGATCACGTCTTCCTGTGCGACCCGTGGTGGAACCCCGCCGTCGAGGATCAAGCCGCTGACCGCGCCCACCGCATAGGCCAGGATCGCCCGGTCATGATCTACCGCCTGGTCGCGACCGACACGGTGGAAGAACGCATCCTGGATCTGCAACAGGCAAAGCGCGCCCTGGGCGAGGCGGCGCTGGGCGACGGGGGCGCGGCCGCGTCGCTGACGCGGGCAGATCTGCTGGCGCTGCTGGAGTAACCGTCAGGTGTGAGCCGCCGCGTCCACGCCGCCGCCGCCGCCGCCGCCCGAGCCACCGCCGGTTCCGCCGGTTCCGCCGCCGCCACTGCCGCCATTTCCACCGCCGCCGCCCGAGCCACCGCCGGTTCCGCCGGTTCCGCCGCCGTCACTGCCGCCGCTGCCGCCGCTGCCGCCGGTTCCGCCGGTTCCGCCGCCGCTGCCGTCGTGTCCCGCGTCGGGGTGATCGCCGCCTTCGCAGCAGCAGTCAGCGAAGTACAGTTGGCACTCGACCTGCCAGGTGCTCTTGCCGTCGGGGTGCTCGGTTTCTTCGCAGCGGCAGAAGGCGGGTCGGTCCTCGCGAAAACGCGCGAATTTGTGCGGGCATCCGGGATCCCGGCATTCGTAGACCAGTTCGCACCAGTTGGAGGCTTTGCGCTTGACGCCGTAAAGGCCCTCGGTCGTTTCAAAGCGCGCGTCGCAGGCAGCCTTCGTATCAAACACGCCGCCGCTGCCGCTGTAGAAAGGATCCCCGTCCCGGTCGAGGATGATGTCGCGGCATTCGCAGCCCAGTTGCCGGCCGGTCGCGAAGACACCGATGGTGAACGACCTTCCGTTGCTACCGATGAAGGCGACGCCGGATCGCGCGGGTTGGGCGGCCACGGCGTGCAGGGGGGCCGTCAGGGCATTGCGGGGGTCGAAGGCGAATCGTCCGCCCTGCACGGTGATGTCGGCGACTGGGCGGCCGCCACTGGCAAAGCGCAGGCGCGCGCCGTCCCCGCGTGCGCCTTGCTCGTTGTCGGCCCAGACCTGGTCGATGGGGCGCGTGCCGCTGCCGCTGCCGCTGAACGAAAGTTGACCGGCGAATGTCAGGCTGCCGATCCAACCGAATTCGTCGCCAAACCACAGCTGATTCTTCCAGCCGCGCACGGACGTCAGCGCCCGCCGCTTGGTGCCGGCGACCTTCCCCGCCAGGACCACCTGTCCGTCGGTGACGTGCACGTCCTGCTGCGATTCGCTCGTCGCTGGTCGCGGCGCTGGCTCGCAGCCGGCGAGGCCGCCACCGCAAACGATTCCCCATACAAACGACGCGACAACCCCCGACCGACCTAATGTGACCATCGGCACAGGTTGCCCACAGGCGGCGCCGCAGTCAACCGGGGCTTCTGGAACTGGGAACCCTGCCTACTGGCCTGTCTGCCATAGCGAATCTGACGCAAAAATCCCGAACGGGGCGGGGTAACCGCCGCCATCCGGGATTTGTGGAAATGCAGGTTTCCCGAACTACGGGTAGGTCTTTGTGCCTTCCCAGGCGCTGGTGCCCTGGGCGAAAGCCATACCGTTGAGTTTCACGCTGCTCCACGTCTTGGCGTACGTGCTGCCACCCGTGGGCGCCTTGTTGGCCACAACCACGTTGTTGAACTTCATGATGCTGCCGATATCGTATTCATAGGCGATGCTCTGACCGTTCGCCATGCTGGTGCCCTTGCCGCCCCAGTGCCCGCTTGCCTGGCCGTTGATGCCGGTTTCAGAAAGGGTCAGGTCGCCGGCCCATATATAGGTAAACTCGACACCGTTCATCGATTTGGTGTCAGTAAGGGTGCCGGTCAGATTCCAGACGGCCTTCTTCCCGGCTGCGCCGGCATCTGTCGCCTGAACGGAACCCGAGAGGATGAACCCGTTACCGCCGTACTTGTCGTAGGTGCACCCGGTGGCGTTGCAGGTCTTCGTTCCGGTCGCTGTCGTGGCGGCTGACTGGACCGCGGCCGCCGCATCCTCCATCAGGGTCAGCGCCATCGCCTTGGGTCCAATCGCTGTCATGCCCGCTTGGCTTAGTTGCACCGCACCGCTGGAAATCGCGTCGCCGTTTGAATCAGGGGAAGCCAGGGACGCCCGGAGGTCATCCGCCGTGGTCACCCCTTTTTTCATACCCGCCTCGTTGACCGTTCCGGGCATTGCCGGTGGACCGGAACTGCCGCCGCCCCCGCCACTGTCACTGCCGCCGCAGCCGACGCCAACCAGACCTGTCATGCAGAATGCTAGTGCCAGTTTCCTCATTCTTACTCCTGTTGAAAAGTTGCGACCCCGAAACCGGGAAAGCCCCGGCATGGGCAGTGCGCCGGTATATCGACGTGCCCCCGCGGTAACTTTAAGGACGAATGTCAGGACGGTCTAATTTCTGCCCGGCAACTGGGACCTGCGCCGCCCGCTGGCGCCATGCGGCATCGCGGGATCTCCCCAGGTCCTCATTTGCTCATTTGCTGGCTCTTTGCTGGCGCTCGGCCCTCAGTCCTCGTAAAGTTCGTGCGCAAAATGTCGTCAGCAAAACCGCTTCCCCTGTCGTGGATGAACATCTCATTCCTGGGCGCCGTGCACGTGATCGGCATCGGCGGGACCATCGCGTATGGCTTCCTGCATGGCTTCTCGGCGTTCGCCCTGGTGCTAACCTTCCTGTGGACGGCCTTCACGATTCTGGCCATCTCGGCCGGTTATCACCGCCTGTTCGCGCACCGGACGTATGAGGCGCACCCCGTGGTCCGTCTGGTGCTGTTGGCCTTCGGTGCGGCGTCCTTCCAGAACTCGGCCATCAAGTGGTCCTCGGACCACCGCCGGCACCACAGCCGCGTGGACACCGATCTTGACCCCTACAACGTTCGCGAGGGCTTCTGGTACGCCCACATCGGCTGGGTCCTGCGGCAGTCCGATCCCAGCATCGTCCCGACACCGGTGAAGGATCTGCAGCGTGACCCCCTGTGTGTCTGGCAGGCACGGCATTACCCCCTGATTGGTGCTGTGGTGGGGTTGGTCGTTCCGACCCTGATGGGGTTCGCATTTGGCGACCCGTGGGGTGGGTTCATCCTGGCCGGCGTCCTGCGGCTGGTTCTCGTCTACCACACCACCTTCTCGATCAATTCGTTCGCGCACATCGTCGGGACGCAGCCCTATTCGGATCGCGATTCGTCGCGCGACAGCTTCCTGATCGCGCTGATCAGCGGCGGCGAGGGTTACCACAACTTTCACCACACCTTCCCGGCCGACTACCGCAACGGCGGCCTGCCCCACCAGTTTGATCCCAGCAAGTGGTTGATTCGCACGCTGGAGGCAGTGGGTTTTGCGCGTAATCTGCGGCGCACGCCGCGACCGGCCATTTTGCGCGCGCAACTGCGCATGGACGAACGCCTGCTGGAAGGCCGTGCCCTGTCGCCGGCGTCGCGCGATCGCCTGCACAGCATTCGCACGGCGCTGCACGAACAGCTGGATCGCTGGCACGCGCTGGTCGCCCGGTACGAGACGCTGAAGCGAGACGCCAGCGCCCAGGCGCGCGCCATGCTGGCCGATTTGCGCGCCGAAATTCGTCAGTCACGCCGTGAGATCCGCGCGGCCTTCGCGACATGGCGGGCGCTGCTGCGTTCGCCCGAGCTTGCGTGAAATTCGTCCCCCCAAAAGGAGAAACTGATGCGATTCAAAGCGCCCCTTCTTGTCGCGGCCGGCCTGGTGTCCCTGACCCTGGCCCATCCGGTGTTCGCCCAGTTCGTCAACGGCATCATGGGTCCCCCGGCCTACGGGCCCGGATCTGCCGCGTCGGGCGAGCCGGCACAAGGTGGGGCGCCAGGCGCGCCAGGTGCGCCGGCCCCGGTAACGGGTGGCGCGGCCGTGAAGGCGGGCGCCAAATGGGTTGTCGCCTGCCAGCCGGAGATCGACAAGATCTGCAAGGACGAAGTGCCCAAGGGGTCGGTCGCGCTGGCCAGCTGCCTGAAGGCGCACGAAAAGGATCTGTCCGAAGACTGCAACGACATGTTCCAAAAGACGTACATGGCCGCCGAGATGTGCAAGGGCGACATGGAAAAGTTGTGCGCGGACGCGGCGGCCAGCGGCGGCATGGGCAAGTGCCTGATGGCCCACAAGGCCGACCTGTCCGAAGGCTGCCGCAAGGCCATCGTGCGCAAGCAGATCGTGAAGACGACAACGCCGGCCAGCGACGCGGCCGTTCCAGCGGCGGCGAAGAAGAAGCGGTAGTTTTAGGTTCCGACAAAAGAAAAAGGCGGCTGGTCTTTTGACCGGCCGCCTTTTTTATCGAACGGGTTGCTGCTAGTTCATCCAGCCGACGAACAGGTTCAGCGTGCGGGAGTCGGCGCTGGAGGCCTTGCCGGCGATCCGGTTGAAGGTGAAGGCCGCGCCGGCCATCAGGTTCGGGTTCACGTGCATCATGCCCATCAGCGACAGGGGAATCCCGAAGCTGTCGCCGAACTTGGACAGGGGCGAGTACAGACCCGTCTGAATCCCCGCCATGACGGGACCCGCGGGCATCATCGCCGCGACAGGAACGTTGAGGCGCTCCTTGTTGCCGAGGTCTCGCTTGGTCGCGCCGATGTACAGGTTCGGGCTGTACATCACCATCAGCGGGCCTGCCATCAGGCGACCCGTGACGCCGGCCTTGATGCCAGCGAACATGGGATCGAGGGACGCCAGGACCAGTCCGCCCTCGGCGGCCAGGCTGTCGGACAGGGCGTACTTGCCGAGGATGCCGACGTTGTTATAGGCCTTGGCGCAACCGTTGCTGGTGCCCGCCAGACACAGGCCGCCGCCGCCGCCGCCGGCGAAGCCATTGGTGGCCCAGTTGCTGTGGGCCAGGCCCACGGACAGGACGTCGCTGACGCCGTAGAAAATGTCCGGAGCGATGCCGAAGGGTTTAGCGAAGGCGCCCTTGCTGGCGTTGATGTCCAGCGAGCCCCAGACGGCCAGGCCACCGGCGCGGACGCCGGTAATCGGGGGTGGCCCGCCGCCGCCCATTACTTCGGGCGCCGCCGAGGGTGGCGTTGCCGGCGTCGTTGCCGGCGTCATTGCCGGCGTCATTGCCGGGGGCGTCACGGGGGCGTTGGGATCCTGCGCGAATGCGCTGGCGCTGAACAGCAGTGCCCCACCAAGAATTCCGATCATCGTCTGTTTGATCATCCGGGCTTTCTCCTTCCGAGGTCGTCGCGGTATGCGATATGTTTCCTAGCTGTAACGCCGGTTACACGGATCGTCAAAAAATCTGCCTGTTCGTCGACGGAGGGCGGGTCCCCAGGGCGGGGCGGAACCTGCTAAGTTGTGCGGCTCACCTGATGGACGATCAGCAACTGGCGCGTTTGCGCGCGGAGGTGGCCAAGCGCCGCACCTTCGCCATTATCTCGCACCCGGACGCGGGCAAGACGACCTTGACCGAGAAGCTGTTGCTGTACGGCGGGGCCTTGCACCTGGCCGGTTCGGTCAAACGCAAGGGCGGCGGGCGCCACGTCACCAGTGACTGGATGGAAATCGAGCGCCAGCGCGGAATTTCGGTTTCCAGCAGCGTCTTGCAGTTCGAATACGGGCGCCAGCGTTTGAACCTGCTGGACACGCCCGGCCACAACGATTTTTCTGAAGACACCTACCGCACGCTGGCCGCGGCCGACACGGCGATCATGCTGATCGACAGCGTCAAGGGCGTGGAACCGCAGACCATCAAGCTGTTCCAGGTGTGCCGGATGCGCGGCATTCCCATTGTCACGTTCGTCAACAAGATGGACCGCAACGGCAAGGATCCCTTCGACCTGCTGGACGAAATTGAACGCGTCCTGGGGATCCCGTGCAGCCCGGCGAACTGGCCGCTGGGCGCCGGGACGTCGTTCGTGGGCGTGTACGATAGCTGGGCGCGGAAGGTCCTGGTTTGTGAGGACGTCGATGGCGGGGGCTCGCGCCAGGTGCCCATGCACGAGACCAGTTGGGACGATCCCGCCTTGCAGGAGGCCCTGGGCGAGACGGGCCTGGCGCGCGTGCGCGATGAGGTCGCCTTGCTGGAATCTGCCGGCAATCCCTTCGACAAGGCTCGCTTCGCGGCAGGCGAGGTCACGCCGGTTTTCTTCGGCAGCGCGATGACGAACTATGGCCTGGAACCGTTGCTGGATCATTTCGTCGAACTGGCGGCGCCGCCCGGCACGCGCAAGACGTCGATTGGGCCGCTGGCCGCGGACGATCCGGCGTTCTCGGGTTTCGTGTTCAAGATCCAGGCGAACATGGATCCACAGCACCGCGATCGCATTGCATTCGTGCGCGCGTGTTCGGGCAAGTTCACGCGCGGCATGGACGTCACACACGTGCGCACGGGCAAGACGCTGTCGCTGACGCGTCCGGTGCAGTTCATGGGGCAAGAACGCATGGTCGTCGACGAGGCGTATTCGGGTGACATCCTGGGTCTGTGGGACGCCGGCGTGCTGCGCATTGGCGACAGCATTTGCACCGGCGCGCCCGTCGAATTCGAGGGCATACCGCGCTTTTCGCCGGAACATTTCCAGCGCGTGCGCCTGGACGATCCGTTGAAGCGCAAGCAATTGAAAAAGGGACTGGAACAGCTATCGGAAGAGGGTGCCGTGCAGCTGTTTTTCGATCGCCACCGGATGGAACGCGATCCCATTCTGGGCGCTGTCGGCATGCTGCAGTTCGAAATCATCGAGCACCGCCTGCTGCACGAGTACCGCGTGAAGATCGGATTCGACAAGCTGCCGTATCGCCACGCGCGCTGGATCGAGGGCACGTTGCCTGATCTCGACAAGCTAGAGTTGCCCGGCCGTCAGACCTGCGTGCTGGACGTCGAGGGCCGCCCGCTGGTGCTGTTCGAGAACGACTGGTTGTTGCGCCGGACCGAGGAAGAAAACAAGGCGGTGCGGTTCATCTCGGCCGTGCAGCCGGGCCGCAGCGGCCGCGCGTCGGGTTAGCGTCGACGGACGCGGCGCAGAATCAGGGCGACCAGCGCGACCAGCGCCACGACAGCGACGCCTGCGACGACAAGCCAGCGCACCGGCGAAGGGGCGTGACTGGCCACCGGTGCCGGCGGGGCCATGGGTTTGTTTCCCTGCCCGTTTGCACCCAGGCGCAGCAGGCCGTCGGCCGTTCCGACCCACAGGCTGCCTTGCTGGTCCTGGGCCAGGGCCGTCACGAAGTCGGACGCCCCCTTGCCGGCCGACATGTGTTCCAGCTTGCCCGTGATCGTCTGCAAGCGGTGCAGGCCGCCGCCCGCGCTGCCGATCCAGATGCTGCCGTCGCGATCTTCCAGCAGTGCCGTCACATGCGCGCCGGGCACCGGCTGTCCGAAACGCGCGATGCTTCGATTGGTCATCCGAAAAAGACTGGCCCCGCTGGCGATCCACAGCGTGCCGGTGCGGTCCGCAAGTAGCGCATGGATGATGTCCGCCGGCAGGCCGTCCGAGGCACCATAGTTTCTGATAGGGCCATCGGCGAAGTGGTTCAGGCCGTTCTTCGTGCCGACCCACAAGGTGCCGTCGTGATCCGGCAACAGCGTCGTGACGTCGTCGCCGGACAAACCATGTTGGGTCGAAAAGACGCCGGCTTGTCCGAACTTCAGTCGGTGCAGTCCCTGCCCGGCGGTGCCGATCCACAAGGTTCCCGTGTGGTCCTCGACGAGCGCCGTGATGTTGCGGGCGGTTTCGGCGCGTTCGTCGCTGAAGGCGCCTGCGCGGGCCCGGTGCAGGCCTGCGCCTGCGGTGCCAATCCAAAGGGTGTTCGCATGATCCGCAAGCAGCGCCGCGATGTTGGTTCGCGCGGCAAGGCCGATGCCGCCGTCGACGAAACGTGTGCCGTCGAAATGGGCCAGGCCCGCCGACGTTCCCACCCACAGGCTGCCATCGGGGGCCGCGGTCAGCGCCTGGATCCGATCCGCCGGCAGGCCCTGCGACACCCGCCAGGTATCGACCGCAAAGGCGGGTCGGCGGCCCAGCACGGCGCCTGCCAGCGCCAGTGCGACGAAAACGCGCATCCGGCTACTGTGCGGGCTTGCGGGCCAGATAGGTGATCGAATCGCAGCGCGTGTCGCCGCCGTCGGGGATGCGATTGCCGTCGAGATCGTAGGCCTCGGCGTTTGCCTGGAAGCCGGCGGCGGCCAGTTGCGCGCGCTGATGTTGCAGCGTGATGTAGTACAGCATCACGCCGTAATCCTGCGACCGGTCGTTGATGATCGAGTATTCCGGCCCGCGGATGTCTTGCTTGCGCAGACGCCGGTGGTTGCGCACCCGCAACGCCGTTTGCAGTCCGAATCGCACGACAGCCTTCGCCAGTTTTACGGGTCGGGTCACCGCCACCTGGGGAAAGTCGGGCAGCACCATGCCCGCGTTGTGATCGGGGCTGTTCTGGTTGTGCGAATTCATCAGGAAGGCACCACCCGGCCGCAGCACGCGGTGGACCTCGCGCAGGATCTTCAGGCGGTCCTGGTGGCCGACCATGCCCAGGCCGTTGCAGCTGAATACCGCCAGCGCGAACGAATTCGTGGCCAGCGGCGCCATGTCGCGCGCGTCCATCAGTTGAAATGTGACGCCCGGGAACTTCCGGCGGCAGGTCGCGATCATTCCGTCGGAATAATCGATGCCGGTGTAGTTCGCGCTAAGTTCCACCAGATGCGGTGTTGTCCGGCCGCCGCCGACGCCGATGTCCAGAATCGGCTGGTCCTTGACCTCGGCCGCCAGGCGCTTGGTCAGCGCGCGCTCGGGTACGGACAGCTGGTCCTGCCAGGAATATTCGCTGACCGCCTTGGCCGACTGCATGGCCGCGTGATTGATGGAATCGATGACGTCTGTTTCAGGCACTCGGCACCCCCCAGGACAGGCCCGGAGACTGGCCCATTTTTGCCCCTCTGGGAAGGCAGGACGGCGGTGGGGACTGGATTTTGCCATCTTCACGACAACGGCAAACCCAGGGTGACCTGGCGCCACAAAGCCAACGGGACAGGTCACCGTGGTTGCCGGTGGGGACCGCGGACACGCGCTGCGCCCTGTCGTTTCGGGTCTGCACCGCCACGCGGGTCAGAACTTGATGGGCAGAACCATGCTTTCCGTGGACCACGTCGGGCCGCCGTCGGTGCGCTTGGCCAGTTCTTCCCAGGTGCCCCAGTAGTATTGCTTTCCGGGAATCGCGATCGGATCCGCGGCATGGGTCGTGTCGAACTTGCCGTCGAAGGCGACGCTGGTGGCCTTAGCGTAAGGCGAGGTGAACCAAGGGTCGCCGATGTTCTGGCCCGCGCCGGTCATTCCGTAGATGGCCAGGCGCGCGCCGGTCGAACCCGCGATCACGGTAAACATGAATGAGCCTGGGAGCACCATCGTTCCGCCCGCGGGAAGCATCTGGGCGTAGTCGTGGTATGCGGCCTCCAGCGGCACCAGCGCCAGATCGCCAGTCAGTGCAAACTGCGCCGAGATCAGGCGACGCACGGCCTGCAACGTCATTGGATCGCGTTGCACGTCGGTCGTGGCGGCCAGGGACGGGTGTTGGATGTGGATCTGGTACCCGGCCGCCGCCGCCATGATGGCAAAGGCGCCCTTGGCATCAGTGGTGGTCCCATTGGCGAAATAGTGATGGGTGCCTTTCTCCATGCGGTGCAATTCCACCCGATAACCGGCCTTGGGCTTGCCGTCCTCATAAATGCTGCCGGTAACGGCAAAGAGTGGCGCACCCGCCGGCTGCGGTACGGTCAGCTGCGAGCATGGGTTTTGTGGATTCGTCTTGCGGAACGCAGGCGAGCCATCCGGGCACGACGCGAACGCTGGGTTGATGGGATCCACGCTGAACTGCTGCGCCTTCGGGCCCATCGCTGCATCACCCAGCACGCGAAACAAATAGATGTACGTACCCGCCGGCAGATCGGTGGTGCCCGCATAAGACCCATCGGCCAGCTTGCCGAGCTTGAGGAAGGGCTTGGCGGTCATCCAATCGTCGGCCTTTCCGAAGCCCCCGATGACGTCGACCGACGTCACGCCCTGCCATCCGGGGGTATAGGTGAAAGTGACTCTCTGTGGGGTGGGGCTGGCACCGCTGGTACCACCCGACCCCGTGGCCGCGTCCACGCCCGTCTGCACCACTGTCGCATCGGAGCTGGCGGGCAGGATGGCGGCGTCGGACTGCGAGACGGCCGTACCGCCGCCGCAGCCGACAAACAGTCCGAATGCAAGGCTCGACATCACCGCGCATACGTCTCGATCGTTCCTCGCCATCATGACCATTAGGACGCGATCCAGGTACCAAAGGTTAGAGCAGATGCGGAGAATCCGCGCCGTCAGATCTTCAAAAGCAGGCCCACTGCGGTTCGAGGCGCCCGAGGGGCGAGTCATCGATGCCGCGACCGCGCGGCGGTCGTGAGCAACACGCAAGAGAGCCGCGTCGTCCCGGCCTGGTCCGTGGGGTCCCCGCGTGGCAGTTGGCCGGGACGCGCAGCATTGCGTAGGGGCTGTCAGGGACTCGTTCGCAGATTCCGCCAACGACGGACACCGCGGCATCCTGAAAATCTGACGAGCGGGGGCCTCGAAAGAGGTGTTGAATCCAACGCTTCCCAGGGTTTGTAACAGATCGGCTGCGGTTTTTGGCCGCCGGGGGTGGGGCGTGATACATGCTATCCTTCGAAAGGTGGCAAACGACGTGTCAAAGATGGTTCTGGAAGAGACGAAGCGGTTCCATCAGGAACTGCCTCGCCTGCTTCGTCAGTACCGCGGGCGCTGGGTCGTCTTCAAGCATGGCAAGGTGCATGGCGACCATCAGAGCGAGTCCGAGGCATACGCCGCTGCGCTCAAGAAGTTCGACCGCAATGCGGGATTCGTCGTCGCGCAGGTCACCGAAGTGACCCCGTCGCCCATCACTGCGGCCGCACTTTTCGGCGTCGCGTGAAGCACGTCCGTGAAGCACGTCTTTGATGGGAACGGTCCGGATGTGCTGGTCGGTGTGGGGCCGCTCGTCACCGTCACCCTCATGCCGACCCCTGAGGTCCGCGATCAGTTCATACAGTCCGGCACGCTGATCGAACCGATCGAGCGGTTCCTCGTCGATACGGGTGCCGATCGGACCCTCGTGGAGGATCGGGTAGCGCAGGGGATGGGACTGACCCCTATTCGGTACACACCGATCGTGGGCGTATCGCAGCAGCCCGAATTGTGTCCCGTTTACCTGATGGTGCTTCGCCTCTTCGCGCAGGATGACTCCGGCGCTAGGAAATTGTTTATGGATTCTCGATCCGAGATCGTCGGGATGAGGTCTCCGACCATCCCTCGCCAGTACGTCGGCCTGATCGGTCGGGATTTCCTCCGGAATCTGCACATGGTCTACAACGGCCCGAAGGGGCGAGTAGAATTCCACGTCGCCAGTACCGTGACGGGCAACAAGCCCATCCAAAAACCGCGTAAGAAGAAGCGTCGCTAGTACGCTTGCCCGCCGGGGGGAGCTATCTGCTTACGCTGTAGCGTTCCCCGGAAAACGAAACGACGATCCGCGGCTCATCCTTCGTTCGTTTCACATTCGGGATCGTGGCGCTGAACTCGCGTTCGGTACCCGGGAAGAGGAAGCCGATTGGCTCAGACTGTCCTTTTCCGATCGGGTCCAAGACCAGGAAAAAGATCTCGGCGAATGCCTTACCGCTCAGGTAGTCGTCTTTGTACCGATAGAGGGGTTTGGTCGCTGCGAAGTTCAACGTCAAGTTCGAGACCTGCAGCAGCGAAGCGTTGCCAATCTTGCCCTTGAGGAAGAGGCCATCTCGCCGACAACCAAGCGCAAGAGAACCAGATGAGAACCCCGCACCGCCGCGCCACCAAATGTTCAGTTGTGGATGTCCGGCAGAAAGCCTCGGCGTTTCCGTGCTTGTGCGAGGAAGAGGACTCGAACCTCCACTTCTTTCGAAACCAGATCCTAAGTCTGGCGCGTCTACCAGTTCCGCCATCCTCGCGCGTGAGAGAATCGACATCTTACGATCGCTTGTCTCGCTTCCATAGCGCGCAGTCGATCTTCTTCCGCCCGCAGGTCGTCTTGAAACGGCGGGGCGGCCGGCTATAGATCTTCACGATGGAACGATCATTCCTTGTCGGTCAGGTTCTTGCCGGCAAGCAGGACGCCTACGAGATCGTGGCCGAGCACGCCCGCGGCGGCACCGGGATCACCTACCGGGCGCGGCGGCAGCGCGACGGCGCTGGCGTCATTATCAAGGCCCTGCGGCTTGCGGGGATGGGCGACTGGAAGGTGCTGGAGCTGTTCGAGCGCGAGACGGCGGTGTTGCGCGCGCTGGCACATCCCGGGATCCCGGCCTGGATAGATGATTTTCCCGTGGGCGCGGCGGACGCCCCGACCGGGTTCGCGCTGGTGCAGGAACTGATCCCTGGCCACGATCTGCGGCACCTGCTGCGGTCTGGCGCGCGGCTGTCCCCGGCCCAGATGACTGGCTGGCTGGATCAGATCCTGTTTGTGTTGGAATACCTGCAGAGCCGATCGCCCCCGGTGATCCACCGCGACATCACCCCGAAGAACATCATCCTGCGTCCCGATGGGCGCGCGGCGCTGGTGGATTTCGGCAGCGTGCAGGCGGCCCTGCGCGACGCCCAGGCCGATCTGTCCGGATCGTCGACGGTGACGGGCACCTTCGGGTACGCGCCGATGGACCAATTTCTGGGGCGTGCCACGCCCGCCAGCGATCTGTATGGCCTGGCGATAAGCTACCTGGCCGTGGCCACCGGCAGCGAGCCGGCAGATATGCCCGCCCCCGGCAACCGCGTCGATGTGCGCGCGACACTGGCGGCCGGGGACGATCGTTTGCTGGCGCTGCTGGAGGACATGACCCACCCCGACCCGCGCCAGCGCGTGGGCAGCGCGGCCCTGTGCCGTCGGCGCCTGGCAGGGGGCGGCGATCCCGTCGTGACGTCCCCCTGGCACCGGGACGTCGCTGGCTACGTGACAATGTTGTCCTGTCGCCTGCGGGCGGACGGATTTAGCGTCGTGCACCCTGGCGACGTGCCGTCATCCGAAGGGCTGCTGCAGGCCACCCGACTGCGCGGACTGCGGTCGACGCACAGACACAGCGTGCATCTGTACCTGGCCGGTGTGGCCGAGGGCGCGGCCCGGGCACCGGTGGATCTGGAGGCGCTGTTTCCCTTCATACGTGCGGTGTCCGAGGCGCACGCGCAGCCGGGTTCCTTCCTGTCGCAGTTGCGCGAGGGACGCGCCGTGGTGGTACCCGTGATGGTGGCGCCGGCGGGGGTGGCGCCGCGGCTGGCAGCGCGCCTGGCCCCGGCGGCGTCGCGCGCGGGGGCGGCCGACGTGCTGCCGTTTGTGGTCGATCTGTCCTCCGGCCAGGCGACGATCCTGGTCGAACCTGTCTCCGCGGGCGTGGCCGGTCGTGGTCTGGTTGAACTGGCCGCGTATCTCGCAGGGCTCGTCAATCCACGCGGCGGGCCCGGGTCGTGACAAAAAACTACCGGGTTGCGATTCGTCCCGCGCGCGGCCTTAGCGCTTGAGGTCGTCCAGGCCGAACATCGGGCGGTGGACGTTGCGGTAGGTGAAGTGCGTGGGGTTCACGTCGGTGGCGCCCGGGGTGTTGACCTCGACGATCTTGGCGGCGATGGGCTCGTACGCGGCGCGCGGCGCGGTGGTTCCCTTGGCGACCAGAATGCGTTGGCGCGGCGGATAGACGCCGTTGCTCATGATTTGCTGAAGGCTGTTCGGGCTGGTGGGCGCCTTGGTCAAAAGCAGAACGTTCGAGAAGTCCTTCGTCGAGCCCTCGACCTCGATGACGGCGGTGGGACCCATGTCGAAGTAGCGTTCCGAGCAGTGGCGCAGCTCGGTCTCGATGTACTTGCCGTCGGTCAGCGCCTTGACTTTGCCGCGAACACGAACGGGCACGCCGTGCAGCTTGTCAGTCTTGCCGCCGACCATCGCGTCGAAGGCGCCGCCGATGCCCGCGTGAAAAGCCGCCTCGTTCGACTGGCGATCAGAGATCGTGACGACCCAGCCAAGAACCTTCTGCTTGATCAACTGATCCAGGATCGCGGTGCCATCCCCGGCCGATCCGCCACCGATGTTGTCGCCCGTGTCCATCAACACGACCGGAAACTTTTCAGCCTGGTTGGCCTGTCGGACGGCGGTGGCCGCATCGGGCGCCTTGAGCACCAGTCGCTCGCGCATGCCCCACATCTTGTCGGCCAGACGCTGTGCCTCGCGACGGGCCAGCGGCAGATCGCCGTCGGTCACCACGACGACACTGGGGCCCATCTGCGGGACGTCGGCGTACTGGTATCCGGCGGGCGTGCTGACGGCCAGGATCTTGGGGTTGGTGCGTTCCATTTCCTTGCCTTCGTCGACCAGCGGCTTCAGCGGCCCGTGGAACGTGTCCTGATAGACGATATTGAAGACCATCGGCGGCTTCACAATGGCCTGCACCGGATGCAGCTTGCCCGTGATCATGCCGTGGATAATTGTGCCTGCCTGAATGCCGCGGTCCTTTAGATCCAGGTGGGGATTTTCCTTGTAGGTGATCAGTGCGTCCGAATACTCCACGGCGGCGGGCGCGACGTTGGCGTGGAAGTCGTGGGTCACGACGATGGGAAAATTCTTGCCCATGGCGACGCGCACCCGGCGGATGACCTCGGCGTCCCCCTGCGGGTAGCCATCAGCCACCATCGAGCCGTGCAGAACCAGTACGACGCCCTGATAGGGCGGCTGCGCGGTCTTGATCTCTTCGACCAGCTTGTTGACGTGAAGCTCGAAACTGGTGCGTTCCACCGAGCCGAGATATTCGGCGACGGCCGAGTGAACCGGGTAGATGTCCATGCCCAGGCTTGCCGCCGCGGCAAGAACGCCGCCGGCTTCCGAGGCCTCCTTGCCGGTGGTCTCCAGCCACTTCTTGCGATCCCGTGTGGTCTCGTCAGCCGTCATCGGCACCTTGCGGGGGTACAGGGAATTCGATTCAACCAAGATCACGCTGACGGCCACGCGCGGGCGAGCGGCGACGGCAGGTGTGGCGGCAAGGGCCATGGCGGTGACGGTGACGGCGCCGGCGAACAGGAATGGGTGCATGAAAGAACCTCCGAAACCTAGGGGACAAGTGACTGTGACGGACGAATTTCTGTGCCAATAGCGGGCCGGCGCAAACGCTGCCAGGCGAAGTATACCGGGATGCCGCAGGCGACAATGAACAGCCCCGGCCAGGTATATTGCGGTTTCTGTACCAAAAGGTTGGCGGCGATGGCGGACGTTAGCAGGACGTACAGCGCTGGCAACACTGGATAGCCCCACACGCGGTAGGGACGTGGTGCTTCGGGCCGGCGCGCGCGCAGGACGAATAGCGCAATACCGGTCAGCGCGTAGAACAGCAACGCCGCGAAGATCACATAATCCAACAACTGGCTGTAAGTGCCCGACAGGCACAACACGCTGGTCCACACCGCCTGCACGACCAGCGCCCGCGCCGGCGTCTTGTGCCGCGGGTGCAGTGCGGTCATTGAGGAAAAGAACAGTCCGTCCCTTGCCATCGCGTAGTACACGCGCGCGCCCATCAGGACAAGACCGTTGTTGCAGCCAAATGTAGAAATCACGATGGCGGCCGACATCGCATAAAGACCGGCCGGTCCCAA
>JANXXE010000059.1 GCA_025350815.1 Myxococcales bacterium | reverse complement strand
TTGTAACTCTAGCGCGACCGCCACCTTGGTCGGTCACAGTCAGGCGTACATCGTACTGGCCTAGTGCAGGGAACTTAAAATTTGTCCGGCAGTTAGGCGACGGCTGTCCGGCGCTGGTCAACCCAGTCGGAAGCGCTACTTCCCACAAATACTGCGCTATCGGCCTGGACGGCAATGCGCCTGCCTGGGACTTACAGCCATCCAGCACCACATCCCATTCTACGGGCTGCACCTTGTAGTTGGCTGGGCGACTGCCGCTTTCAGTACGTATGATCGGAGCCAATTCAAAAACATCATCTTTCCCGAACCGTTCTGGCATCTCCCAGTCCACCACCGCAGTTGGAAGCAGACCGCCGTTCTCAAGAAATGAAGGTAGGTAGGCGCACCTTCCGTCATCGACAATGACTCCCCGGCGACCGTCACAGGTCGCTTGTCGACAAATCGGCGACGAACGACTGGCTGTCACCGTCTGGGTACCTAGCCGCCATGTGATGTTTGCCGACGCATAGCTCTCTACGAGCAAGGCTGCCGGATGGTCGCCCCCCGGCCGAAAGGTGTTCAAGTAGGACACGGTGTCTCCAAGGGACACGTCATTTTTGCCAAGACCGGGATGTACAACGATCTCCTGATTGGATGCATTTCGATAACCGAAGACCGCTGTTAGCCCCGTCCCACCCAGGGGGTCAGGAATAACGCATGTCACCTCGGGCGTCAAAGCACAGTCCGCACTGGCAACGATAGCTGTCCCCGCACACGCGCCATCTCCGCCACAGACACCGCCGACTTTGCAGGAATCATTGGGATCACAAGAAGCACCCGTATTCGGCTTCACGTCGTCACAAATCCCGGTCGAAGCCGTGCACCGGACGGTCGTACAGGCGGATTGCTGGACACAGGTGATTCGCGGGCCTTCTTGACATGTTCCTTCGCGGCAGACATCGTTTTGCGCGCACAGGTCGTTGCCGGTTTCGCACGGCGTGTCGTTTGCAATGATTGCGCTGATGCACAGACCGGTGGCCAAGTCGCATTCGACTTTCGTGCACTGGGTTCCACCCAAACACACGGCCGGTGAGCCGGGCTGGCAGCTTCCTGATTCGCATATTTCCCCGATGGTGCACTTGTTTCCATCGTCGCAAAGGGTCCCTGGGTCCGCCGCAGGGTGGACGCAAGCGCCCGTCAAAGGTGCGCATTGATCCTTGGTGCAAACGTTGCCGTCGTCACACCTGACCGCCGCATCCGCGCAGAGATCCGGGGGTGGCGGAGGTGCGCAGGGACCGTTTGCTTTTTGGATCACGATGTCATCAAAATAGGCCTCGTTCGCCCCGGCCTTACCCGCGCCGTCCCATAGCTCACTTGTCAGCCACATCTTGGTTGCGCCTGCGGGCGCGGTGAACGAACGGTAGTACGTGTGCCACCCCGCGGCGTCCGCTGGAATCTGCGTCACGGCGTAGGGGGCGGTTCCCATCAACCACTGCAGGCCCGTTGTCGTGCCGCCGCTGGCATTCAGAACGTTAAAACCCAAAAACGGCTGTCCGCCGCCGACCCAATTCACCCGCGCGGTCGCGCAATAGTCACCGGGCGCAATGGCGAAGGTCGGCGAGAAATAGTCCCCGCCACCTGTGACGCTGCTTAGCTTCTGCACCGTGTTTGTGGCAACCAGCGGGTCGCGGGTCAGTTCTACCCCGACGCCGCTTGTCCGCGCCCAGCCCTTGACCTCGTACTCCCAGTTCTCGGAGAAGTAGGTGTCACCATCTTTGTACGTGCAAGCACCTTCCGAGATGCTCAGATTGTCAAAGAACAATCCCGGGACGCCCGGCTGCTGGACGCCGTTCCAGCCGTAGTTCACGACACGAAAGCTGCCCGTGTTGCCCGGCAGGTTCACTGTCTTGCGATAACGGCGCCAGTCCTTGCTGTCGAACCGAAATTGGGTCGACAAACCGCCCACGTAGTCAGACAGCGGGTCGAAATACATGGTGTACACCTGCCCCACGTAAGTTCCAGCGCTGTCATATCGATTCAGGAACAGCATCGGGGACAGACCGCCCGTCCATTTCACGTCCTCGGATACACAGTACTCACCACCGTGCGCCGCAATGTACGGTGACACGCTGGCGCCGTTGGCTGTCAGTGCATAGACCTTGCCCCGGCCAAATTCGTCCTGCAGCTGCGGGCCATTGGTCCAGCCGAGCACGCTGTCCCAGGGCTGCACGTACGGCGTTGCGCACGCGTTCGTCGACGCGACCAGCTTGTCACAGCTGTCCCGCGGATCCCCGTTGAATACGAGCGTTGACGAATTCTTGCCCTGGAAGTACTGCCAGGCTGCGCCGGCTGCGTCGTAGTCATAGTCGACCTGACAGGCGCGCGTGACCCGGAATCCGTATTTCACGGCACTGCCAGCCGGACGAATATTCAGAAAGTTCGTCGGTAGAATGCGGAATGTATTGATGGTTTCCTTCGGAAACACCGTGTAATCCAGTCCGGGCAGGTTCCCGACCACGAATCCGCTGTCCACCAGATTTCGCGCGTCCACGTTGATTGCGCAACCATCCATCGCGATGGTGTCCACGCGGCTGCTTCCGGGCGATGACCGCAGCGTCACCCCGCCCGTGCCGGCCGGCATCTCAACGTTGCCGCTGGGATTCAGTGAAAACCAGGTATCGACGCCCTCGTAGCCCGTGCCGCGCAGGCCGAACTGTCCGCCGGCCGGCAACTTGATCACCTTGGTTGCGCCGGGCAGGGCGTATAGACCATTTGCCCAGAAATTCGTCAGGCCCACCAAATTGGTCGTCAGTTGCGCGCTGGCGACAAAAGTCGTCGCAAATCCCACGACGTTGATCGTGGCGGGCGCAGAAATCGTGATGGGCAGCGGATTCGGCAACGCCGCCCCGTTCAAGCTCAGATACGAAACGCTGCCGTCCAGATTCACCCGCCAGTCGTACGGCGATGCTGAACCCGGTCCGAACTGGAAGTTGTAGTAGTCGGGTGGCAACCGCACCGTCTTGTCCGTGACCAGGACGGGCGCTACTTGCCCCTTTATTCCCGACACCAACCCCACGCGGACTTCCAGGTCGGACAGGGCCGTCGACACGATTCGAACCGCATGGCCCGAGATGACCAGATTCTTGGTACCGCGGCCCTGGATCATGGAAGGCAGGTAGCTCGTCGCGTAGTCGAAGAGCCCGGCGGTCGTGACCGTGAAGACGATGTCGGTCAGCTTTCCCGAGTTGACCTGAAGCTGGTAGGTCCCCGCCTGCAGGCTGCCCGTCCACGGAGGCGTCGTATCGCTATTGTCGTACCAGCCAAACGGCGTCGGACCGCCGGCCAGCAGGTAGCCGGACACGCTCATGGCCCTGGCATCGATGGTCAGTCCGTCTATCTGCAGGGCGCTGCTTTTCTGGGTGCCCTCGCCGGGGGTCGGCCCATCGGGCGCCCCGCAAGATGCTGTCGCGAAGCCAAGTACCGCGAGTGCTGTAAGGCGATAGAAACCGGATCGGTGGTCGAGCATAGGTGTCCTCTGCAGGAGGACTGCCCCCACCGGATTTGTCGCAAAGAAAACTGTCTTTCTTATTGATGGCTCTCTCGGGGCGGTGACTGACGCACCGCCGTCGACGATGGTCGACTCGTTCGGCCCGCGTCCATAGCGGCCCGCGCCTCCGCGAGCGCCAGATCGATGGCCAGCGCGCGGTCGAGATCCCTGGCGGCGGCCAGGAGATCGGCGCGCCAGCCAGGATCTCCGCGACGCCGCCGGTAGGCACCGCGTTCCATCTGCAACCGCCCCAGCGCGGCGGCCGGATCGGCGTACGCGGGGAACAGTCGGGCCGCCTGGGTCAGATCCGCCTCCGCGCCGGCCCAGTCCGCAAGTGGATCACCACCCGTTGCCGCCCGGGCCCGCCCCCGTCCGATCCGGATGATGCCCCGGCCCAGGTGCAGCCAAGTACCCTTGTTGTCCATGCGAACCGCTTCGGCGAAGGCCTCCTCGGCGGCCGCGAACGAGGCCTCGGCCGGCTGACCGAGTTCCAGTTCGGCCAGACCTCGGTGCCCGTAGGCATCCCCCAGGAACATCCGGGCCTGATCGTCGCGCCCGTTCAAACGAATGGCGTGCTGCAGATCCGCGATGGCGTCCTGCAGGATCGGTCGCGGATCCCGAAGTATCCGGAAACACATCGCGGGCCATCACGCCGCCACCCGGTGGTAGAAGTTGAGCAGTCCGCCGAGGCGAGAGCGGCACGCGACCGCACCAGCCGCATTGTCGTTCGCGGAAGTGGTGTCCGGGCTGATG
>JANXXE010000046.1 GCA_025350815.1 Myxococcales bacterium | reverse complement strand
GCGTCGTCGATGAACTACACGATGCAGGAATACGCCAACGACATCGTCTTTTCGCTGCAGGAGATCTGCGACGCGGCGGCGGTGGCGCACCCGACCATCGTCACCGAATCGGGCCGCGCGGTGGTGGCCCACCATTCCATGCTGGTGATGGACATCCTGGGCGTGGGCGAATTCGAGACGGGCAAGGCGCCGACCACGGACACCCTGGCGCCGACGGTGTCGCGCGTGGTGCGCAACCTGTTCGACACCTACCGTGACATCTCGATGAAGAACGTGCGCGAGGGCTACCACGACGCCCTTGAATACCGCGAGGAGGTGTTGAGTCTGTTTGCCCTCGGCAGTCTGTCGCTGACCGAGCGGGTCATCGCCGAGGACATCTTCTGGGCCATTTGCCAGAAGATCCTGAAGATCGTGCGCGAGATGCGGGAGGTACCCGAGGAATTCGAGGGCATGGAACGCGTGCTTTCGGACACGTACTTCTGCAACTTCTCGATGTTCCAGTCGCTGCCGGACATCTGGGCCATCGATCAGCTGTTCCCCATCATGCCCATTCACCGTCTGATGGAGGAGCCCACGCGACGCGCGGTGTTGGCCGATATCACCTGTGACTCCGACGGGAAAATCGACCACTTCATTGACCGCCGCGACGTGAAGTCGGTGCTGGAACTGCACCCGTTGAACGGGCAAGAGTATTACCTGGGCGTCTTCCTGATCGGCGCCTACCAGGAAATCCTGGGTGACCTGCACAATCTTTTCGGCAACACGAACACGGTGCACGTGTCGCTGGCGCCGGGCGGTGGGTACCACATCGAACATGTCGTGGCCGGCGACACGGTGACGGACGTTTTGAAGTATGTCAGCTACGCCCGCGAGGATCTGGTGGCCCGTGTGCGGCGATTCGCCGAATTTGCCGTGCGCGCGAACCGGATGACGCTGGAGGAAACCCGATCGCTGTTGCGCCTGTATGAAGAAGGCCTGTCCGGGTACACGTACCTCGAACGGTCCTAGGCGGGCGGCTCATCGACGTTTCATTTGGCGGACCACGGAACCTATGCATAATCTGACCTTCGTGAAGCCTCAGTCGCTGTTCGGCTTGGTCCTTGTCTGTGCGTTGGCGGCGATGGGGTGCGGCGGCGCGCAGGATGACCGGCCCCCCGTATGGGGATATATCTCACCGGCCATTATTCAGCCGAATTGCGCGACCTCCAGTTGCCACAGCCAGGCGGCGGCGGTCGCGGGGTTGAATCTGTCGACCGTGGATGACAGCTGGATTAGCCTGCTGAAATTGCATCTGGCGCCGCGGGCGGGTGTTGCCAAGGACGCGCCGCCGCAGCCGCGCCTGATGGTGACGCCGTATCAGCCGGCTGAATCGCGTGTGGTGCAGATGATGCGCGCCTCCGGAGCCAACCGCATGCCCCCCGATCGACCGCTGGCCGAGGCGGACATCGCGCTCATCGAGCAGTGGATCGTCAACGGCGCAAAGAACGACTGACCATGAAACTGCCGACGCGGACTTTTTTCATGCTGGTCGGCCTCGCTGGAATGCTGGTGCCGCGGGCGGCCGTCGCCTATCCGCAGTGGCAGTTCAGCAGCGGGACCAGCCGTTGCAACCAGTGCCATTTTGCCCCGGCGGGTGGTGGGCTCATCAACGGCTACGGCCGCGACGCTTCCGCTGACGATCTGTCAACGTGGAAGGGCAGCGGGGATTTCGCCCACGGCAAGGTCGAACTGCCCTCCTCGCTGGCCCTGGGTTTCGATGGCCGCCTGGCCGCTACCTCGCACGACGCCGGTAATTCCAGTGGTGCCCGGCACGCGGTCTTCCCGATGCAGGCCGATGTTTACGCCCGCATGGCCTTCTCGGCGGAATGGTCGGCCTCGGTCACGGGGGGCTTCCGGGGCCAGTCGCGCGCCGACACCACGGGGCAGGGCGACGACAACTACGCCCCCATCGGTGCCTCGCGCGCGATCAGCCGAGAGCATTACTTGATGTGGCGGCCGGGGGCCACCGGGCCCTACGCCCGCGCAGGAAGGTTCTTCGCGCCTTACGGTCTGCGCCTGGCCGAGCACACGTCATATGTGCGCCGGGATCTGGGCTTCAACCTGCTGGAGGAATCCTACGGAGTCTCCGGGGGAATGGTCGAAGGCGACCACGAGTTCCACGTGACGGTGTTCGGCCCCGATTTCGTTCGGCAGCAAGGGGCCAGGGACGCAGGCGTGGCGGCGATGTACGAACAGCGTCTGGGCGACGTCAGCGCGGTGGGCCTCGACACGCGCCTCGGCTTCGGCAAAGAGACCACGCGCATGGCCGGTGGCTTCTTCGCCAAGACCTTCGTCGAGAAGGCCAAGTTGATGCTGATGGCGCAGGGCGATTTCGTGCACTCGACCTTCAAGTTTGCCCCGACGGCGACGACGAATGGTTCGGTCGGCTACCTGGGGGCGACTTATTTCCCGTGCAAGGGCGCCTGGCTGACCCTGTTCGTCGAAGAGCGCCAAACCAGCCTCGCGGTCAAGGACACCCTGACGACGGCGTATGGCGCGCAGGCCAACTGGTTTCCGTTTCCGCACTGGGAATTGGTCTTGATGGGACGGGCGCAGGCCCCGGCCCAGACGACGTCACCCACAAACACCGTGTTGTTCTTCGTGCACTACTACCTATGAAAAACGCGACACGCTTTTTTCTGTTCGCAGCGCTGCTGGCGCCCCTGGGTTGTGGTGCCGAAGATCCCGTCCCGGCCAAGCCGACCTGGGTGGACGATGTCGAGCCGATTCTGCGCGGGAACTGCCTGCACTGCCACGGCAGCGGGGCGGCCAAGACCGGTGGGGCGATACGATTCGATCTATACGACGCGTCGGACGCGGCCTACGCCGAATTCAAGATCAGCGAAGGGATGATGGACACACTGGCGACGACGGGCATTATCGGTGGCAAGCCGTTCGCGATGATGTTCGTGGGCAAGGTCACCGACATCAAGCTGGCGTCGCGTATGCCACCGCCGCCCGCCACGGCCCTTTCCGAGCGTGACATCCAGGTCCTCAAGGCGTGGGCGAAGACGGGCGCGGTGCGCGGTAAGCGGCTGGCCAACCACAAGCCCTATGCACGTCTTCTGGCCGAGCCGGCCGACGCAAGCGGGGCTTTCGTCGTGTCCCTGGACGTCATCGACGACGACTACGAGCAGGTGATTGGCAAGGCCACCGTCAACGGTACCGACGTCCTGATTACGGGCGCCGGTGCGCAGAAGCTGAAGTTCCCGGCGCTGGGCAATGGCGATCCGGGGGTGACCGTCGTGTTGTTCGACGGCCAGGATCGCACGCAGAAGACCCTGAAGTGGGTCGCACCCTAGGCACGCCTATCGCAAGCGGGCGATCTCAGCCAGGTCGACCTTGAACGCGGCGCTGCAGTAGTAGCGCAATTCCTCGATGCTGGCGCGGATGTCCGCCATCGCCCTGTGCTTGGTCACGGACCGACGATAATCGATGCGCGGGTACCACGCGCTGACCAGGACACTGAAGGTTCCGATGTCGAGCTGGCGGAAGTGCAGGTGCTGTTCGAGTCGGGGCATGTACCGGACCAGAAAGCGCCAGTCGTGGTACACCGAATTGCCCGCAAGAACACCCTCGCCCGGGGGTACGTAGGGCACGATGGCGTTGAGGATCGCGCGTTCGGCCTCGACCCGCGTGATTTTCGAAGCCCGCACCTCGTCAATGAGGCCGTTTTCGGTGTGCAACTTCCGCACCCGGTGGCTCATCTGGTCCAGGACCTCGTCGGACTGGTGCAGGACATATTCCATCTCGACGATGGGGATGAGGTCGGCGCCCGTGACCACCGCGGCGATCTCCAGAATCGCGTCCGACGCCGGGTTCAGGCCGGTCATCTCCAGGTCAATCCAGACCAGGCGGAGAATCTCCGGCGTCTGTGCCATCTGGCCGCTAACTCTAGCCGACGGCACCGCCGGGCGGGCAAGAAAAAAACGCGCCCCGCTTTACTCGGGTGCGGCCCCGGCAGGGGGCAGCAGATCGGCCAGTGTCACCCCCGCGATTCGCTTCTGCCGGGTGGATTCGAGATCGGCGACCAGGGCGGCGAGAACCGGGGACGTGGTGCCGTGCGCGGTCTCAAGATCGGTGGCGCGGAACGCGACCAGAACGTCTTCCATGGTGATGCTGGCTGCGGCCCGCCCTGGAATAAAACCTTGCTTATCGCCCTGCACCTCGGCCAGCAGGCCCGACGCTTTGAGGCGGGCGCAGATGCGGCCGACCACGTCCACCGTCAGCTGAAATTCGGTGGCCAGCGCCTCGCGCGTGACGCCCGGCCCCCCGCGTTCGTAGTCGGCGGCGATGACCGCCAGCAGCTGCGCGGCGACCAGGGCGTTGATGGGTTCCTGGCCGCTTTGCCGGCGATCCTCGGCCTCAAGCAAGCGCAGGTTCTGCACGGCGTGGGCAATCTCGACGCCGAACAGAATCAGCAGCCACGAGATGTAGATCCACACCAGGACCAGCGGGACCAGGCCCATCGCGCCGTACACGCCGCTGTAGCTGGTCAACAGCATCTGCTTGGCAAACATGACAAAGCCAATCTTCAGTCCCTCGAGCGCCAGCGCCGTCGCCAGCGCCCCGGGGAACGCTGCGCGCCAGGTGACGTTGGTGTAGGGCAGAAGCTTGTTGGTCAGCAGCAGGGCCACGAATTGAAACAGCAGCGGCACGCCGACCTGGGCTGTCGCGCTCGACCCGACTAGCTTGCCCGACCAGTACAGCGAGAATCCCGCCAGCAACGGCAGTAGCGTGACCAGGGCGTAGAACGTCAGGAACTTTCGAATCAGGGCGCGGCGGCTGGGCACCCGCCAGATGTCGTTGAAGATCTGCTCGACCGAGCTGTACAGCGAGTAGCAGGCGAACAAAGTGACGGCCAGGCCACCCGCGTTCGCGGCGCCGGTGCTGATCTTCGCCGAGAAAGACTGTAAATGGAGCGTGACGTCCCGCAGATCGGGCAGCAGTTGCTCGGACAGAAAATCGAGAAGCTGCGACTGCGCGTCGAGCGAGCCCGTTGCCCGTAGCAGTGAAAACGCAATCGCCAGGATCGGCACCAGCGACAGTGCCGTCTGGAACGCCAGGGCCGCCGCCTGCTGGGGACAGCGATCGCGCGCCCACTGCTTGAAGATGCGCACAGCCAGGCGACCGATGTAGATCCCCGCGCGCGCGCGGCGCGAGACCATGGCGCCCATGGGCATATTTTCCGCCACATAGGTCCGAATCTGGCCGAGGGTCCGGCGCATCGCTGGGTCAGGAAAGGGGGGGGGCGACGTTCGTCTGCGGCAGCCGCACCACGCGGGCCGCCTTGGCAGGGGGCAGATCTGCTGCGACGTCAGGCAAGGGCACGTCCGCCAGCGCGGCCTTCCAGGTGGCGTACTGGCCCCCGGCGCGCGCTGCAACGGCGGCCGCGTGGCCGGCGGCAAAGCCACCCTGGGCCAGGCGGTATTCGATCCAGGCCCACTTCGGTGAAGTCGGACGTATTTCTACGCGCCCGGCGAGCGCCTTGCGCAGGCGGGCCAGCTTGGCCTGCAGAATGTCGATGGCCTCGAAAGGTTGTCGGTCAAGCGGGGTGTTGCGCTTGGCGACGAAGGGCGCGATGCCAAATGCCAGTTTTGGCGCCACCCGGGCAAGATCGAGCGCGAAACGGCCTAGTTCATCGAGATCCGCCATGGTCTCGCCGGGCAGGCCCACCATCATGTACAGCTTCAGCATCTTGAGACCCGCGTCCCGGCACAACTCGGCGGCGCGCATCAGGTGTTTTTCGTTGGTCTTGCGGTCGATTTGCGTGCGCAGGCGTTCGGACGCACCGTCGGACGCCGTCGTCAATGTGCGGTAACCGCCACGTTTGAGCAGACCCACGATTTCCGGCGTCAATCGGTCGGCGCGCAGACTGGAAATGCCCACCTCGCGTCCGGTGTCGACGATGCCGCGCAGAATTTCGGGCAGGCCGGGGTGGTCAGTGACCGCCGCGCCCACCAGGCCAACGCGCCGGGCGTCATCGGGAATCAGGCCCAGGACGCGGGCCGGTGGCACCAAACGCATGCCCCCGTTTGTTGATCGCCGCATCACGCAGTAGGTGCAGCCGCGGTGGCAGCCGCGTTCCGGCTCGATGAGAAACATGTTGCTGAGTTCCGTATGCGGCGTTCGGATCTGCGAGCGCGCGGGCAGTCTTTCGTCGGGCGCCGCGGCGATCGCAGGCGGCGTTTCGCCGTGCAGGGCGGGGATGTAGAAGCCGGGCAGGCGCGCCAGGGCCGCCAGCAACGACGCGCGATCGGGCTGGGCGCGATACGCGTCCGCCAGCGTGGCGACCAGCACCTCGGCCTCGCCCATCAAGATAACGTCCGCGAAGGGACCAACTGGCACCGGGTTCGAAAAAGTCAGCGGCCCGCCCGCGACGACCAGGGGGTGCGCCGTGGGGTGGGGCGCGCGCTCGGCGGCGAAGGCGGGAATGCCGGCCAGATCCAGGCAGTCGACCAGGCCAGCGATTTCCAGCTCGTAGGCGACGGAAAAGGCGACGATGGGGAAATTGCCGACGGGACACGAAGATTCGTAGCTGAACAATCCTTCACGCAAGCGCCGCGCCTCGGCCACGTCGTCCGGCAGAAAGGCGCGCTCGGCGGTAACGCCGGGCAGGGCATGCAGCTCGCGGTAGATGGTCTGATAGCCCAGCGACGACATGCCGACGTGGTACGGGCTGGGATAGACCAGGGCCACGGGAAGGTCCGCCTGCTTGAACAACGTGCCGACCTCGTCGGTCAGACGCTGGGTGCGCAGGTCGCGGAACGGCGGCATGAAGTCAGGCAGCTTACGGTGCTTTCGGTCTGCAGGCCAGGTCGCCGGGAACTAATGCTGTGCGGCGCCCGTCGTCAGCGGCATGCCATCCACGTCGCGAAACTCGACATCGGCAATCTTGCGCAGCGCGGGCTCGTTGGTCTTCTGGTCGCCCACGACGACGTTCGCCATCTTCTCGGGCGAAAGGTACTTCTTGGCCATCGCGCGCACCTCGGCCTTGGTGACCGCCGCGATCTTCTTTGTGAAGGTCTCAAGATCGTTATCCGGCAGGCCGTAGATGGCCAAGGTCGCCATCTGACCGCCCAGCTGGTTGACCGTCGCGAAGCGGGCGGGGAAGGCCTTGATGGTCTCGTCCTTGACCTCTTGCAGCTCGGCGTCGGTGATGTCGGCGTCGCGCATGGCGCGCACCTCGCGCAAGATTTCCGCCACGGCTTCGGCGGTGTGGGCCGCAACGAATTCGCCGCCCGCCGACCAGGGCCCCTGCGCCCGTCGCGCCTCGAACTGCGAACGTGCCCCGTAGGTCCAGCCCTTCTGTTCGCGAAGATTCAGATCCAGGCGTTTGAAGCTGCCACCCACGATCTGGTTCATCACCAGCGCGCGGTGGTAGTCGGGGCTGGTGCGTTCGATGCCGGGCAAACCCAGGCGAATAGACGACTGCGGCGCCCCGGCCTTATCGACCAGATAGATCTTCGTGCGCGCGATCGGCGGCGCCTTGGGCAGCGCCGTTCGGGGCACGGCCTTGGCCTTCCACGACTTGAGCAGCGTGTCCATCTTGCTGCGCAGATCGGCTTCGGTGATGTCGCCGACGGCCACCAGCACGGCGTTGCCGGGCCGGTAGTGCGTGTCGAAGAACTTGCGCAACTTTTCGGGTGATAGCTTGGCGATGGTTTCGGGCGTGCCGCTGGTCGGCCAGCCGTACGGGTGTCCATCGCCATAGACGACGCGCGCGAAGGTGATGCCGGCGATCGTCGGGGGACTGTCCTTGCGGCGGGCCAGCGCCGTCACAAGATTGTCCTTCACGCGCACGAATTCCTTCTGATCGAAGGCCGGGTTCAACAGGACGTCGGCCCAGACTGTCAGCGCCTTGTCGACGTTCTCGCTGAGTCCCGACACTGACACCGACGACGCGTCCCAGGCCGCCCCGGTGGCAAGCTGGGCGCCCAGTGACGAGATCTCGTCGTCGATTTGCAGCGCGCTCCGGGTCTTGGTTCCCTCGTCAAGCATGTTCGCCGTCAGGTCGGCCAGGCCGGCCTCGCCCTTCGGGTTGGCCGCGCTGCCGGTCTTGATGACCATCTCGATGCTGACGAGAGGCAGTTTGTGCGATTCGGCCAAAATGACTGGCAGTCCGTTCTTCAGGCGGAAGCGTTTGACGGCGGGGACCTTGAAGGGTCGCTCCAGCGCCGCGATGGGACGCCGGGCGCGAAAGTCGGCGTCGGGCGTGATGCGGGGTAAGACGGCGTCCTCGTCGGGGGCGCGGGTGGCGCGTGCAGGGGCGGCAGGTGGCACAGTCGCGTGGGGCGCTGCCGGGGCAAGTGCCGGCTGAGCAAGTGCTGGCCGAGCAAGTGCCGGCCCGGGCTGATGGCCCGCGCAGGCAGTCGCCAGCAGCGCCAGCAACGCCGCGACGTGGATGGGTCGAGATGACATGACGGAAGAATTCATGGCTTCACCCGGCCCATGATGGGCGCCTTGGGGTTGGTGTCGACGGTGACGATAAGGCGCGCGTCCTTGCGCAGAAATCGCGAGGCGCAGTCGAGGATTCCGGCGGCGTCCACGGCCTGGTAGCGCGCCAGATCCCGACCCATGAAGCCGACGTCGCCCGCAAAGTAGTCGTAGTTCAACAGGCGGCTGACGCGCCCGTGCAGGCCTTCCATCGTCTGGAAAAGGTCGGTCTTGATCTGGTTCTTCACCCGTTCCAGTTCCCGGGCGTCGACAGGTTGCGTGCGCACGCGATCGATCTCTTCGTCGACGATCCGCTCGATGTCGGCCAGGGTGTGCCCCGGCAGCGGGCTGAAGCTGATCTCGAATTGGCCCGCCAGCAAGATGCCGCCCTGATCCGCGCTGACGGCCTGGGCGATCTTCAGATCGTAGACCAGCCGCTTGTACAGGCGCGACGTCTTGCCGCCGGCCAGGATGCGCCCAAGGATTTCCAGTTCGGCGTCGCCTGGCTTGTACACCGGGACGGTGTGCCAGGTGATCATCTCGGTCGGCAGGTTGACGTTGGCCTCCATCGCGATCCGCGTCTCGCGGGCGATGCGCGCCGGTGGGGTGGGGCGCCGCGCGATGGGTGGACCGGCCGGAATCGGGCCGAAGTATTTTTCGACCAACGCCTTGGTCGCCGGCACGTCGATGTCCCCGGCGACGACCAGAATCGCGTTGTTGGGTGCGTAGTAGCGCGCGAAGAACGCCTTCACATCGGCCTCGGTCGCAGCGCCGAGGTCATCCATCGAGCCGATGACCTCGTGGTAGTAGGGGTGGTCGGGGGTGTACAGGGCCTCGGCTTGCACCTTCCACACGCCGCCCATGGGCGCGTTCTCGATGCGCTGGCGACGCTCGTTCTTCACGACGTCACGCTGGTTGTCGAGCGTCGCCTTGAAAGAGGGGCGTTCGAGCAAAAATCCCATGCGCGAACTTTCCAGCCACAGCCCCAGTTCCATCTGGTTCGCCGGGAGCGTCTCGAAGTAGTTCGTGCGATCATTGCTGGTCGACCCGTTGCGGTTGGACGAGCCGGCCTCGGACAGGTACTTGAAGAAGGTGTCCTCGGGGATGTGCTTGGTGCCCTGGAACATCATGTGTTCGAACAGGTGCGCGAATCCCGTGCGGCCGGGCGCCTCGTCCTTCGAGCCGACCTTGTACCAGATCTCGACGTGTACGGTCGGCACGGCGTTGTCCTGATGAAGAATGACCTCGAGACCATTCGGCAGCAGGTACTTCTCGAACGGGATTTCAGGCGCGGCCGCGGCGTGGGCTGTCAGCGGCGAAGAACAGACGGCGGCCACGGCGATGGCCAGCGCTGTGTGAGGGGCGCGACATTTCATGCACGCATCCTGTAACGCAATCAGCAACGAGTAAAGCGCGGGCGAGTAAAGCGCGGGATGGTCAGGAAAGGGTGTTTGCGCCGGTTCCCGCGCCTTGCAGGCGGTGCAGGTGGGCGTACACGCCATCCTTCGTGAGCAACTGGTCGTGCGTGCCCTCTTCTGCTACCTGCCCGTCGTTCATGACGACGATGCGGTCGGCGCGGGCGATGGTCGAGAAGCGGTGGGCAATGACGATCGACGTCCGTCCGCGCATCAGTTCGACGATGCCGCGTTCGATCAAGCGCTCGGTCTCGGGGTCAACACTGGCGGTGGCTTCGTCGAGCACCAGAATCTCGGGATCGCGGCACAGGGCGCGGGCAAAGCTCAGCAACTGGCGCTCGCCGGCCGAAAAGTTGTTGCCGCGTTCCCCGACGCTGGCGTCGAGGCCCTCGGGATTTCGCGTCAGCAGATGTCCCGCGCCGACGCGCACGGCGGCGTCGGTCATGCGCGCGGGGGTGGCCGCCTGCGCCCCCAAACCGATGTTGCTGGCGATGGTGCCCGAAAACAGAAAGGGATCTTGCGCCACCATGACCACGCGGCGGCGCAATTCGCCCGGCGGCAGCGTCCGGATGTCCCGTCCCGACAGCAGAAGCCGGCCGGCCGTCGGCTCGTACAGGCGACACAGCAGACGCACCAGCGTGGACTTGCCGGCGCCGCTTGATCCGACGATGGCCACCGTCTCGCCCGGGCGAATTCCCAGCGACACCGATTTCATCACGGGGTTGTCGGCGCGGTAGGCGAACGACACATGATCCAGTTCGACGTGGAAAGGCGAGGACGCGGGCAGGCCCCGTGCGGCAGTCGTCGTCGGCGCGTCGGGCTCGTGCGTGTCGAGCAGGGCGAATACCCGTTCGGCGGCCGCCATCGCCTGCTGCATGACCGTGTACTTGGTCGACAGATCGCGAATCGGGGCGAAGAACTTGGACAGGTATTCGATGAACGCCACCAGCACCCCAAAGGTCAGCGTGCCGCCGTGAATGCGCGCGCCGCCGTGCCACAGCAGTCCCGCCACGGCGAACGATCCGACCGCCTCGACGATTGAATACAGCGCAGCGTCGGCGCCGATGGCGCGGGCGTTGGCCTGGCGGTAGTCGCGGTTGATGACCTCGAATCGATCCGCGACCAGGGACTCCTGGGCAAAGGCCTGGACCACCTTCATGCCCGACAGGTGTTCCTGCAGGAAGGAATTCATGCGCGCCAGTTTCGTGCGGATGTCGCGAAAAGCCTCGCGTACGATGCGGCGAAAGATCGCCGCGACGCCGAACAGCAACGGCGCCGACACCATCGAAAACAGGGCCAATCGCCAGTCCAGCGAGAAAATGGCAATCAGAATGAAGGTCAGTTTGATGGCGTCGCCCGCAAGACTGACCAGCCCCGACGAAAACATTTCCGTCAGCGATTCGATATCGCTGGTCATCCGGGTCATCAAGCGACCAATCGGCGTGCGGTCGAAGAACGCCTGGGTCAGGGCCATGGTGTGGCCGTAGACGCGCGCGCGCAGATCATTCATCGCGCGCTGTCCGGCGATCTGCGTGAACGTCAGGTGCAGGAAGCCCGTGCCGTATTGCCCGACCAGCATCAACAGGTACAGCAGGCCCAGGCGGTCGAGGCCCGGTAGGCGCCCGATTGAGATGTGTTCGTCGATCGCCTTCTTCAGCAGGTAAGGCTGCGCCAGTTCGAAGGCACTGGCGGCCGGCAGCAACAGCAGCGCGGCCAGCAGCAGGCGCTTGTACGGCCAGACGCAGGAGAAAATGCGTCGAAGCAGGGTTCGGTCGAGGGCCTTGCCCAGCAAGTCCTCGCTGGCGGCGGTGGCGCTGGTCTTGGCACTGGTCCTGGCACCGGTCTTGGCGCTGGGTGGGGCGTTGGTCATGCGGCAGCGCCCTGTTCTTCGTAGATTGATGCGTACACGCCGCAAGCCGCCAGCAACTGATCGTGTGTGCCGACCTCGGCGACGCGCCCGCCGTCCATGACGATGATGCGGTCGGCGTTCCTCACGGCGGCCACCCGGTGCGAGACCATCAGGGTCGTGCGCTGGCGGGCGCGCAGTACGGGCGCCAGGCGGGCCAGAATGTCGCGTTCGGTTTCCGCGTCGACCGCCGACAGCGAATCGTCGAGGATCAGCACCTGGGGATCGGCGTACAACGCGCGGGCCAGGGCCACGCGCTGTCGCTGGCCGCCGGACAGTGTGATGCCCCGTTCGCCGACCAGCGTGTCCAGGCCATCCGGCAGGACAGCCAGATCGCGCGCCAGGCCGGCGGTGTCAGCGGCGGCGCGGATGGCCTTCTCGGCGGCGACGCCGTGGATGTCGTGGTCGGCCGCGTCGTGTTTCCCGAAAGCGATATTCTCGGCGACAGTGGCAGAAAACAGAAACGCCTCCTGGGGGGCGTAGCCAACGAAGCGTCGCAGCCGGCGCAGCGGAATTTGGGCGGCGTCGCGGCCGCCGATGAAGATCGTGCCGGGCGGTACGGCGACGAAGCCCAGCAAGGCGTCCAGCAAGGTCGATTTGCCGCTGCCGGTGCGGCCGGCGATGGCCACGGTTTGCCCGGGGGCAATGTCCAGGGACACCTGATCCAGCACCTGGCGTCCGCCGCGCTCGACGGACAGGTTGCGGATGCGGAGAGCACCCGAACCGATGGCGGGGCCGGGGGCCTCGCGTTTGTCGTCCCGATCGGCGGGCGCCTCGCGGTCCAGGATCTCTCGCACCCGCACCCAGCCGGCGATGCCACGCTGCCACAGCGCCATTACCCAGCCGAGCGCCAGCGTGGGCCACGACAGGTAGACAAGGTAGGCGTTGAAGGCGACCAGCGTTCCCACCGACATGCGCCCGGCGATGACCTCGCGGCCGCCCATCCACAGGACGATCAAAGTGCCCCCGCCTGCTATCAGCGCGAATACCGGCATCAGCAGTCCCCGCGCCCGCACCAGGCGCAGGCTGCGCCCGAAGTATTCCGTGTTCAGGGCGTCGAATCGTTCACGCCGCAGCGACTCGAGACCGTAGGTATGTAGTGTCGCGATGCCCGCCAGATCTTCGACGATAGTCGTGGACATCGTGCCCAGCTGATCCTGGACGTCCCGGCTGGTGCGGTAGAGGCGCCGCGTGGACAGCCGCCCGAAAAGGACAATCAGCGGAAACGGCAGCAGGGCCACGGTGGTCAGCCGCGGGCTCATCGACCACAGCAGACAGACGCCGGTCCCGTACACGATCGCGGTGTTCACGATGTTCAGGACGCCCGGGCCGAACAGCATCCGCACCGCGCCCAGATCGTTCGTCAGCCGGGACATCACGTCCCCCACCGTCTGTGTCTGGTAAAAGGATGGTGGTTGCAGGGTCAGTCGGTTGAACAGCTCGCGGCGCAGCGAGTATTCGATGTTGCGACCGGCGTTGAAGATCACCACGCGTGACGCCGTCCGGATGACCGCCTGCGCCGCCGCCAGCGCCAAGATGAACAGGGCCGCGCGCGTGACCTGGGCCAGCGCCGCGGCGGCGTGGGTGGTCAGGGCGTCGATCGCTCCGCGCAGCAGCCACGGTATGGCCATCCCCAGCGCGTTGGTGATGCCCAGGAACAGGGCGCCTGCGGCAAGACGCGGCAGTTCCGGCCGCATGCGGGCCATCAGGCTAGTGGGTGAAATACGCGACGTCGACACGGACAACTGACGGCCCAGGTCTTTTGACCCCCTTGGCCGGCTCGGGTACTGTAACCGCGGATCTTCAATGCGCACAGATAGACTTCACCGTGGCGGAAGGCTTCTGATGCTGGTGGCGACGCTGGTCAGCCTGCCTAACGTGGCGCTGGCGCAGGCCGACGCCAAAAAGGCCGAGTTCAGCGACCACTACGAACGTGGCCGGCGCTTTTACGACATTGGTAAGTACCCCGAGGCCATCGACGAATACCAGAAGGCCTATCTGGCGATGGAGGATCCAGCGGCGCTGTACAACATCGCCCAGTGTTACCGACTGGCGGATCAGCCCAGCGACGCCATTCGGTTCTATCGTAACTACCTGCGCCGGGCGCCCGACGCCAAGAACCGCGTCGATGTCGAGAAAAAGATCGCCGACCTCGAACGCATAATCGAGGAACGTCGCTTGGGCACGCCACCGTCGCCCGCCATCGCGCCCCCGTCGAACCAGCCGCCGCCCCCGCCGCCTGTGCCGACCGCGCAGCCGCCGGGCAGCCCCAGTCCTGCGCCCGCGCCGATGCCCGTCGCGCCGCTGTCGGTCGTGACGACCGCACCGCGGGATCCCCTGTCCCCGCCGCTCGCGCCGCCGGTCGAGGCACCACGGCGCAGCCGCCTTGTGCCCTACACCTTGCTGATTGGCGGGGGCGCGATGGTGGTCACGTCGATGGCTCTTGGCGGGGCGTCCGCGTCGAAGGCGCGTCTGGTCGAGACCGCTGCGAAGAACCACCAGGCGTTTGATCCGATGATCGAGAAATCCGGTAAGGCCCTGCAGGCGGGCGCCGTGGTCACGGGTCTGGTCGGTGTGGCGGCCGGGGTGACCGGCGCGATCTTGTTGATGTCGGCGCGCTCGGCCGAGGCGGCTGGGCCCGGCGTCGCCGCCGTGCGGACCACCGTTTATCCGCTGCTGGGGCCCTCGCTGGCCGGCGCCGGCGCGCTGGTGGTGTTTTGATGACGTCGCATCGTTGGAGTCTCGTGGCGCTGTTGATCGCCATCGGTTGCTACAACCCGAAGTTCGACGACGGTCTGCTTCTGTGCAGCGCCGCGAGCGAATGCCCGGCAGGCTACCAGTGCGGCAGCGACAAGGCCTGCTACAAGACGGGTGCTGCACCCTTGATCAAGGCCGATGCGGGGCATCTGCCTGGCGATGCCGGAACCGTGTCGGATCCTGACGGTGGTGTTGCCGCGTGTACGGATCCAACCCCGGGCTGTGTCGCGCCGAAAGATCTGGGCGGCAAATGCGATCCGGTCTGCCAATCCGGGTGCAAGTGTCGCGAAAAATGCTTCTACGAAGGGGCGACCCCCACTTGCGGGCCGGCCAAACTTCCGGTCAAGAATGCCGGCGAGGTGTGTGACACCGCATCGGACACCTGTCGGCCAGGCGCGGTCTGCCTTGAGGAATTGCGCACCGAATGCGGCGCGCATTGCTACCACTACTGCCGTGTGGACGCTGATTGCGGCGACAAGGCCCGCTGTATCGGGGCCGTCACAGCCAGCGACGGCAGCACTGTGTACAAGATCTGCAGCCCGCTAATCGAAGCGCTGTGCCTTCCCTTCGGCAAGGCCGACTGCCCAGGTGCGGGGCGATCTCTGCCGACGTTCGGCTGCTACGTTCTTTCGGCCCTGCACCCTGATCTGTCGGTCTGCGATTGCGCCGGCACCAAACCTGCGGGCAGCGTCTGTGCGAACGAGCACGAGTGCGTCCCCGGCACCGAATGCATCAAGCTGGGGGCCCAGGCGACGTGCCGGAAGATCTGCACCCTGAACGGCGTCGTCGCGGGACCCTGCCCGTCCGGCACGACGTGCACGCCGTTCGCACCGGGTGGGGTCAATTCGATCCGGTACGGCTACTGCAAGTAGCTACTGCAAGTAGATGATGACGACGATCGCCACCGCATAGGCGGCCAGGTTCGCCATGAAGGCGCGATCGCGCAGCATGGAATCGGTGGGGCTTTCGGCGTCGCTTTTGCGTGTGGTGATCCACAGGAAACGAAAGATACCGAACGCGACGAAGGGCACGGTGAAGGCCAGGTTTCGCGTGCCGAAAAAGGTCAGGGCGTGGGCCGATTGCGTGTACGCCGCATAGGTTCCAAGAGTCAGCACGGCCAGCGCGATCAGCAGGCGGCGCAGCGCCTGAGGCCCATACTTTTCGAGGACGTCGCGTTGCGAGGCTTTCTCGGTGCCGGCGACGCGCAGCTCGTGCGCGCGCTTGCCAAAGCCGAGAAAACTGGCTAGCAGCAACGTGCAGGCCAGCAGCCAGCCGGAGGGCAGAACAGGAATGGCCGCTGCGCCGCCGAGGACCCGCAGCAGGAAGCCCAGGCTGATGCAGCCCACGTCGACGAAGGCCACGCGTTTCAACACCAGCGAGTAGGCTACGTTGAGCGCCAGGTAGGACGCTGCGACGAGCAGGAACAGCGGCCCCAGTGCGGCCCCGATGGCCAGCGCCGTCAACGCGAAGACACCCGCGGCCGTGCGGGCGGTCTTGATGCCGAGCGCCCCGGACGCAATCGGCCGGAAGCGTTTGACGGGGTGGGCGCGATCCTTGTTCACGTCGATGATGTCGTTCAGCAGGTAGACGGCGCTCGACAGTAAGCAGAACGATGTGACAGCCAGCAGGGTGTGGCCGATGGCGCCCAGGTCGTCGATGCGGCGGGCGAATACCAACGGCGCGGCGACGAACAGATTCTTGACCCACTGGTGTGGGCGAGACGCTTTGAGCAGCGGCACGGCCATGGCTGAGGCGCGGCAGCATACCCCAATTCTCCGACGATCCCTGGTACGCTGAGCAACCTTCGATGGACCCTGCCGACGCGCCCGGCGCCGCCCGAAAGTCCCCCGCCGAACTGTCGGATGAGGCCCTGGTGGCGCGCGCCCGGCAGCGGGACACGGCGGCCTTCGAGGAGCTGCTGGGCCGCCACGAGGACAAGGTCTACCGGCTGGTCAGCCGCATCATGAAGAACGACGCCGACGCGCAGGAGGTCTTGCAGGAGTCCTTCTTGTCGGCGTGGCGAAACCTCGACAAGTTCCAGGGGCAGTCCCAGTTCTCAAGCTGGCTGTACCGCGTCGCCGCCAATGCGGCTTTGATGGCGCTGCGGACGCGTCGCCGTCGCCCGTCGATTCCGATCGAGGAACTGGCGGCGGGCACCCTGGATCGCGCGGTTCTCGACGGTGGAACCGCCGTCGGTCCGTCGCCCGGCAGTCGTTCCGACTGGTCCAAGCGCCCCGATGACCAGTTCCAGTCGGCCGAGTTGCGGTCGCACATCCAGACGGCCGTCGATGCGCTGCCCGAGACACAGCGGGCGGTCTTCCTGGTGCGCGATGTCGATGGCCTTTCGACCGAGGACACGGCGGCGTTGTTGGGGCTTTCGCTGCCGACCGTCAAGACGCGGCTACACCGCGCGCGCATCGCCCTGCGCGAGGCCATCGCTGGCTACTTCGAAAGGTCGTGACGACCCTCGTGCGGACATCGATTCGCGCCTTTTTGGTTTCCGCGGTCGCCTGGGTCGTGGTGTCGGTGGCCGCGCACGCGGAAACGGTGAATCAGACGCGCTTCGAGGTGGCGCGCGTTGAACTTCTCCGCCGCGTCGGTCGCCCCGAGGCGGTCGCACCGTTGGCGGCGCTGCTGCGCCTTGACGATTTCGTGCCGGCGGGGGCCCTGCGGGCGGTGCTGCATCAGGTGGCTGACGACCGGCGCTCCGATCCGCTGGTGGCCGCGCAGGCCGCTTACCACCTCGCTGTGGCGGACGAGAACGGCGGTGACGCCGCGGCCGGGGCTCGGGGCTGGCGGGCGCTTGGCTTGCTGGACACCTTCCAGGTAATCGGCCCCTTCGATGCGCAGGGGCGCAGCGGACTTGCACGTCACTATCCACCCGAGGATCTGGCCGGCCAGGCAGCGATGGACGTTCTGCGGACCGCGCGCTATCCGGGCAAGGAACGCGAAGTCACCTGGCGCGTGGCGGACGGCGTGTGTCGGCAGGGGGCCTTGCTGCTGGGCGCGCTGCTGACCCCCGACACCGACGCCGTGGCGTACGCCCTGACCTTCGTGCGCAGTGGGCACGCAGGACCGGCGGTTTTGCGCCTGGGCTCGGCCGGGCCGATCAAGGTGTGGCTGAACGGACAGGTGGTGCTCGACGAAAATGTCGTCCACCCGCCTGCGCTCGACCAGCACGCGGCGGCGGTTACGCTTGCCGCTGGCGACAACGTCTTGCTGGTCAAGACCGTCATCACCGCAGGCGCGTGGCGACTGTTCGTGCGTTTTACGGACGACGCCGGCCGACCGCTGCCGAACGTGGCCGCACACAACGACGGGGCGGCGACGGTGCGCCAATCGGTGCCGACCCCGAAGAAGGCCGCGCGGGCACTGGGCCCGCTTCTGCAGGCCCGGGCGAAGGCGAGTCGGGGGCCGGCGCGGTCGGCGGCGTGGCTGGACTATGCACGGTTGCTGACACTGGTCCCGGACCAGGATGCCGACAAGAAGGCGGTCGAGGGTGCCTTGCGCACGTCGCTGGACGCCGCTGAATCCGTCGAAGCCTTGTCCTTGCTGGCGGAGGTCGCCCCAACCCCCATCTCGTGCGGCCACCAATCAGTGACCGAAGGGAACATCCCTTTCATCATCTCTTTACGGTGCAAATGACAACACCCGTGCACTCGCGTTGGCGGTGCATTCGGAAACTTAGCCTTTCGCTCACGAGATCG
>JANXXE010000033.1 GCA_025350815.1 Myxococcales bacterium | reverse complement strand
CCCGCCGGTCGCGGCGGACGAAACGCCCCGCGGTGCTCTCACCCCGGGGCGCTTCGTGTTCTGACGAAACGTGGACAGAAGGGAGGTACGCGACGATGGCGACAGATACTAGATTTCGGGCCGGCGGTATCGCATCGGGCCTGGACACGAACACCCTCATCGATCAGCTGACCTCCCTGAAGCAGAAGCCACTTGATGACTTGAAGAAACGGCAGGCGGCGTTTCGGACCCAGATATCGATGATATCCGACATCAAGTCGAAGGTTACGACGCTGAAGAATACGGCGAAGACCCTTGGTGATTCGGGCGCGCTTGGCCTCAAGGTAACCAGCACCAACACCGCCTTTTCGGCTGAGACCTCCACAAGCTCGATTGCCGGACGTTACGACATCAATGTCTCCAGCCTGGCCACCGCGGCGCGCGCGCAGTCAGGTGCGTTCGCCACCACCGATACCGTGCGTGGCGGGAACCTCACGCTCAACATCCTCGGGACGGCGTACAACGTCACCATGACTGACGGTGACTCGTTGCAGACGGTCGCTGACAACATCGCCGCGACCGGGGCCCCAGTCAGTGCCGTTGTCCTGAACGACGGTACGAACGACTATCTATCGATCACCAACCGGGACACCGGTTACACCATCGGGGGCGCTGCCAACAGCGCCCTTCAGATCACCGAAAGCTACACCGGCGCGACCGGAAGCACACTGGGCCTTGCCGTCACAGACGCCGCCAACGCCACGTTCAGCGTCAATGGCCTGGCGTTCACGCGCAAGACCAACGTGGTGACAGACGCCGTGCCAGGCACGACGCTGACACTGAAGGCGACGTCAGCGGCCACCGAAAGCCTGCTGCAGGAAAACGATGTAACGGCCACATCAAAGAACCTGCAGAAATTTGTCGATTCCTACAATGACCTGGTCAAGGTGCTCGCAAAGGACACCAGTGCGCCCGCGGGAACCGACCGCAACGCCACCCTGACATCCGACGGTGCCGTCCGTCGCCTGGGGCTCAGCCTCAGCTCGTCGATCTCGGGCAGCGTCCCGGGACTCAGCAGCGTTCGCTCGCTGGTCGATCTGGGCATCAAGAGCGCCCTGGACGGTACCATCAGCATCGACACGTCGACGCTGACCAAGGCCATCGGGTTGGACGCAAGCGCCGTCAACAAGATCTTCAACACGACCACTACGGGGATCAGGGACACCATCGCGACACTGGCCGATGCCACTGTGAACGTCGCCAACGGCACCCTGACGACCCGAACGAAGGGTCTGAACAGCACCGTCAAGACGATGGACAAGGAGGCCAGCGTCCTCGAAAGCCGAATCAGCCAGTACAAGGAAGGACTGATCGTGCAGTTTTCCGCCATGGAGAAGATCATCGCGGGCCTTAAGGCGGCCGGAAACTACCTGGGCCAGCAGTCGTCGAATTCAAACGGGGGATAGCCCATGATCGCCGCACAAAAATATGCCAGCACACAGAACGAAACCGCATCGCGGGAACGCCTGATGGTGTTGCTGCTGGAAGCGGCGCTGCGGCACGTGCGCGCGGGGGCCGCCGCGTTGGAGGGAAAGCGAAGGACGACGGCCATGCTGCCCCTGAAAAAGGCGACGGACATTGTCAACGAATTGATGACCACGCTGAATCGCCCGGTCGCGCCCGAAATGGTCGATCGGCTCACAGAGCTGTATGCCTTCATCTGCGCGCGCCTTCTGGCGGCGCAGGCGACGGGCGAGGCGGGGCCCGCGCGCGAGGCCGAGCGTGTTCTGGCACCCATCGTGGAAGGGTTCACGGGCGCGGTTGCCAGCCTCCAGCAGCCGCCGCCTCCCGACGCCGCACGCTAGGGCGCAATGACGCCTTTGCCCGGCACGGATGCCAAGAGGAATCTGACCGTCAGTCTGGCGGCAGTGGCAGCGCGGCTGCATGCCGGCGATCTGGTGGGGGCAAGCGAGAAGATCCAGGATCTCGTCGCTGCTTGCCGTGATTGTGAGAATGCCGGTGTGCGACTGGATGACAAGGAACTTGCGACTGCGACGGCGCTGCTGGAACGGTGCGGAAGCCTGGCCAATGCTGCGGGCGCGATTCTTCACCGGCGCAACATGCAGGCCGGCGCCTCGGGGCAGGCGCGCAAGCGGTACTCGGTGCCGTGACGACGCCGGCACGCATTTCCCTGTGCCTGATCGTGCGGAACGAGGCGGAAATGCTGCCGCGTTTCATCGCAGCGGCGCAAGGCTGCTGGGACGAACTGTGCGTCGTCGATACGGGGTCGACAGATGGGACGGTTGGCTTGATCGAGGCGGCCGGCGGCCATGTGACACGACGCCCCTGGGACGATGACTTTGCGGCGGCCCGCAATGCCAGTCTGGACATGGCGACGGGCGACTGGATCTTGCAACTGGACCCCGATGAGATGCTGTCCACCGGGTTGTCGGCGCAGATTCGCGCGGTGGCAGACGATCGGACCGCAGGCGCGGCGACCTTGCTAATGCGAAACGCAATGCCGGGTGGCCACGTGCGCGAGGCGCGTCTGCTGCGCATGTTCCGCGCCGACCCCCGCGTTCGCTACGAGTTCCCCATTCATGAAGATGTCAGCCGGACGCTGGGCATTTACCTGACCGCCAGTGGCCGAAGGATCGTGCACCTGTCCGGCGCCGTCGAGCACCTGGGCTATGTTCGCTCGCACGCGGCAGCGCGCGGAAAGCGAGAGCGCGACGGACGCATTCTGCAGGCCTGTGTCGACCGCGATCCCTCGGATTTGTATAGCTGGTTCAAGTTATTGGAGCTGGCGCGTTTCTGGAAAGACCAGGCGCTGTTGACGCGGACCGCGCCCAGGGCCTGCGCCGCGCTCGACCGGGCAGGCGTGGGGGCTCTGAGCAAGAGCCATTTCGGCGGCGATTTGATTGCCTTGCTCGCGGCCGGTCTCTTCGCAGCCGAGGTCGCTGCGGCACGGGCGTTCATCGACGCCTGGGCGTCGCGGGTTCCGGCATCTGCGGTGCTGTTCATGCGCCAGGGCGAACTGTCAGAGGCCCTGGGAGATGGTCCCCGGGCGGCCGACAGCTTCACCCGGTGCCTGCCGCTGGCTGACGTCACGCCCGACGTTCAGTTCGCCACTGTACGTCCCCTGCTGGGGCTCGCCCGCCTGGCGATGGCCCGAGGCGATCTGGTCGAGGCCTGGCGGCTGACGCAAGAAGCCCTGGGCCACAATCCGCGGGATCGCGAGGCCCTTTTGGGCGCGTTGTTCATCAGCCGCCTGGCCCGGGGCGCCCCGGGCATAGATGACTTCGTGCAGGCCTACGCCAACGCCTACGGCGACTCGGAGGAAATGCGGGCGGCGGTTCAGGAAATCAACGGCCCCGTTGCCGCAGTACCCTAGTTCCTAGTGGGCTGCTGCGGCCATCGCCGCCTGCCACGGGCCCCGCGTGGTCACACGCGCGTACCAGGCCAGCAGATGCGGGTGCGCGGCGACATCGAAGGGCAGGCGATCCTGGATGTTGCGGACGACGACGGCCGCACTGAGATCGGCGATCGAGAATTGTCCCGTCAAAGTCTCCTGCTTGCCAAGCAGCGGCTCAAGCACCCCAAGGCTGCGCGCCAGGCGTTTGGTGGCCGATTCGGCGATTGTGGGCAAGCGCTTGTCGGGGGCGTTTGAGACCGTGTGCAGATAAAGATCGTAGTAGGCAGGGTACAGCCCCGTCGAAACGAAATCGCACCATTGCAGCGTGCGTGCCCGTTCACGCGGCGTCGTGCCCAGCAGGCGAGCGGGCGCGAACGTCTCGGCCAGGTACCACATAATGGCGTCGGATTCGGCCAGGATGAAATCGTCGTCGACCAGAAGCGGGATCTTGGCGTAGGGATTGAGGGCGACAAATTCCGCCCGATGCTGTTCGCCCTTGGCCAGGTCGACGGGTTGATAGCGAAATTCGGCGTTGACCTCGGCCAACGCCACGCGCACCTTCAGCGTGTTGATCGACAGGGGATTCACGTGGCCGTACAGCGTCAACATGGCCGGACTGTACCCCACCTACTTGGCGGCGAGCCATCGCGACAGGACGTCGTGCAATGTCTCCAGGTCGGGAACGACATACAGGATCGATTGGTAGTCTGTCGGATCGTACGGGCGAGCCGCGGCCTCGTCGGGATCGAACGGTCGGATGATGGCCGCGGACTCAAATCGTTCCAGCTCGCCGAAGGACGAGACCAGTCCGGCGCCGTAGGCACGCAAGTCACCGTCCTGCCGAAGCAGGCCAAACTCCAGCGTGTACCAGTACACGCGTTCAAGCGCGGTCAGCGTGATCTCGTCGACCCGCGCCGCCGTTTCGCCAAACAGTCGATTGAGCGTCGCCAGGATCGGGTCACAGAAGGTGGCCGCGTGACCCACGACTTCGTGAATCACGTCGGGTTCCGGCGTGTAAAGCGGCCGGCTGGCGTGGCGGATGTATTGGGTGGAAAGAAAGACGTTGTCACGCAGGCTGCAAAGAAAGACACGCGACGAGACCAGCCCCGCGACGGGCATCAGCCGAAATCCCGTCCGGGACGCCAGGCGCGCGTTGACGTCGGCAAGTTGCGGAATCTGCGTGGGGTCGAGCTGCAGCTGTGAGCAACCTCATTGTAGACCCGACAGGCGTATCGGCGGTGCAGGGGGCCGAGGCGGCGCCAGACGGCCGCCCAGACGCCGTGTTCCTGGGCCGTGTACGTGATTCGCGGCACCGGATCGCCCAGCACATAATCGAGCGCCACGCGGGCGATATCGTTCCGGCGCATGCGGTAGGCGGGGTCCCGAAAGCCGGGGTGATCGCGATCCAGCGTGACGAGATCCCCAACACCCGCCGGGTGCTGTGCGACGGGCGCTGGAACCGACGCCATCCGCTGTACTCCTGTACCAAGGATGGCACCCGGCGATAAGGGTGTCGAGGTCGAACGTTGCTTGTCAGCTCAGCGACGGCAGGGTTGCGTGGGGGTAAAAGGCTGCGGCGTCCTTTCGCAAGGCCCGGGCGCCTTGCAAGTCTCCTCGCCGGGTAGCCTCTTGTATCTCCTCGCACCACAGCCAGACCGGCGCACGGCCTACGCGAAAAAGCGTCTTGACCGCCTTGGCTCGCTCCGCGGGATCTTGCGAGTGTCGGGCGAAGACCAGGGCAACGTCGGCGGCATCGGGCGCGCGTCGGGCCCAGCGCAGCGCCTGGTCCGGCAGTCCGACCGTGTCCGCGGCGCGAGCCAGCACAACGCATTGTTCGGCGGGCTCGGCACTGACCAGGGGCGCAAGGTCCTGCACCGCATCGAAGGCGCCCACGCGCAACAATAGATCGATCCACGTGCCGGCGTGGCGCGGTCGTTCGATGTCGTCGAGGGCGACAAAGCGATCGTTGAACGCCCGTCCATCACCCAACTTCCGGGCGCACAGGGCCCGCCACTCGTCGCAATCTGGCAAGCGGTCGAATACCGCCGCAGCCTCGGCGTACAGGCCCGCCGCGAACAGCATCTCGCCGAAGAAGCGCTGGAAAGCCGGGTGCCCGGCCAGACGCCGTGCAAGCGCCAGCGCCACCGCGCGCTGGCCGAGGGCCATCAATCGCGCCACCACCAAGGCGACAATCTGTTCACCTTTGAGCCGGCCGAAGGCTTGCTGCTGCAGACCATCGGCGCCGAAGCGCAAGCCGAAATAGCGGACCCACAACTCCGCCAGATCGGAATCCTGTGCGCTTCCGGAAAGTGCAGTTTCGAGGCTGGCGAGGGCCTGATCCTGCGCGCCCTGCTGCCACAGCGCCCGGGCCAGAAGGTCTTCGGCCTGCGCCTGCCTGACAAAGATCTCGCCGAAGATCGGCGTGGGATCGGCCAGCAACGCCCTGGCCACTGTGGCGGCCGCAGTCCCGTCGCCCGCCTGCAAGGCCGCGCGTCCGACGACAAAGCGGCAGTCAACGCCGCCAACAACTGCATTCGCGAAATCGTGCGCGACACGCCAGGCCTCGCCGGGTCGGTCCTGCCGACACAGAAGGTCGGCCAGCTTTGATGCCGTGGTGCCCGCCAGTGTTGATCCGGCGTGAAAGGTCACGACGCGCTGGAACAGCGGTCGGGCCGCATCGAGATCGCCGACGCTGTAGTGCTGGAGACCCAGGTGGTACCACACGGATGGATCCGCCGGCCGTTCCTGCTGGGCAAGTCGCAGCAGCGACAGATTGCGCTGATGCTTGCCCTTGCGAAGATGTTCTTCCTTTGTGTAACCGAAATGGTCGAAGACGATGTCCGGAAGAACCGTGATGCGCGCTCCGCTGGCCTCGACGCTGGCCGCGACACTTTCGTGAATTCGTCCGGTGAAATGAACGTCGGGATGGTTGTGAAAAATGCGCAGCACCTGCGACTCGCCCATCAGCCGCCCGTCGGGATGCATATTTCGCAAACGCACCGCCAGGCCGCCGCGTCCGTCGGACATCAGTCGGGGCTTGATGCGCGTGACGAATTCCGCGCGCAAGATTTCGTCGGCGTCCATCACAACGATCCAGTTGCCACGCGCGGCCTTCAGGCTGGAGTTGCGCGCGGCCGAAAAATCGTCGACCCAGGGGAAGTCGATGACATCGGCCCCGTGTTGTGCGGCGATTGTGCGTGTACCATCGGTCGAGCCCGTGTCGACGACGACAATCTGTTCGAAGATTCCGGCGACGCTGGCCAACGCGCGGGCGAGATTCGCCTCCTCGTCCTTCACGATCATGCACAGCGAGACAGAAACACCGGGCGCTGACGCCCTCGGCACCGTGGGCATCGCTCAGTTGACGGGCGACGATGTGCCCAGGGCCGCGACGCCCGCGCAAGACGCACCAGAATCTCGGATCTCGTCGCACAGCTTGCGGTAGCGGGCCTCGACCGGGCGATCAGCTGTGCGCAGGCGCGCCCCCGGATCCTGCACCGTCAGGTGTTTCGAATCGAGGTCGGTCGATTCGTCGAGATTCATCGCCTTGGTGAGGGCGTAATACAAAACGGCGATCCGGTGTGGATAGTGGCGCGCCGGTCCCTTGTCTATGTAGCGCGGGCCGTGGTTGTAGTGGGCCCAGTAGGCGTGGGTCTTGTGCGGGCAGCTGACGTTCACAGTCTTGGTCCGCAAACGCCCATCGGCGCCACGCACGCGAATGGTTTTGCTGGCGATGCCCGCGCCGTCCCGCCACGTCGCCAACTCGTGCGCGCCCAGTTCGATGTTGGTCAGCGGATCCATCAGGGACTTCCAGGCAAGGCCCCGGACGTTGCCGTTGGCACAGTGCCCACGCTGGTCGATCACGCAGCGGATGCCCATCAGGCCGCTGTCCTTCGCGTACACGTGGCCGCCATGCATTGTGGTGACGACGGCTTTCTCGTCGAGATCGCTTTCATTCAGCATAACGGCCAGTAGAAGATTGGGCGAAAGATCGTGCTTCTGCGCGGACGTCAAAATGCCGCGGGCGATCAGATGGCAGTAGCTGGGGCCCCACGCCGCGGTCCGCCAGCGAACCCGACTTTTGAGGCTGCAAATGGTCTCGGCGAAGCAGCTCTCGGTGGGCGTGTCACGCTCGGCGTCGACGCGGGGCGTGGCCTCGTGCGCGATGGGGGCTTCGGGGACAGGGGCCGCCACGGGCATGGTAAGGGCCCCTGCCAGCGCTGCGATGGCACGACGGTTCAGAAGGTATGCGAAAGAAGACAGCAAAGAAAAACCTGATAACAACAGAACGTGAGGACATTTGCCTCAGCGTCAGATTTTGCGTCAAAGCCCGTCCGGGGGCCCACCCTGTCATGCGCACACGACAGCGGAAACGTGTTTTCTACGAGCAGAACAGTTGAGAGTCAATACAAAAAGAATTCGTCGTAAGGTGTGCCTTCGGCATGAATTCCCGACTGGTCAGGGTCAGTCCCCTCAACCAACCCCCGATCGATCGCGTCTGGCAGGACGCGCTTATGACGCTGGGTTTGCGCCTGCAGCGGACGGACGCGGCGTATGCGTCGTCCGATGGGGCGGGAACACTGTCGATCGGATCCGTCGAGACGTTGGACGCGGACGACAGTCTGGCGCAGCTGGTGCTTCACGAACTTTGTCACGCGCTGGTTCAAGGTGAGGACAACTGGGCACGCGCGGATTGGGGCCTCGACAACACCAGCGATCGCGATTGCGCGCGGGAACAGGCGTGTTTGAGATTGCAGGCGCATCTTGCCGACAGCGTCGGCCTGCGCGCGCAGATGGTTCCGACAACAGAGTGGCGCGAATACTACGAACGCTTGCCCGAACAGCCGCTGCACGAAGCGGCCGCAGACGACGCTCCCGATGCATGCGCGCTGGCCCAGGCAGGGGCGGCCCGCGCGTTGCTGCCGACGATGGCACCCGTGCTGACCCGCGCTTTGACAATCACGGCGGCGCTTGTCCAGCCAGCGGCGACCGAAGTGCCGGAACGCCACCCTCTGGGATTTCGGTTGGGCGCGCAGGGCCAGCGTTGCGGTACCTGTGCGTGGGCGTACCAGGGCGGGCGTGGCACCGCGGTCCATCGATGCCGGCAGGCTTCCGAAAAGGACAACGTTGCGGCGGACCGGCGGATCGATCCGGCGTACCCTGCGTGCGAGCGCTGGGAGGCCCCCGTCGCTTGCGACACCTGCGGGGCCTGCTGCCGTGAGGCGTACCACGTCGTCAGCGTGGCGATGCGCGATCCCGTGGTCTGGAAGCAGCCGGCGCTGATCGTGCGGCAGGGCCACCGCTTCAGCGTTCTGCGCGACGGCGGCAGATGTGCCGCCCTGACCGGAAATACCGGTGAATCCCCGCAGCCTTTCGCCTGTCGGATCTACGACGACCGTCCGCAGACCTGCCGGGATTTCGCGCTCGGCGGCGCCAATTGTCTGGTCGCCCGTCGACGCGTGGGCCTCAGTCGCTGATCCCCGAATGTCGAGAATCGTCGATACCTTTGTGTCCCTCGACGCGGCGGACGAGCCGCCGGCCGATACAGCGGCGCGGGCACTTGGGTGGCCGACGGTGCGGGTGGGGCGCGTGCGCGTCGTGCGTCGCTCGCTGGATGCGCGCAAGGGCATGGGCCGTCCCATCGGCTTCCAGTTGCGACTGGAGGTGTTCGAGACCGGCGAGTCCGAGCCAGCTGTCGTCGCCGTCGGACGCGCGTCTTTGTCCTGGCCGTCCGGACGCGCCGTCCCGCGGGTGGTGATCGTCGGGTCGGGCCCCGCGGGGACCTGGGCCGCCTTGCGCCTGGCGGATGCGGGCATCGCGGCGACGATTCTCGAACGCGGCAAGCCGGTGCAGCCCCGTCGTCACGATTTGGCGGCGCTTCAGCGTGGCAGCCTGAACCCCGATTCGAACTACTGCTTCGGCGAGGGCGGGGCGGGGACGTATTCCGACGGCAAGCTGTACACGCGGTCGAAGGATCGCGCGGGCGTCGCCGGCATTCTGGCCGATCTGGTGCGCTTCGGTGCCCCGGCGGAAATCGAAAGTGACGCGCGACCGCACGTCGGCTCGAACCGCCTGCCGAAGGTGTTGACGGGTCTGCGTACCCACCTGCAAGCGCAGGGTGTCGCCTATGCCTTCGACAGCGAGGCCGTCGGCGTCCGCGTCCAGGGCGGAAGCGTGCGCGCCGTGCGTCTGCGCGGTGGTGGCGAATTGCCCGCCGACGTCCTGGTCCTGGCGGTCGGGCATTCGGCACGCTTGGTGTACGAATGGCTGCTGGCTGCGGGCATCGCTGTCGAACGGAAGGAGATGGCGGTGGGCGTTCGTTTGGAGCACCCGCAGGCGGTGATCAACCGCATGCAGTACGGCCCGGTGGCGGGCGACGCGCGCTTGCCGCCGGCCTTTTATGAACTGAAGGCCCAGTGTGAGGGGCGGGGCGTCTACAGCTTCTGCATGTGCCCGGGGGGGTGGATCGTGCCCGCCGCGACGGAGGCCGACGGAACGGTGGTCAACGGCATGAGTCTGTCGCGTCGTGATTCGCCCTTCGCCAACGCCGGTATGGTGGTAACCGTTCGCACCGATGAATTCGGTCCCGTGAGTGCCGGGCCGCTGGCGGGCGTCGGGCTGCAGCGCCAGATTGAACAGGCGGCGTTTCGTCTGGCCGGCGGCAACTTTCGCGCGCCCGCGCAGCGACTGGGCGATTTCCTTGCAGGGCATCCCAGTAGCTCGCTGCCCAAGACCAGTTACCGCCCGGGAATCGTGACGGGCAGCCTTGCGGAGGTATTTCCGCCCTTCGTGACGACGGCCCTGCGCGGAGGCCTGCGCGATCTGGTGCGGCGTTACCCCTTGCTGGACGATCCCGACGCGGTCTTGATTGCGGCGGAGACGCGAACCAGCGCCCCGGTGCGCATTGTGCGGGATCCGGAAACGCTCGAATCCCCGACGCTACCTGGCGTGTACCCCTCGGGCGAAGGCGCCGGTTACGCGGGCGGCATTGTCAGCGCCGCGCTCGACGGCGTTCGCATCGCAGAGGCGATCGTGCGCCGGGGCGGCTGACGTGCGGCACTAGGCCTTGAAGAGATCGTCGGGGCTGGCGGGACCAGGGTCGGTCTCGTCGTCGCCGGAACCATCGCCGAGACCGCTGGGCGCCAGGGTCCCATCGAGGAATTGCAAAAACATTTCCAGAAAGCCGTCCTGCTTGTCGGTGACGTCGCAAAACATCACGCCGATCTGAAATGACTGGGCGATGGGCGTGCACCACACGACCCGCGCGCTCAGGGACAGGGGCTCGGAGGTCGCGTTGTTGCTGAAGGCCAGGACCAGGCGCAGCGTTACGTCGTGCCCGCTGGCGATCGGGTGCGCGCTGATGACGCAAATGCCGGTGCGGGAGAGATCGCGTGCCCGGGCCGGCACAGGGTCGGCGCCGTCAGGTGTCAGGGTCGCTTCGACGTCGACGGAAAACCGTCTGGACTTGCGCGAATCCACGGGGCCCCCCGTCATGGTGGCGCCTGCCCAAGCCCGGCGCAAGAAGGCAGTGCCCCGCCGGACAGCGTCTCAAGCTCGACGGTCAGTTCCTGGATGCGCAACGCCCGGTCCGAATCCGGCGCCCCCGTCGGCGCGGTTGGCGCTGCGGCCTCCAGGCGTCGCCGCTCGAAGTACAATCGATTCACAGAGGATTCAATTTCGCGTCTCATGTCCGCCATGCGCAGTGACTGGGCCTGTGCCGCCAATTCTTCCGTGCTGAACACCAGCTTTGCCAGATCCCACGTTGCCCGGGCCTCGTATCGTACGTCATGGGCGGTATCCAATCCAAGGGGTGACTCGGTCGTCCCGCCGGACGGCTGGAAGTTCAACGATTCGGTACGCCCCTGTCGGCGGTCGACGCGCAGCCGCAACTCGGGCAGCCAGGCCGACCGGCGCGCCCGTTCGACCATCGAACTGCCGCGCGAGGGATCGGCCGCCGCCAGAGCCACAGCCGCGCTTCGTGCGTCTGCAAGACATGCCGCTTCGGCGGGCGGCAGTCTCAGGGGCGGGGCGGGGACGGCCGGCGGGCGCGCGGCCAGGGGCAGTGCGGGTGTGTCACGACCGCCCAGGGGAAAGTCGGCGAAGGCGACCGTGCGAAAATCCTGGCGCGAAGACGTCCGTGTGGCGGTGGCCTGGACGACCAGGCGCGGCAGCCACGTGGTCCAGTGTGGCCCGGGAAGCGGCCGCGCGGGGGCAGCGCCCAGCAGCGCCCGCCGGGCCCGCAGCGAAAGGTCATCCTCGACCAGATCCTGGGCAAAGGTCGAATCGTAGTCCTCTTCGGCGACGTCCAGCGATTCAAGGATGAACTCGGGGTGAAGCGCCTCGCGCGGCGTCCCGGGCTGTGGGTCCGTGTCGCTGCGGCCACGGTCGTCCCCGTGGGCCCAGGTGGGGGCCGACAGCAGCACGGCCGAAACCACGACAGCCACTGGCATGGGGATGTGTCGACGATTCTTCATGGGCACCACGGACAGCAACGGCCGTGCCGGGCCGCGTTCACGGGCTTGCGGGCGCTTGCAGCAGAATTCCGGCCGCTCTTTTTGGGCGCCGGACGTCGCCGGGCAGAATCCGGACGCTTCGAGCCGTCGCGGGCGGCTGTGCATAAATCTTCCGCTACCGCGTCCAAGAAGGGCGAT